>JAUPTV010000232.1 GCA_030917925.1 Pseudomonadota bacterium
GGCCTGGGAAACCCGGCGCAATACGGTGCAGAAGGGGGTGGATTGGCAATTCACGACCCCCGATGCCCGGATCAAACTCAGGCGACTTTATCCACAAATTCAAACATGACAGACCACTAGTGGGTTCCTGAACCGTAGGCAACCGGAGTTAAGCAACCCAAAGGTTTTAAAAAAAAGAACAGTCCGAATCATTGACTGGAGAAAATTATGAAAGTCCTTATGCTGCAAGGTATTAACCTCAACATGTTCGGCAAGCGCGATCCGAAGCAGTACGGTACGCTGACGCTGGCGGAGATTGACGCGCAATTGCGCGAAGTCGCCAAAGAACTCGGTGTCGAGATTGAAAGTTTTCAGACCAACCATGAAGGCGCGATGGTCGAGCGCATTCACCAGGCTTATTTCGATAACGTCGATGCGGTACTGATCAACGCCGGGGCCTGGACGCATTACAGCTACGGCATCCGCGACGCGCTGGCTATTCTGACCTGCCCGATTGTCGAATTGCACATGTCGAATATCCATGCCCGCGAGGAATTCCGCCACCGTTCAGTGTTTGCCGAGATCGTCCAGGGCCAGATCAGCGGTTTTGGCGTTGACAGTTACCTGATCGCCTTGCGTACCGCCGTGTCGCACGCAAAGGCGGCACAGAAGATTTGACTTTTCCGGTTTTGTTCCCCGACAAGATACTGTTAATATTTACAACAGCAAGTGTGAATAAAACAACAGACTGGGGGAGAACATGATGTTGACAGGTAAAAGTGAAAAACCGGTCGCCGTGGTAACCGGTGCCAACCGGGGTCTGGGGCTGGAAACGGCGCGGCAACTGGCCAAACGCAATATTCGGGTCATTATCACCAGTCGCAATGTCGGCAAAGGCGCGGTGGCCATGGAAAAACTCCTGGCGGAAGGGCTTGATGTCCTGTTCCAACCGCTGGATGTGACCTCGGAAAGCAGCGTCGCCGAGTTGGGCGCATTCATTCACAGCCGGTGCGGGCGGTTGGACATCCTGGTGAATAACGCCGGGGTCTTTCTCGATATTCACGGCACCGAGGAAACAGGCGGGGCCAGTGTGTTCAACGCCAGCCTGGAAACTCTGACCACGACCCTGAAAACTAATCTGTACGGTCCGCTGCTGCTGGCCCAGGAACTGATCCCGTTGATGAAGCAGCAGCACTATGGCCGGGTGGTGAATATGTCCAGCGGCATGGGCCAGTTAAGCGAGATGGAAGGCAAGTCGCCTGCTTACCGGATTTCCAAGACGGCCCTGAACGCGCTAACCCGCATCCTGGCGGCGGAGACGCAGGGCTATAACATCCTGGTCAACTCCGTCTGTCCTGGCTGGGTGCGCACTGACATGGGCGGACCACATGCGGAACGGACGGTGGAGCAGGGCGCGGCGGGCATTGTCTGGGCGGCGACGTTGCCGGACGATGGCCCCACCGGCGGCTTTTTCCGCGACGGACAACCGATTGCCTGGTAATTTAAAATTGCCTGGCTCTGGTTGATTTGCCAAATCTGTACTATTTTTATAGGTATTCTTTCCGCAATGTGAAATGGCGTCTTTGACCGCTACCAGGTGATTACGCCGACCTCGTGGAACGCCTCGCCGCGTGACAGCGCGGGGGTTCCTGGCCATTGGGAGCAAAATCTGATCGGCATCCCCTTAATAGATCTGGAAATTGGCCATGTCATTCGCTCGCATGATCCCTATCTGGTCTGCACCGTTCATTTCCTCGATGCCGAAGGGCACGCTGTTGCGGGTCGTGACCGTCATGGACATTACGCCGTTCCAGATTGGCCTGTCCCCCGTGGTTGAGCAGGCCGTTCCGCACGCCGTAACCGAAATTGTCCGATTGTTGAAGCCGCAGGCGTCGGTATGAGCGAGACGCAAGCCCAGCTCCTGGAGGAAATTGACGCCTTGCGGCGCGTGGTTGCGGCGCGTGATCGCACCCTCCTGTCCCTGACCCAGCGCATGGATCAGGTCATGGAAACCATGCAGGCGGAACGGGAATGCTTCGATCAAACCGTTCAGCGCGAGCGGGAACTGTCGCGGTTTGTGCAGCAGATCCTGGCGAGTATGCATGACATGCTGATCGTGACCAATCCGGACGGCATGATTGTGCAGGCCAATATTGCGGCCTATCGGGAGTTGGGCTTCCGACCGGAAGCCTTGATGGGAACCTCGGTCGATGCGCTGTTGCCACCGAAGACCCTGGCCACCTATGAACAAAGCCTGCCGACATTACGGACAGTGTCGGCCTCGATCTGGGTCGAGGTCATCGCCAAACGGCGGCATTATTTAGAGGAGCAGGAGTTGATGGGCCGGGATGGCGCAGTGGCCGGGATCTTTCGGGTCGGTGCAGAGCTTTTCTATGACCTCCAGGGAAAATTTGCCGGAGCCGTCCTCACCGCCAGCAATTTCACCAAACGCAAAAAAGCGGAACAGGCGCTGGCCAGTAGCGAAACCCGCTTGCGACGCATACTCGATGGCAGTCCGGTGCCGTTGTTCGTGGCGGACCAGAATCACCGGTTGACGCACTGGAATCGCGCCTGTGAGGCGTTGACGGGCATGTCAGCGGCGATGATGATCGGCACCCGTGATCAATGGCGGGCTTTTTATAATGCGCCGCGCCCCTGCCTGCTGGATCTGGTGCTGGACGACGCCGATGCGGCGAAAAGGGGTCAGTATTATTCGGGAGGCATTCAGGAGCGGGAGTTGGCCGGGCGGGTTTGGGAAGGGGAAGGCTTTTTTCCAAAGCTGGGCAACAAATGGCTGTTTTTCACCGCCGCCCCGATCCGCGACAGTCAGGGCGTCGTTGTCGCCGCCATGGAAAGCATCCAGGATATTACCGAGCGTAAACAGAACGAAGAAGCGTTGCGGCTGGCGGCTAATGTCTTCGAACATGCCCGTGAAGGTATCGTCATTACCGATGTAGAAGGGACGATTGTTGATGTTAATCGGGCTTTTGAAGAAATTTCCGGATATTCGCGTGATGAGGCGATGGGCCGTAATCCGAAATTCCTGAAGTCTGGCCATCACGACACGGCATTTTATGTCGAGATGTGGCAGTCGATTACTGAACGCGGTTACTGGCATGGCGAAATCTGGAACCGGCGCAAAAGCGGCGCGATTTATCCCCAGAGCACCTCGATCTCGACCGTCCATAACGCCAATGGCCAGGTAACCTATTATGTCGCCTTGTTGGCCGACATCTCGGTTTTTAAGGAAAGCCAGATGCGACTGGAGCGGATGGCCTACTACGATCCGTTGACCGGGTTGCCCAACCGGACATTGCTGGCCGATCGGCTGCGCCTGATGCTGGCCAAGGCGCAGCGGGAACGTCGAATGCTGGCGGTCTGCTATCTGGACCTGGATGGCTTCAAGCCGGTGAATGACCTCTGGGGCCATGCTGCCGGCGATGAACTACTGGTGCAGGTGGCACAGCGATTTCAACAGAGTGTGCGCGGCGACGATACGGTAGCGCGACTGGGCGGCGATGAATTTGTGATTTTGCTTAATAACTTAAACGGTATCGAGGAAGGCGAGCAGATTCTGGAGCGCATTTTGGCGAAGTTGTCTGCGCCCTTGACCTTGAAAGCGGCAGAGGTCTCGGTCTCTGCCAGCATCGGCGTCACATTTTTTCCTGGCGACGGCGCTGATCCGGATACGCTGGTCCGCCATGCCGATCAGGCCATGTACCGGGCCAAGCAGGGCGGACGTAACCGTTATCATCTGTTTGATCCGGAGCGTGATCGGCGCGCGCAGATCCAGCGGGAACTGCTGGAACGGATTCGTCAGGGCTGGAATGCCGGCGAGTTCTGTCTCTACTATCAGCCTAAAGTGGATATGCGCCAGGGACGAGTGATTGGCATGGAAGCTTTGGCGCGCTGGCGGCATCCGGAGGAGGGTCTGCTGGCACCCGCCGCGTTTATTCATGTCGTGGAACACGCTGATTTCGGGCCGGTTTTCAATGACTGGGTGCTGGAAAGCGCCATTCAGCAGATGGCGGCCTGGCATGGCGCTGGCGTGATTGTCCCGGTCAGTGTGAATCTGTCCGCACATTGTCTTGAGCAACCAGACTTTGTGATTCGGTTGCAGGCGCGTCTCGCACATTATCCCTATGTACGTCCGGCATGGCTGGAAATCGAGGTCCTGGAAACGACCGCTATGGAGGAAACCCAGCGGGTGTTTGAGGTCATCTCCGAATGCCGGAAACTGGGCATCCGGTTTGCGATTGATGATTTTGGCACGGGTTATTCGTCATTAACCTACCTGAAACAGTTGCCGGCGCAGACCTTGAAAATTGATCGCGGTTTCATCCGTGACATGCTGTTTGATCCCGGCGATCTGGCGATTGTTCGCGGCATTATTGGCCTAACGGCGGGGTTCAAGCTCGACGTGATTGCCGAGGGCGTGGAAAGCCTGGAACATGGGGTGCTATTGATGCAACTCGGTTGTGATTGCGCCCAGGGCTATGTTATTTCCCGACCGATGCCCGCCGAGGAAGTGCTGGACTGGATCAGTCATTGGCGCAAACCGGCGGCGTGGGACTTATAGCCGTCCGGCACCAGTTGTGGAAAATCCCCGCACTAGGTTGGATCGATGAATTTAGAACATGAGAAAATGTTGAGCCGCCATCGACCAAGTGAATGGGATCGGAGAGCCGCCCCACTGGCCGAGGCGGTTTCCCCCTACCCGATTTACCCGATGCTTAGCTTTATCCATTTGCCAACATCAGCGAAGCAGTCAACTAGCGCCTCTTCAACAGCGATGCTATAGTGCTGAACATTGTTATTGTTCAGTAATCGCCAATGCCCCGCAAACTCTATATCAAAACCCACGGCTGCCAGATGAATGAATACGATTCCGCCCGGATGGCGGATGGGCTGCTGGCGGCCTGTGGTCTGGAGCGCACCGAGGACCCGGAACAGGCCGACGTGCTGCTGCTGAATACCTGCTCGATCCGCGAAAAGGCCCAGGAAAAGGTTTTCTCGCAACTGGGCGTCTGGAAGGCGCTGAAAAACCGCCGCCCCGGCGTGGTCATTGGCGTGGGCGGCTGCGTCGCCAGTCAGGAAGGCGAAGCCCTGCGTGACCGGGCACCCCAGGTTGATCTGATCTTTGGCCCCCAGACTCTGCACCGGTTGCCAGAAATGCTCGCCAGCGTCTGGGCCGATCAACAGCCGGTGGTCGATGTCTCCTTCCCGGAAATTGAAAAATTTGACCACCTGCCGGAACCCCGCGCTGAAGGTCCATCCGCCTTCGTCTCGATCATGGAAGGCTGCGACAAATACTGCACCTTCTGCGTCGTGCCCTACACCCGTGGCAATGAAATCAGCCGCCCGTTTGACGACGTGTTGATGGAAGTCGCGACCCTGGCCCAACAGGGTGTGCGTGAGGTCAATCTGCTCGGCCAGAACGTCAACGCCTATCGGGGATTGATGAGCGATGGCGACAGCGCTGATTTGGCACTGCTGATCGAACACGTCGCCACTATCGATGGCATCGACCGCATCCGCTACACCACCTCGCATCCGGTGGAATTTTCCGAACGGCTGATCGCGGTCTATGCCCGCGTTCCCGAACTGGTCAGCCACTTGCATCTGCCGGTGCAAAGCGGTTCGGATCGCATTCTGGCGCTGATGAAGCGCGGCCATACTGCCCTGGAATACAAGGCCAAGGTGCGCAAACTCCGCGCAGTGCGTCCCAACCTCAGCCTGTCCTCGGATTTCATCATTGGCTTTCCGGGCGAAACCGATCAGGATTTCGCCGCTACGATGAAGCTGATTGACGACATCGGCTTCGATCACAGCTTCAGCTTTCTGTACAGCGCCCGGCCCGGCACTCCTGCCGCCAGCCTGCCCGATCCCACGCCACTGGCGGTCAAAAAGGCCCGACTGGCGGAACTTCAAGCGCGGCTGGAAGCTGGTGCGCAGGCGATCAGCGCACAAATGGTCGGTACGACCCAGCGGGTGCTGGTCGATAAACCCTCGCGCAAGGATGAACGGCAACTGGCCGGTCGCACCGAAAATAACCGCGTCGTCAACTTCGCTGGCCCGGCGACACTCCTGGGACACTTCGCGGATGTCATCATCACCGAAGCGCTGCCCAATTCCCTGCGTGGCCGACTGGTCGCTCATACCGACAGGCCCGCCCGGCAACCCGCCGGTTCACCCGATTGACCATTCAAAACCCCGCCTTGAACGCCCCCGCCCATTTTCAGGATGTTCTGCTGCAACCCGCCGACAACGAGCGCCTGGCCAATCTCTGTGGCCAACTGGACGAGCATCTGCGCCAGATTGAGCGTCGCCTCGGTGTCGAAATCAACAACCGTGGTCACCAGTTCCGGGTGATCGGCGAACCGCCCATGGTCATGATCGCCCTGGCCGTGCTGGAAGCCCTGTATCGGGCAACCGGCGAAGAGACCCTGACCCCGGCCCAAGTGCATCTATTTCTGCAAGAGGCCGGTGCCGACGCACTGATTGCCGAGGTGGATCTGGACGGCGAAGAAGTGCTGATCCGCACCCGGCGCGGCCTGATTCGCGGGCGCGGCCCCAATCAGCAGCACTACCTGTGGAATATCCAGCATCACGATCTCAACTTTGGCGTCGGTCCCGCCGGCACCGGCAAGACCTACTTAGCGGTCGCCTGCGCAGTGGATGCGCTGGAAAGCAATGCCGCTCGCCGGCTGGTGCTGGTGCGTCCGGCGGTGGAAGCCGGGGAACGACTCGGCTTTCTGCCCGGCGACCTCGCGCAGAAAATCGACCCCTATCTCCGCCCGCTGTACGATGCCCTGTATGAAATGCTCGGCTTCGAACGCGTCGCCAAACTGATTGAGCGCAACATCATTGAAGTTGCGCCATTGGCCTACATGCGCGGTCGGACCCTCAACGACTCTTTCATCATTCTCGACGAAGCGCAGAACACGACTGTAGAACAGATGAAGATGTTTCTGACCCGCATCGGCTTCGGTTCCACAGCGGTCGTGACCGGCGACGTCACTCAGGTGGATTTGCCCCGCAACGTCCAGTCCGGCCTGCGCCAGGTCCTCCAGATTCTCAAGGATGTGGAGGGTATCAGTATGACTTTCTTTAACGCCCGCGACGTAGTCCGGCATCCGCTGGTGCAGCGGATTGTCAGCGCCTACGCCCGTTACGAACAGGATAACCCCGCATGACGCTGGAACTGGATTTACAAATCGCGCTGGACCTGCCAAGCCTACCCAGCGCTGCCGATTTGCAGCGCTGGGTCGAAGCGGCATTGGCTGGCGCTGGCTATCAAAAAGATGCTGAACTGACGATCCGCATTGTCAACGAGGCCGAAATCACTGCCCTGAATGAGACTTACCGTCACAAGCAGGGGCCGACCAATGTCCTGTCGTTCCCCTTTGAAGCGCCGCCGGAAGTTGATAGCGCGTTGCTGGGTGATATCGTGATCTGCGCTCCGGTGGTGTTGCGGGAAGCGGTGATTCAGGACAAAACCCCGGAAGCCCACTGGGCGCACCTGGTCGCGCATGGCGTTTTGCATCTGCTGGGCTATGATCATGATGAAACCCAGGCCGAAGCGATGGAGTCCCTGGAAATCCGGATTCTGACCGGCCTCGGCTATCCTGACCCCTATGGAGATGTTCAAGAACGACCGTCAATCACCCCGCCCTAAAGGGCGAAGCTTGTGAGAGCAAGCTCCGGTTGACCAGCCTAAGCCCGCCTAACAGGGACGTTGAAAGGGGCTACGTTGCGGATAGGTTCAAGACTCACCCTGGGATGCTTCCTCAGTCCCAGGCTCTGAAAGTCCCGGTTGCAGACACGCGATAGGGTAAGCACGAAACGGATTGGGACGAAATGCCGGTACGCAACATGGGCGAGGGGAGCGAGCCGCAAGGCTCTGTCACCAGGCTCTTACGAGCGGACAGCCGGGAAAGACCGGCACCTAACAACGGCTGACCGTGCGTGGCACGATTCGCTATCCATCCCCGGTCTGAAGGCCGGGGTCTCTCGCGGAAAATCTGATGAACGACGAGCGATCCGAACCGAGCCATAAATCCTGGCTGGAACGTTTAGGCCTCGCCCTGATGGGCGAACCCAAGGACCGGGACGAACTGATGGAGATGCTGCGCGACGCGCAACAACGGGAACTCCTGGATACCGACGCCCTGACCATGATGGAAGGGGTGATGAAAGTGTCGGAACTCCAGGTGCGGGATGTGATGATCCCCCGCGCCCAGATGGTGGTGCTGGAACACGACTGGAGCCTGGAGCGGCTCATTACTGAAGTGGTCGAGTCCGGCCATTCCCGCCTGCCGGTCATTGACGAAAACAAGGACAACGTCATCGGCATCCTGATTGTCAAGGATCTGCTGGCCCACGCCTTTGACCGTCTTGAAGATTTTGATCTACGCGCCATTCTGCGTCCCGCCAAATTCATTCCCGAAAGCAAGCGCCTGAACATCCTGCTCAAGGAATTTCGCGGCAACCGCCTGCACATGGCCATCGTGGTCGACGAATACGGTGGGGTTGCGGGCCTCATCACCATTGAAGATGTGCTGGAAGAGATCGTCGGCGAAATCGACGATGAGCACGACATTGATGATGAGGGCGCTTTTATCCGCCCGCAAGGCGACACTTTCATCATCAAGGCGCTAACGCCGGTTGAAGATTTCAATGACTACTTCCAGGCTGACCTCAGCGACGAAAAAGCCGACACCCTCGGCGGACTGGTCATGATGGATCTTGGTCGGCTGCCCAAGGGCGGGGAAATCATTGACCTGAACCGCTTTCGGCTGCGGGTGTTGCGCGCCGACAACCGGCAAATTCACCTGCTGGAAATGACGCTCCGCGATGGCCAGGAGTCGCCGCCTGCTGCCGTTGCAGATGAATGAGTTTGCGCAACGTCGTCCCCTGATCGTTGACCTGCTGGTGTTCATCGCCGGTGCCCTGTTGACGCTGGCCTTTGCGCCCTTTGACCTGTGGCCGCTGGCAATTCTGCTACCGATAGTCCTGCTCTGGAGTTGGGAAACCGCCACGCCACGCCGGGCCGCGCTACGCGGTGGGCTGTTCGGGCTGGGCCTGTTCGGGTTCGGCATTTACTGGATTTTTATCAGCCTCCACGATTATGGCAACGCCCCGGCCCCGTTCGCAGCGCTGGCCACTTTGCTCGTGGTGCTGGTTATGGCGCTGTACCCGGCGCTGGTCGGTTGGCTGCTCATCCGCTGGGGACCCGCGCCCGGTCTGCTGCGCTGGCTGCTGGCGTTCCCGGCGTTGTGGACGTTGCTGGACTGGGTGCGAAGTTGGCTGTTGACCGGCTTTCCCTGGCTGGCGCTCGGCTACAGTCAAATCGATGCCCCGCTAGGCCAACTGGCTCCTGCGGTCGGCGTCTTCGGCATTGGCTGGGCGACGCTATTGAGCGCTGGTTTGCTCTGGATGTTGGTGAATCGTCGCGACTGGCGGCTACAGTTGGGCGGATTCGGCCTGCTGGCCATGCTGTGGTTGGGTGCTTGGACACTGGGCCGAGTAGATTGGGTAGAACCCACTGGAACGCCGTTACGCATCGCCATTGTCCAGGGCAACATCGCCCAGGATCAGAAATGGCAGCCCAGCGTTCTCGATGAAACCCTACATCGTTATGTGCAACTGAGCCTGCCGGAACACGGCCACAGCGATGTGATTCTCTGGCCGGAAACCGCGATTCCGATGTTTTACGAAGAGGTTCGGCCGTTCATCGGCGCACTCGCCCAACGCGCTCAGGAAGATGGCGTGGATTATGTCACCGGCATTCCGACCGGTTCCTGGGAAACCGGCATTTTCCACAATAGCGTCGCCAGTATCGGCGCAACCTTGAATTTTTATCACAAGCATCGCTTGTTGCCGTTCGGCGAATATCTGCCCTTGCGCGGGTTCTTTATGTTCTTCCGCGACTGGGTGACGATTCCGATGGCCGATTTCACTCCCGGCGACCGTGATCAGCCATTGTTACAGGCGGGCGGTCAACCAGCGGGCGTCTCCATCTGCTTTGAAGCGGTCTTCGGCAGCGACATTCGCCGGGCGTTGCCGGAAGCGACGTGGCTGATCAATGTCAGCAATGACGCCTGGTTCAAGGACTCCACCGCGCCACACCAGCATCTACAAATCGCCCGAATGCGTGCGCTGGAAGTGGGGCGGTTCATGGCCCGCGCCACGAATACCGGCGTGTCCGCGATCATTGATGACCGGGGCCGAATTGTGATCCAGGGCAAACAGTTCAAAGAGGACATGATTCGCGGCGAAGTCCAACCCCGGCGCGGCCTCACGCCTTATGCGCACTGGGGGGATGCGCCGACCGTGATTTTGATGGTCGCCTTGCTCATCATCAGCCTGTTGATCAACCGCCGCACCCTCGCCACGGTATGATCAAACCGCCCTGGTTCCACTTTTCACCGGCTTATCTTTATCCCCGGTGTCAACGCGCCTGCCGGGGATGGTCGCTGGTGCAACGGGAAACCTGGTGCTGCTGGTCGGGCAGTCTGTTGGCGGCGGTGCTGCTGCTGATGGCTGCCTGCTCCACAGCTCCACCGCGCAATGTGAACGATGCCTGCGCAATTTTTGCCGAATATGACGACTGGGGTCCGGCCGCCCAGGCCGCCAGTCGGCGTTGGGGCGTACCCGTGTCGGTCATCCTGGCGATTATTTATTATGAATCGTCCTTCCGCTCGGACGCCCAGCCGCCGCGTAAATGGTATCTCGGCTTTATCCCTGGCTCGCGTCCTTCCTCAGCTTATGGCTACAGTCAGGCGCTGGACGGCACCTGGGATCGGTATATCGCTGCCACCAGTAACCGTAGCGCGGACCGTGATGACTTTGACGATGCCGTGGATTTTATCGGCTGGTATGTCAATGAAACGGCGAAGCGCAATCGCGTTGCCAAAAGCGATGCTTACCGCCAGTATCTGGCGTATCACGAAGGTCAGGAAGGATTCGCCAAGGGCAGTTACCGGGAAAAACCCTGGCTGGTGAAGCGGGCCAAGCAGGTCGGTCAACAGGCGGAACGTTATCGCGCCCAGTTAGCGCGTTGCAAACCGGAATCATTGAGAAAATCAAGCTGAACAGCTATATAGAGTGCAGTTTTTTCCACGAGAATCGATCACCATGCCAATCCTCTCTCCAACCGGTCAGCAGATCATCAACGACCTGGCGCAACGCTACAATTTCAGTCCGGGAGCGGTCGCCAGCCTGCTCGAAGCCGTCCAGCAGGGCCAGGGCAGCATGGCGCAGTTCAATCATCCCGAATTCGGCGGCTCCGGCCAGTGGATGCCGGGCGGAATGACTATGCTTTCCGATATGTTCAACCACGCGCTGAAAAGCCGGGTTGACGGACTGTGCAGCGAATTGGCAACTTTGATCAGGAATCAGCCGGATAGCCTGCACAGCGGCAGCTTTCAGACCCAGCGCCAGGGTGATGCGTCGCAAACCCGTTATGCCACTGGTCAGCAACAACAGAATGGATCGGGACCCGTCGGGCCGGTCAGCCTGTTCATTGCACCGGTCAACGGTTCATCCGGCGACTGGTGGGGGGCGGATTTGCGCTGGCCTACCAGCACCGGCGCACAAAACAACGTGCGTTACGCCTACTTCGCGCAAGCCCGGCGCCTGGCGATTGAAATTAACGGCCAGGTCACGGTCTACGACACCCTGGATCATCAAATCGGCGGGTTTTCTCAACAGCAGGGCTACGGCGGATCGCTGACCTTTTCCAGCCAATACGGGTTGGTCGAAGTCCAGCGCATGCCCATCGTATCGGTCGATGGTCAAGCCCCGTGGACCTCCACACCGAGCCCGACTGCCGACCCGTCACCCTCAACGCTCGCACCTGAACCGACAGGCAGCAACAACCATGACGTGTTCGCGCTGATTGAGCGACTAGCCGACCTGCACACCAGGGGTATTCTCAGCGCTGAAGAGTTTGCCGCCAAAAAAGCGGAATTACTGAGCCGACTTTGAACCCTATCGCCCATAAAAAAACCGCCAGCAATTCCGGCTGGCGGTCAAGTACAGGATATTGAGCTTAAAACACGCCGAGCTGTATAAAGCAGCTCAAGCGCCGCTAGTTAAAGATAATTCAATCCACCGGTAAATCAGGAAAATTGCTCATTCGATCAGGGTTTCTACTTATATCGGCGTTTCAAGGCTCATCGGCGATGCGCAGAAAGCGCTGGCTGCCGCACACTGTACAGGGGCCAATCGCGGCGGGCGCATGAAAGGCGACCCACGCCCCGCATTCCTCACATTGTAAGGTTCCCGGTCCGGTAATTTCGCCACAGCGGTACTGCTCCGACTCGGCATCGACGGGCGGCGTCTCGAACGCCAGCAGATCCAGTCGGGATTGATCCACGCCCCGCTGGAGAAATTCCAACAACCGATCTTCGAGCAATTCCAGATCGAACCGCAGCCAGGCACCCAAATCGCGGCCCGTTACGGTCAGGTATTGACCGGCGTCTTCCCAATCGCGCTGGAGATAACTGCCGATCAACCGGGCTTCCTCACGCGTGAGTTCACCCAATTCCACTGCCTTTTCCGCTGCGTGTTCAATACTGGCGCTTAATTGCGGAAACGCTGCTTTCTCTGCCTGTTCCAGCTCTTGTAACCGGTGTTTTACCCGTTCCATCATTTGCCGGTAGGCGGCAACCCATCGTGAATGATTCGATGAATCGGTCATGTCAGTCTCCTTACCATGCGCAAATCCCCAATGAACTACGCATGGCGGTCAGGGTCTGGTTTAGACATTAAGGCCGCCCAACAACACAGGGAGCGGCGTCAGCGCACCGGCAACATCTGAACCCATGGCGCGTTCCTCAGCCTTTCAATAGCTCATAAGTGGCCTGATAGGCGTCGGCCAGCGCGGTCATGTAGATATCATTGATCTGGCTGGGTTCGAGTCCCAGGGTGTCGAGCGAATCCCAGTCACAGCGTTCATAAGCCAGTGTACAGGCCAGGATACGCCCCATGGGACCTTCATGATGCAGCAACGCCTTGTTGATATCCTCATCCAGTGGCAGCGCCGAAAGGATGTCCGCCATCGGCGCTTGGGTCATCACATCCAGCACTGACAGCAGCCCCACGGTAAATCCAACATCTTTCTGTTTGATTTTTAAAGCATCCGCCAGCAACTCACACATCTTGGCCCGCTCCAGGGCGACGGTGATCAGATCGCTGCGATGGCTGTCGATATTGGCCAGTGAAATCAGCGTGACCCAGGACCGGATGTTTTTCAGCCCCAGCAGCACCACCGCACGCTGGATGGAATCGACGCGCTTGGGCAGGTTGAAGTAGGCGGAATTGATGTAGCGCAGCAACTTGTAGGTGAGAGAGACATCCTGGCTGATGAGCAACTCGACGGCTTTGATTTCAATATTCGGGTTATGCAGCTTGCTAATCAGTTGCAGCACCGCCAACTGATTAGTGGGAATGCTTTGGAATTTTAGCAACTTGGGCTGGGAAAAATAATAACCCTGAAAATAGTCAAAGCCGAGAGTCTGGCACAGATCCAGGATGTCCTGGGTTTCGATGCGTTCCGCCATCAGGGCGACTTTGCGCCTGCGCAATGGCGGTACTATCCGCCGCACCTCCTGCTCAGTCATCGTCAACAGATCGAGCTTGACGTAGTCAGCGATCTCTAGCAACGCCCGGTAGGCCTCGTTATCGACATAAGCATCCAGTACGAAATGGTAACCCTGCTGGCGTAGTTCGCGCAGGGCTTGCAACAGGGGTTCGTCAACCACGATATCGGCGGTGACTTCGAACGCCAGTTGCGGTAAGCCGAAACCGACCAGATGACCGTTCAGGACGAAATCACGGGCGACATTGATAAACGCCTTGTGTGGCCCGACGACGTGTTCCAAACCGACCTCGGTGACCGTATTCAACACAATTTGTGAAGTTGCGATCTCGGCATCGAGAAACTGTGCGGTCGTGTCGGTCTCAGCTTGCCGATAGAATAGTTCATAACCTTCTATCTGCAAATTGCGATTGTAGATAGGCTGACGAGCGAAATAGATTTCCTTCACCGACGCACCTCTGTCAGGGCCATACAAAGATTGAATGAGAACCGGATAGCATTATGTTACCAAATATATGCGGCATCGCCTCACAACAAAAACCGGCAATGCGTCAAGCATACCCCCAAAACCGGATAGAGTGGAATGGACATGCAGAACGAGCAACGCGAACCTCGAATACGCCTCTAGCTGATTCTTGCCGCCTTCACCCTCGCCAGATATGATGCTGACGCTCCACAGGCTTTGACACTGGACTTAGCCAAGCGGCGTGCTTAGAATTCCCTCCCGGTCTTTTATCGTGCGACCTAGTGCTGCAAGGCGATGGCCTCGAAAGTTGATGCCTACAGGCCAGGCTTTCGCCCAACCCGCAATGCTCCCCCCGCTTCTGGTATAGTCCCGATTAGAAATCGCCTAACGTATTCACGTTCAAAGAATACTGTTCATCTACACCGGACGGTCCATCATCGCGCACACTGCCAAGGGAACCCCGATTGAAACAGGATCTCATCCGCAATTTTTCCATTATCGCCCACATTGATCACGGCAAGTCGACCCTTGCTGATCGTTTCATCCAGATTTGCGGTGGCCTGAGCCAGCGGGAAATGTCCGAGCAAGTGCTGGACTCCATGGATCTCGAACGGGAGCGCGGCATTACCATCAAGGCGCAGAGCGTCTCCCTGCGCTATCCGGCCCGCGATGGCCAGACCTACCAGTTCAACTTTATCGACACGCCCGGCCACGTTGATTTCTCCTACGAGGTCTCCCGCTCGCTGTCCGCCTGCGAAGGTGCGTTATTAGTCGTGGATGCCGCGCAGGGCGTCGAGGCGCAGAGCGTCGCCAACTGCTACACCGCCATGGAGCAGGGGCTGGAAGTCTTGCCGGTGCTCAACAAAATCGACTTGCCTTCCGCCGATCCGGAACGGGTGGCGAACGAGATCGGGGACATCATCGGCCTGGACGCCAGTTACGCCTTGCAAGTCAGCGCCAAATCCGGCCTCGGCATTGACGAGTTGCTGGAAGCCATTGTCACGCATATCCCCCCGCCTAAAGGTCAGCCGGACGGACCACTGAAGGCGCTGATTATCGACTCCTGGTTCGATAACTTTGTCGGCGTCATTTCGCTGGTGCGGGTCGTTGATGGGCGCATTCTTCCCAAGCAGAAAATTCAGATCATGTCCACCGGTCGAGCCTTTCAGGTCGAATCGGTGGGCATCTTCACCCCTAAACGC
The DNA here is from genome assembly GCA_030917925.1 of Pseudomonadota bacterium. Taxonomy (GTDB): domain Bacteria; phylum Pseudomonadota; class Gammaproteobacteria; order Competibacterales; family Competibacteraceae; genus UBA2383. Next base: position 15,254 of record JAUPTV010000232.1, read on the forward strand.
ACGGAGCAGCCCAGCCTGAACGCTGGCGAAGTCGGCTATGTCATTGCTGGCATCAAGGAAATCGACGGTGCGCCGGTAGGCGACACGTTGACCGGGGCAGATCGGCCGGCAACAGAGTCGTTGCCCGGTTTTCAAAAGGTGCAACCGCGAGTATTCGCCGGGCTGTTTCCGGTGGACTCGGATGATTTCGGCAATCTGCGCGAAGCCTTGCAGAAATTACGACTGAACGACGCCTCCATGTTCTTCGAGCCGGAAACCTCACAGGCCATGGGCTTCGGGTTTCGCTGCGGCTTCCTGGGTCTGCTGCACATGGAGATCGTGCAGGAGCGCTTGGAGCGGGAATACAACCTGAATTTGATCAGCACCGCGCCGACGGTGATCTACGAGGTGCTGACTACTGGGGACGAGATCATCAAGATCGATAATCCCGCTAAATTGCCGCCGTCAAATGAAATCGCCGAGATTCGCGAACCGATTATTGTGGCGCATATTCTCACCCCGCAGGATTATCTGGGGTCCATCATCACCCTCTGTATTGAAAAGCGCGGCGTGCAGCGGGGTCTGCACTATGCGGGCGGGCAGGTGCAATTAAGCTTTGAATTGCCGTTGAGCGAAGTGGTGCTGGATTTCTTTGACCGGCTCAAATCGGTCAGCCGGGGTTATGCGTCGTTCGAATACAGTTTTGAACGCTTTCAAGCCGCGCCGCTGGTCAAGCTGGATGTGCTGATCAATGGCGACAAGGTGGATTCGCTGGCGGTGATTGTGCACCGCGAGCAGGCGCAACGGCGCGGTCACGCCGCGGCGGTCAAGTTGAAAGAACTGATCCCCCGGCAAATGTTCGAGGTCGCCATTCAATCCGCGATTGGCAACCAGATCATCGCCCGCACGACGGTGAAAGCGTTGCGCAAGAACGTGCTGGCCAAATGCTACGGCGGCGATGTGAGCCGCAAGCGCAAATTGCTGGAGAAACAGAAAGCCGGCAAGCGGCGCATGAAGCAGGTGGGCAAAGTGGAAATCCCGCAGGATGCGTTTCTCGCGGTGTTGCAGATGGATAAAAACTCATGAATATTGATTTTGCGGCGATTCTCGTCGTCTTGACCGTCGTGACAGGCGGTATCTGGCTGCTGGATTCCTTGGTGCTGGAGCCGCGTCGGATCCGGAACCCCTCGACGCCGGAGGTCATGGCCAAACTGCCGTGGTATGTGGACCTGTCCAAGTCGTTCTTCCCGGTGATTTTGGCGGTGCTGGTGCTGCGCTCGTTCGTGGTTGAACCGTTCCGCATTCCCTCGGAATCCATGTTGCCGACCCTGCTCAATGGTGATTTCATCCTGGTCAACAAATTTTCCTACGGGCTGCGCCTGCCGGTGCTGAATACCAAACTGATTGGCAACGGCCAACCAGCGCGGGGCGATGTGGTGGTATTCCGCTATCCCCGCGAACCGGCGATTGCGTATATCAAACGGGTCATCGGCCTGCCCGGCGACCGGTTGGAGTACCGGGGCAAGCAACTGTTGATCAACGGTCAGCCAGCTTCATTGACGCCATTGCCCAATCACGCCGTTGAACCGGGTTATCAACAGTTTGATGAGCGCCTGAATGACGTGAACCATCAGATCCAGGTGCTGACCGAGGGTCACTGGGGAGCTGCGGGATTATGGCCCGGTCTGCAACTCCAGCGGGGGCCTGACGGAACCATCGCCTGGGAATATCAGGTGCCGGCTGGGCAGTATTTTGTGATGGGCGATAACCGTGACAACAGCAGCGACAGTCGGGTCTGGGGGCCGCTGCCGGAAGAAAACCTGATTGGCAAAGCGTTTTTCATCTGGATGAATCTGGACTGTATTACTTTTAATGGCCAGTGTGGCCGAATTGGCAATGGCATCCATTAGGGGAAGAAGGGGGAAATAATGCGTGGGATTCAGCGAGACCGCGAACAGCGCGGCATGACCGTAATCGGCATGTTGCTCATGATTGTCGTGATTGGCTTCATGCTGCTAATCGCGATGAAGGTGATTCCGATGTACATTGAGTACTACACCGTCAAGTCAACCGTTGAAAGCATCCGCAAGGAGCCGCAACTGGCGCAGATGAGTGCGCCGGATATTCAAAAGGCGCTCCAGAAGCGCTTTGACATCGGCTATGTAAAACTCAAAGCCAGTGATCTCAAGATCAGGAACGATGCTGAAAGCCGGGGCCGAGTAATTGAACTGGTTTATGATAACGAACAGGAGCTGTTTTACAAGCTCTATGTTGTCCTGAAAATTGATGAGACCATTCCGCTGACACCGAATTGACACAACGTGATTAATCCGCCGCTGGCCCGGCTTGTTACCGCCCTCGGCTATTCTTTCCAGACCCCTGAACGGCTCGTCGAGGCGCTGACGCATCGCAGCGCTTCGGCGCGTAATAATGAGCGGCTGGAATTTCTCGGCGACGCCTTGCTGAACCTGATCATCGCTGAATACCTGTATCGGCAGTATCCCAAAGCCAGTGAAGGTGAATTGAGCCGGTTGCGGGCCAGCCTGGTCAAGGGCGAAACTCTGGCCGAATTGGCGCGTGAATTGAAGCTGGGCGACTGGTTGCGCATGGGGCCAGGCGAACTCAAGAGTGGCGGCTATCGGCGCGAATCCATTTTATCCGACGCGGTTGAAGCGATTATCGGCGCGGTTTATCTGGATGGCGGTTTCGGCGCTTGCAGTGAATTGGTACTGCGCCTCTATCAGAACTGGCTGATCCGTCTGCCCAGCGCCAATGAGTTGAAAGATCCCAAAACCCGTCTGCAGGAATATTTGCAGGCGCGCCAGCGTCCCCTGCCGATTTACAACGTGCTGGAAATGCGCGGTGAGCCGCATGAGCAAAGCTTTACGGTGGAATGTGTTGTTGATGGAGCACGCACCATCGCCATTGGCAATAGCCGCCGCAAGGCCGAGCAGGAAGCCGCCCGTCAATTGTTGGAGAAGATTGAATGACTGATACCCACGCCGGTTATGCCGCGCTGCTGGGCCGACCCAACGTCGGCAAATCCACGCTGCTGAACCGGCTCATCGGCCAGAAAATCAGCATCACTGCGCCTAAACCGCAAACCACCCGCCATGTCATTCTGGGCATTCAGACCTTGTCGGAAGCGCAGATTGTCTATGTGGACACGCCCGGCCTGCATCGCCAGGGTCGGCGAGCGATGAATCGTTATTTGAACCGGTCAGCCGCCAGCGTGCTGGGTTATGTCGATGTCGTGGTGTTTCTCATCGAGGCGTTGCGCTGGACCGAGGAAGATGAGGATGTGTTGCAACGGTTGACGGAATTTGCGGGACCGGTCGTGCTGGCGGTCAACAAGGTCGACCGGATCGCGGATAAACAACGGTTATTGCCTTTCCTGCAGGAAATTGCTGGTAAACGATCCTTTGTCGAAGTGGTGCCGATGGCGGCGATCAATGGCGATAACGTAGCGGCGCTGGAACAGGCTATCGTCGGCCTGTTGCCGCAACAGGAGTTCCTGTTCCCACCAGACCAGATCACCACTTCCAGCGAACGCTTTCTGGCCGCTGAACTGATTCGCGAGAAGCTGACCCGCCTGTTGCGTGAAGAACTGCCCTACGCCCTGACTGTAGAAATTGAACACTTTGTCGAAGAAGGTCGGCTGACGCGCATTTATGCGGTGATCTGGGTTGAACGGGCCAGTCAGAAAGGCATTGTGATTGGCGATAAGGGCGCAACCTTGCGGGAAGTGGGGCGTCAGGCCCGCCAGGATCTGGAGCGTCTGCTGGATCGCAAGGTCTATCTGGAAACCTGGGTCAAGGTGCGCGAAGGCTGGTCCGATGACGAACGGGCCTTGCAGAGTCTCGGCTATGCCGAGGCCGGTATCGGGAATCGGCCACTACCGACGGCTGACCACTGACTACGAGTCACTGGCTCCCGTGCGTGTTCTGCTGCAACCGGCTTTTATCCTGCACCGCCGTCCCTATCGCGACACCAGTTTGCTACTGGAAGCCTTCAGCCGTGAGTATGGCCGGTTGGGACTGATTGCCCGAGGTGCGGCGTCTTCCCGGTCGCGGTTGAAGGGTCTGCTGCAACCCTTCACCCCCCTGCTGTTGTCCTGGATGGGCGATGGCGATCTGGCGACTCTGCATGGCGGCGAGGAAGCCGGGCGACCTATTTCGCTATTACAGAACCGGGCGCTGGCCGGACTTTATGTCAATGAGTTGCTGGTGCGCCTGTTGCCGCGCCGGGATGTGCAACCGGACCTGTTCGCGGTCTATGAAACCCTGTTGACGGAACTGGCGGCCGCGCCGGATGAAGAGCCGCCCTTGCGGCGCTTTGAAAAGCGGTTGCTGGAGGAGTTGGGTTATGGACTTAGCCTCGACCGTGAAGTCGCCAGCGGTCAGCCCATCGTCGCGGAAGCGCATTACCGCTACATCCTGGACCAGGGGCCACTGGCCGCTGACCGTACTGGGGAAGGCGTGCCGATCTCTGGTCAGGGATTACTGGCCTTACGCGAGGGCTTGTTCACCGATCCGGCGGTGCTGAAAGAAGTCAAACGGCTGACTCGCGCCGCGCTCGCTGAACAGTTGCAGGGACGAGCGCTGAAAACGCGGGAGCTGTATCGGCCCGGCAAGTAGTTCTTCTGACGCGATATCCGGTCTACACCTTGAATTCCCTTAAATCACTACCATTTCACAGGGAAATCGTATCATCAAAGGGGTAGCTACCCATGCGTATGGACAAACTGACGAACAAGTTTCAACAGGCCCTGAGTGACGCCCAAAGTCTGGCGGTCGGCCGGGATCATCAATTCATCGAACCGACGCATGTCCTGGCGGCGCTCCTCGATCAGGAAGGCGGCACGGTGCGGCCCCTGCTCGCTCAGGCCGATGTCAACCTGAAACTGCTGCGCTCGCAACTCAACGCAGCGCTGGACCGTCTGCCGCAAGTCACCGGGACCGGCGGCGATGTGCAAATCTCCAATGCCCTGTCCCGGTTGCTGAACCTGACCGACAAACTCGCCCAGCAACGCAAGGACGCCTACATCAGTTCCGAACTGTTCGTGCTGGCGGCGCTGGAGGACAAGGGCGAACTGGGCGCACTGCTGCAAAAAGCGGGCGTCACCAAAAGCCTGATTGAACGGGGTATCGACGCCCTGCGCGGCGGCCAGAAGGTTGACGACCAGAACGCCGAAGATCAGCGGCTGTCGTTAGATAAGTACACCATCGATCTCACCGAACGCGCCGAACAGGGCAAGCTGGACCCGGTGATTGGCCGCGATGATGAAATTCGCCGCACGATTCAAGTCTTGCAACGGCGCACCAAGAATAATCCGGTCCTGATTGGCGAACCCGGCGTGGGCAAAACCGCCATTGTCGAGGGTCTGGCCCAGCGCATCATCAATGGCGAAGTCCCGGAGGGTTTGAAAAGCAAGCGGGTCTTGGCGCTGGACATGGGTTCGTTGATCGCCGGTGCCAAGTTTCGCGGCGAATTCGAGGAACGGCTCAAGGCGGTGCTGAAAGACCTGTCCAAGCAGGAAGGGCAAATTATCCTGTTCATCGATGAGCTGCACACCATGGTCGGCGCGGGCAAGGCCGAAGGCGCGATGGACGCCGGTAATATGCTCAAACCGGCGCTGGCGCGGGGCGAACTGCACTGCATCGGCGCGACGACGCTGGATGAATACCGCAAGTATGTCGAAAAGGACGCGGCGCTGGAGCGGCGCTTTCAAAAAGTGCTGGTCAACGAGCCGAGCGTCGAGGACACCATCGCTATTCTGCGCGGGTTGAATGAGCGCTACGAAGTGCATCACGGCGTGGAAATTACTGACCCGGCTATCGTCGCCGCCGCGATACTGTCGCACCGCTATATCACTGACCGCAATTTACCCGATAAAGCTATCGATCTAGTGGATGAAGCGGGCAGTCGCATTCGTATGGAAATCGACTCCAAGCCGGAGGAAATGGACCGGCTGGAACGACGACTGATCCAGCTCAAGATCGAGCGCGAAGCGTTGAAAAAAGAGAGCGACGAAGCTTCCCGGAAACGGCTGGACCTGCTGGAGCAGGAAATCGCCAAGCTGGAGCGTGAGTTCCACGATCTGGAAGAAGTCTGGAAAGCCGAAAAACTGGCGTTGAACGGTTCGGCGCAGGTCAAGGAGGAACTGGAACGGGCGCGGCTGGAACTGGATACGGCACGGCGGGCGGGCGATCTGGCGCGAATGTCGGAATTAACCTATGGCCGGATTCCCGACCTGGATCGTCGGCTGGCGCAGGCGACGGCGGCGGAGACCGGTCAATTCAAACTGTTGCGTAACAAAGTGACCGAGGAAGAAATCGCCGAAGTGGTTTCCAAATGGACCGGCATTCCGGTCTCCAAAATGCTGGAAGGTGAGCGCGAGAAACTGTTGCGCATGGAGGACGCGATTGAGTTGCGGGTCGTCGGTCAGGATGATGCGGTCAAGGCGGTCTGCGATGCCATTCGCCGCTCCCGCGCCGGATTGTCCGATCCCCGTCGGCCCAACGGCTCGTTCCTGTTCCTGGGTCCTACCGGCGTGGGTAAAACCGAATTGTGCAAAGCGCTGGCGGCGTTCCTGTTCGATACCGAAGAAGCAATGATCCGTATCGACATGTCGGAATTCATGGAGAAGCACTCGGTCGCTCGAATGATTGGCGCACCGCCCGGCTATGTCGGTTATGAGGAAGGCGGTTATCTGACCGAAGCGGTGCGGCGGCGGCCCTACAGCGTGATCCTGCTCGATGAGGTGGAAAAGGCGCATCACGACGTGTTCAACGTGCTGTTGCAAGTCCTGGATGATGGGCGATTGACTGATGGCCATGGGCGGACCGTCGATTTTCGTAACACCGTCATCGTGATGACCTCCAATCTGGGTTCGCAGATGATTCAGGAACTGGCCGCGCAGGATAATTACCCGCTAATGAAGAGCATGGTGATGGCACAGGTGGCCGATCATTTCCGTCCGGAGTTCATCAACCGTATTGATGAAGTCGTGGTTTTCCATCCGCTGGACCGGGGACAAATCCGGGCGATTGCCGATATTCAGATCGGCTATTTGCGGCAGCGACTGGCAGACCGGCAGATGGCTCTCGACGTCAGTGAAGCGGCACTGGACTGGCTGGGAGAGGCCGGGTTTGATCCGGTCTATGGGGCGCGGCCGTTGAAACGGGCGATTCAGCAGGGGCTGGAAAATCCCCTGGCGCGGCGGATTCTGGCGGGTGAGTTCGGCCCCGACGATACGGTGGTAGTGGATGCCGGGGGCGACGGGTTGACATTTGGCAAGCGATCCCTGTCGCTGACCAAAGGGCGCTGACCTTTTACACCAGTCGCCGGATCATTCGGCGATAAAAAATTTCTTTCTATCGCGGTCTCACTGCGACGCTACCTGTCGCGATCCCCTTGTACCTTGGTCTCCAGTTCATCACTCAGTCGACTGGAGACCTCTTATGGCCGAATTCACCTCCTCGCCCTCGCCTGCGGTAAAGCCAGGCCTGCGTATCATCTCCTCCCTGTCCTCCATCGCCCGACCGCTCACTGAGCGCATTCGGGAGACCGGCAGTTATTCGGTAGAACGTGCCAGTAGCACCACTCACTGTTATGAACTACGGCTGCAACCCGGCATTCTGTCCAGCGATGTACAGAATTTGCTCAACAGTCTCCGCCCCTTTCAGCCGCCGATCATCCCGGACGCCGATATTTCCGGCGACATCGTGGCCGAGCTACATCTGGGCGATCATCACCGATTTCGGCACTGGGATCTGCAAATCCATAGTGATTCACCGATCCTGACTGACGCCCTCCGCAAGGGATTAAACAGTCTACAGTTCGACACAAAAACCCTGACGGAACACCACGGTCCCCAGGATCGTAGCCAGATTCAATTTGGCGGCGCGTCAGCCCTGGTTCGCCATGCAATTCAATGGCTGGCTGAACCATTGGGCGTTACCTTCGCCGAGAATAAGGAGTGGGATGAACCGGACAATGACATCTATATCTATATCAAGGATCCCTCAACCCAGCCGCTGCCCCAGCGTTTCCGTGTGCTCATCCAAACCGATGCCCTGGAGGCCGCCCAAGAATTGGCGCAGCAACTACGGGAAGATGGATTCAGCGACATCGCGATTGAAACCCTGACCGCAGAAGCCGCCATCGACGCCAAATTGTTGATCGAAATGGGGCCTTTCGCTAATACCCCGTTTGCCCACCGCTTACAGGCGCGGACGCAACAGTTCATCGCCCAGCGCGGCGTTGATCCCCTTCGCTATCCGCTCGATGTGGAAAACCACAGTGAGTCCAGCACCCGCCAGGCTCAAGTCACGTTACCACTGGCCGCGTGCATCGACCGCCGTCGTCCGGCGTATGATGGCCCCGACCTGGAACGCTTCGAAATCGCCATTCGCACCGATCAGGCCGGCCATCCCACCATTCAGAAACTGGCCATCACCCTCCGCGCTCTGGGCTTCAAAGCCGTGAAAATTTGTAGCTCCAGTCCGAACCCGGACAACGAGGATTTGCCGGACCTGGATGCAGACGACGACACCTTCGATATCGACGACCTGGCCGACCTGCTGCAGGACGATGACGAGACCGATCAACTGGTCGGGTTCCGCATCATCTGGAATGCGGTACAGTCTCACCCGGAAGTCGCTGACCGCATCCGCCCGATCCTGCATCAGGCAATGACCACACTCCACGCTTTGCCACGTTATCCCTTGCGGGAAGAAGAGGGGGACGAAGACCGGGATTCGGTCAAAATCAAGATTGATTTTCCCGTTGAGGGCATTCAAAGCGGCGAACGACCAGAATCCCTGTGGTACCGCCTGCGTGTGGATACCCCGAACCCGGAGCGCCTGGCCCCGCTCATGGATGAACTCCACACCTGGGGATTCCTCGGCTGCCAGATCATCCAGGAACGCCGACCCGGTGGCCTGGAACCCACGATTACTTATGGTGGCGCACCCCGGGAACTGATCGACCGCATCCGCGCCAGTGTGCAGGAACAGACGGGGCTTGACCCGGAACCCGCCAAGGAATGGGGAAGTGAGGATCGGGATATCTGGGTGCATCTGCCGGATCGGGCGCAGCAACCCACCGTCAATCGGGAAGCGGTGGCGGTCGCGATGGATCACTGGTTCCCGGAGCAACCCCCGATCCGCGACTTGATCGAGATCACTGCCAGCACCGTCCGGGTTGGCGAAATCACTCTGGAGCGCCGGCCTGGCTCTCATCATGCAATGGCCCCGTCGCGGGAGGCTTTCGTCCACTACTGCCTCGATGGGAATACCGCAGAGACGTTGCTGCATATTGCCGCCAGTGTCGTCCTCGGTGAACCCTGCCTGCTGGAAGGGGAAACCAGCACCTCCAAAACCAGCGCTATCCTCTATCTGGCGGCACTGCTCAATCAGCCGGTGATCCGCATCAATCTGAATGGCCAAACCGATACTGGCGAACTGGTCGGGCGCTATGTGCCACGGGCGCTGGAAACGGATCTGCCAATACCCACGGAAGAATTGCGCGAACTCGAAGAACTGTTAGAGCCGGAAACCCGGTTGATTCTGAACCGCGCCGCCGGGGAGCAGCGCGCCCTGACTCGCGCTGAGGTGCAGCAGGTCATGGCCAATGAACGGATGCGCAGTCATCCCTGGCGCTGGCAGGACGGTCCGGTGATTGAGGCGATCCGGCAGGGCTGGTGGGTGATTTTGGACGAACTGAATCTGGCGGAACCGCAGATTCTGGAGCGGTTGAACTCGCTGCTGGAGCGCGAGCCGACACTGGTCCTGACGGAACACGACTACCGCGTTTACGGCAATGGCGGGGAACCGATTCATGCCCACTTCCGCATTTTCGCCACGATGAACCCGGCGGAATACGCGGGCCGTTCCATGCTCAGCCCGGCGTATCGCAACCGCTGGCAGGGGTTCCGGCAGGCGGATAAACCCAGTGAACAGGATTATGGGCAGATGATGCGGTTCCTGGCCTCTGGCGCACAACCAGCCACCTGCCTGTTGGGGCAGGGTTATCAGGGCGGTCAGGGTCAACCCTCGCACCCAGCGCTCAATATCCCGGAATGGACGACGCGGCTCCCCTCGCTGGTACGCTTCCATGTCGCCCTGGAACGCGCCAGTGGTCAGGGGGACGGGCCAGCCCGGTTGGGCGCACGGCGGCGGGAACGCTATATCTTCACCCGGCGGGATTTGCTCAGTGTCCTGGATTATCTGGCTCGTGCCCCGGTGGTGGGTCAGACTGATCCTGATCTCGCCCTGCGCACCGCGATTCATCGTTACTACCTGAGCCGCGTCACCACTGGGGAAGATCAGCAGACGGTGTTGCAACTCCTGGAAGCGAATGGCTTTGCGCCAGCGGGATCGCCTGAGCGGCGTATCTCGCACCCCCTGCCCAGGTCCCGGTAGCCACGACTTATTGAGGAGGATGATCATGCCCACAATTTCTGAATACGTCCGGCAACTGAACGCACTGGCGGCGGGGCTTTGCTACGATGCACAAATCCAGGTGGAAGCAACCGCCAGCCATGGGTGGTGCTACGATCCGGTGCGCCGGGTGATCCAGGTCAGCGCGAAAGATTTAGAACAACAAGGCCCGGTGTATTGCGCGGGCATCCTCGCCCACGAAGCTGGCCATGCCCTGATCAGCCGCTATTCGCTGTTCACGTTGCCAGAGTCGCCGCCGGTGGTCGGCCATGGTGATTTAACCCACCTGGCGTTGCTCAAACTGCTGAATGCGCTTGAAGATCCCCGGGTTGAATACTGGATGGCCCAGCGCTATCCCGGTTGTCGCGGCTGGTTTGCCGAGGTGGATGGTGCGACCGCCCTGCAACCGACGCCGCTGCCCGATGGTCTCCCGGACTTCCTGCGCTTTGGTGCGGAATGCGCCCGGGAATGGGTGTTGGACTGGCAGGCGGCCCCAGAAGCCTTCGCGGTTCCTGCACGCATCGCCGAGACGCTGGACACCACCCGTGCCGCACGCCGCCGCTATGCCGAGGCGATGCTGCCGCCGGTGACGCTGGACGCCGCTGACCTCGATCCGGCTTTGTTAGTGACCTATCCCCACCATATCTGGTCCCGGCTCAATGCCCCGGTGCGTATCCGCGCCTGGCCGAGTCGCTGGGAACAGGGTATTCAACATTATGCTTGGCAAGCCGCTGAATTTGCGCACACGGCTATCGTCCCGACCGGGTTGCGGTGGCTGGAGCGCGATGTTCAGCGCTTGGCCACCGGTCTGCAGGCGGATCGCAACGCCTGGCGACAGGCTTTGGCAATTCGTGATCAGCGTGATTCACCCGCCGCGACCGCCTTGGTGATGACTATGCTGGCGGCGCATCCGGAACCGGGTGTAGCGCCACCGACCGGGCAGCGACTGGCGGCGGATGTGCTGTATCTCATGCTGGCGAAACTATCAAAGGAAGAAGACGATTGGGGGATAACCCCACCGCCTGCACCGCCGCCTCAAGAATTCCGGTACCAACCACGCCCGCGTGGCGCTCCGCCGCTGGAATCTGTCGATGCCTATGAGCAGGCGCGACTGCGGGTTGCCTCACAGATTGATGCCTTCACTGCCCAGGTGGAGCAGATTCTCCAGCCGTGTCGCCGGTTGCATGACCAGGCAGGTTATCCGAGCGGCTATCGTCTGGACCTGCGCCGGGTGATGGGCTTTGAAGCCGATGCTCGTTGTTACCATCAACTGTGGCGACGCAAAAATATTCCGGATCGGCGTGATGCGGCGGTATTCCTGCTGGTTGATCTGTCCGGTTCGATGCAAGGTCCCAAGAGCGAGGCAGCGCTGCTAGGGACGGTGTTGGTGGTCGAGACCCTGCATCGGCTGGGCGTCCCGCTGGCGGTTGCCGGCTTTCAGGATGAGCTGATTCTATTTCTGGATTTTGCGGATACGCTGGATGCGGAACGGCAACAGGCGCTGGCGTCGCTGCCGCTGGAAGTCAGTGGAACCCGCCCCGGTGGACATAACCGCGAGCGGTATAACGATGATGGTCCGTGCCTGCTGGCCGCTGCGGAACGGTTACTGGCGCAGCCTGCCAGTGATCATATTCTGGTGGCGATCAGCGATGGCCGACCGGAGGGCCGTCGCTCGAATGCACAGGATTTACATGATGCGATTGCCCGGTTGCGCGATGAACCGGGTTTAAGCCTGATCGGGGTGGGGCTGGGACCGAACACGGATCATGTGACCGAGTATTACCCTGATGCTGTGGCGGATGTGCCAATTCCTGAATTCGCGGAGCGCATTGGCGAGTTGCTGGAGCGAGTGCTGGTGGGCGGAATGGCGGAAGTGGGTTAGGCAACATTTTCAAAGTCGAAAGGAGCAATGTTCTTATGGCGACTCATCCCCAGTTAATCTACAAGTACCGCATCGACACGGCCAGCATGACGGCTGAATATCCACCCCGCTGGCGGCATCCCAACAAGCAGCGAGTTTATGAAATAGCCTGTCCGCCAGGCAGTAGGCACCACGGCCAGATTCAGTTATCGCGCTGGTGTGATTTTCCGTTGCCGGGTACGCTCCCGAATACGCCGTCTGCTGTGTTCGAGATCAGCGAGAGCCTCTTTCAATACGAACTGGCCTTACCCGGAACTACGGCGTGGTATTTGAATTTTGCTCATCATGACCTGTTTGTCGCTTACGGCAGTCCCTTATTAGCGCAAGATGAGTTACAAGTGGCCGAGCATCCGACCCTGGGATCGCTACGCGAGGCGTTGCAGGCGCGAAGCATTACGCCGCTGACCGTGGAAAACGGCAAGCCGACGCCCATGTTGATCAAAGGGATTGAACGACGGTGCTGTATTGCGACGGACGCCAATGCGGAACAGTTACGACCGCATGGACTGTATGGCAACCACTTTGCCCGCGCTTCGCTGGAGGCCGTGGAACGTGCAGTGACCCGGATTGATCCCCCGACCCGAACGAATCTGATTGCTATCGAAGCGCCGCCCGGCGGACAGGGCGCTTATACGATAGAGCAGATTTTGTACATTCTCAGCACAGCCTACAGCGGTTTTGCGGCCGCCAAGGTGGAAGCCGACGCGGATACGACGACCACGATCCATACAGGTTTCTGGGGTTGCGGCGCTTATGGCGGCAACCGTGTGCTGATGACGTTACTGCAATTGTTGGCGGTCAACCTGGCCCAAGCGCAGCATTTGATTTTTCATAGCTTTGATGAGGCTGGGTCAAAAGTATGCCGAGAAGCGCAGACCCGGTTTAGCGAAGCGTTCGCGGGAGTGACGCAATTGTCGGCGATCATTGAGCGCATTCAGGCCATGAACTTTCAATGGGGCGTCAGCGACGGCAACTGATGATGATTCGTTATTTCGGACTGACCGGGTAAAAACGTTAGCCTACAGGCGTGGAAAAAGCGGATGATCTGCGTCATTATTGTTCAGAGCGGTTTCAGTCAGCGAGGTTTTGGCAATGCTTTGCTGATGTCCCCATTGATTTGCGCTTTGATCTGGTGTTACTGATGGGGAACGGGTTGGGGATTTTCGGCGATGAGCAGTCAACGCTGACCGGGTTACGTCAGATTCATGGCTTGCTGAATCCGGGCGGGGTTTTGGTGATGGAAACGGGCAATCCGTTTGCTCGCGGTGATTTTTTGGTTTCCCGGTTCACAATTAGCTACCGTAATCAGATCGATGGACCGTTCCCTTGGGGATATGCTTCGCGTTGGTGGTTGGAGCGAAATTTAGCGGTAACTGGTTATCAGTTAGATCAGGTCGTTCGGTCGTCCGCGCCAGGTGGATTTTTTATCGCGTGTGCATTGAAAGTGTGATTGATCGGCTAAATTCAACCGGCTAATCCCATTTTTACCAGAAATAAAGGTAGAAATGGTTAACCTAAAAATAAAGAGGATTTAAAAATGACTGTGCAAGAACTATTGAACCTGATCTCTGGGGAAGAAGGCCAATTTAGAGGAAAGAAGTTTGACTTACCAAAGCATGATTTAGAAGGTGGTGTAGAATCAGGAGGACTATTTCTCCATCAAGCAGAATGCATTGAGAGTTTCTTTCAAGCTTGGCCATTAAATGGAATTATACATCTTCCAACTGGAGCAGGAAAAACTCGGGTAGCTTTGGAGATAATAAAACGGTGTAATAAAGAAAACCCAAATACCAAGTTTATTTGGGCGACATACCCTGTTAGTCTTATCAGGCAAGGGATGGCAAGGTTAGTTGAAATTTCACCTAGTCTTTTTAGAGATTCTTCACTTCAAAGCTTTATTTGGGCTAATGGTAGAACATTGAAAAATTCTTTAAATCAAGCTGATATAGTTTTTTTGATGAGAGATCACTTGGGTATATTTCTTGAAAAATCTATAAAAAATAAAAACTCGCTTCGGAAATTTTTGAGTAATACTGAAAATCGTCTCGTTATTATTTATGATGAGTGCCATCAAATGGGTGCAGAATTATTGCGTGAAAGGTGGACAAAGTTTCAAGAAAATATTCCGCAAAATAACGTTTCAATTATTGGATTAAGTGCAACACCTTTACCAACTACTGGGGAAGGCAAAGATTTTTTAAAAAAAGTTTTTCCTGTTAAGCAGCAATGTAAAGGTATTTACCCACATCTTGAAACTTTAATTTATTATAGTGCAAATAATAAAGATTTAGTTGATAAAGAAATTTTGTGTCCGATCAATCTGTCGTTACAAAAAACAGGAATATTTGATATTCCGAAAGAAATTCTTGTTGATGTGATATGTAATTCTAGAATTATCTCTTCATTTCCGGAAAACTCTAGTAGAGATCGGTTGGAAGAATTTGCTAGACAATTTAATCGCGACGTAATGAGTTCAAATAAGGTTTTAGACTTTTTAGGTAAAACAATCGGAGATCATCTTTCTATACTTGGTAAAACTCTGGTATTTGTGCCTACTATTAATGCAGCAAATTATTTAACCAGCGTTTTTCGTAACCATCCCAAATTAGGTACAGGAAAAGTTTCAGTTGTGCATAGTAAAATAGGTGAAATGGAAGAGATAAATCAAAATGACAATAATCAGGATCCCTTTAATCCCTATAGGCAAATTGAAGCGTTCCAAAACTATGGAGATAAGCCCTGTGTAATGGTAAATGTAGGGATGCTTACAACGGGGTTTGATGATCCAAAAATTAGAACAATTGTTCTTGCGCGGCTAACGTTATCCAAAAATTTGTTTTGGCAAATGATTGGCAGAGGTACTCGTGGAATTTCGGTAAAGGGTACCTCAGATGTATTTGTGATTGATCCCATAAGATTGACCGATAAATTTAGCGTTATGGAAGGATATTTTTATGGCATTAAAGCTCCTAATATTAATGAAATTGCAAGTAAAGTAGTTGGTAATGAAATTTTTTCACAAGAAAGTTATCCAACTATTGATTCACTACCAATTCCAGGATCTGATGATAGCCGAATGCACATAGATCAAACCGTTAAAGAAGATGTTATTCATGCACTAAAGACCTTCCTTGGAGGGGATAATGCTATCGGAGGAGATAATGTTATTTCAGTAGATGATTTTGTAAAGATTGTGAAGGAAACACAAGTCACATACGATGATAAAAGTGCAAGGTGGCAACTATCCAAAGTAGTTGATCAACAACAGTTGCCAGATTCAAATCATTTATCTTTTTGCAACCATTTGATTAAAAATGCAGAAAACCATTTGAAGGCAGACTTATCTTGGTTAAACAACCATCTGCCGCTAGTATTTAATGAAGGAGGGATCAAGAGTTTTTTTGCGAGAGTTAAATTTATTGAAGCACATGCTGTACTTACATCATCGGATTATGATGAAAAAATAACGCAATTAATGATGAGCAGTTTGCCTGAAAAAAAGGCAGAAAATGAAATTCACGTTAATAAATCATCAAGTAACCAAAAACCTGAAAACATTCCACAATTAGTGAAGATTAAAAATGAATCAATGATTAATGCGATGTTTTTTTCACATGATGGCATGTATTATATTAGGAATAGATCGACAGCAAGGTAACATTAAGCTTTGGGATGCATTTGATGGAAAAGAGATAAGAACATTTAAACATGGTGATTGGGTAAGTTCAGCATCTATTTCAATGGATAATCGTTATCTTTTATCTGTAGGTGATGATGACGTAAAAATTTGGATGGTTAATGATGGATGCGAATACCGAACCTTTAAAGGAGGATATGAAGAAGCGATGCTTTCGCCAAACAATTTTAATGTACTCATGGGAAATCGCAATTTATTTGCATTGCACAGAGTAGATAATAAAGAAAAATTAAGGGTTTTTCCTGTTACTGAACCAAATAGAAGTAATAAAAGAAGAGTCGATACTATAGCATTTTCACCAGATGGTTGCTATGCGTTAGCAGGGCAGAACTATGGGACTCTCAGATTATGGGAAATGGATAGTGGGAAAGAATTAGGTGTACTTAGACCTAAGCGTTACTGTTCAGTGCACACTGTAGTATTCTCATTCAACGGAAATTATGCATTATCGAGCCATAGCCCTGATGTAATACTTTGGGACATTAAAAATCTCCAAGAATTGCAAATTTTTAGAGGTCATTCTGATCTAGTCCGTGCTGTGGCTTTCTCAAAAGATGGTAACTATATATTATCGGGGGGTGATGATAAAACTCTCAGGCTCTGGACAGTGAAAAATGGTCAAGAATTAAAAATTTTTACTGATGACTCTGATATTTTAGCAGTGGCTTTTTCACAAGATGGCCGTTATGTGATTTCAGCAAGTCGGGATAACACAATAAGACGGTGGCCTGTCAAGTGATGAGAATCTTAATAAAGCCTGCGGCTACTACCTAAAGCCTGATCACCTGAAAAGTCGGTCATCGTGTACTATTATAGCTCCCATGGAAGCTATTAAATTTGATGAAAGCTCTCAAGAGAACTTTAAAATAAACCCGCTACCGATCCCGCCCCCCGTTCGACGCGCCATCGAGAAACTGGGCGCTGACATAGCCCTGGCCCGCCGACGCCGACGCATCTCCCAAGCGTCACTGGCCGAGCGCATGGGCGCGTCCGTATCAACCGTGAAGCGGTTGGAGAACGGCGATTTGCGAGTACCATTCACTTCATTGCCCGGGCGCTCCACGTCTTCGGCGAAATTGAACGACTCGCGAACCTTCTGGATACGGCGGAGGATGCCATTGGCCTCGCGCTCATGGATGACCAACTCCCGCAGCGTATCCGCACCCGCAAGTCAACGCCTGACGCGGGGGCGCTGTAAAGTCGGTACATTGAAGCGTGCAGCAACACCTAACAGCGGGCTCGGCTACCCTTCTCGCTGATAACGCTCCGCCAGTTTTCGCACCCGTTCCGCGAATTCCTCACGCAACGCCACCGGTTCCAGCACCTCCACCTGTTCGCCGAACCCCAGCAGCCACCAACGCAATTGCAAGGTATCGCGCACCATCGCCGTCAACCGGTACCGACCATCGGACTGTTGTTCCAAAACCTGATCCTCGGCCAATGCCGATTCACTCAAATGAAAGGCCACGTTGCCATCGATTAGCGCCGTGAGCGGAATCCACTCGCCCCTGATCATATCGAAGGCCCCGCTCTGGATATAAGCATCCAGATCGAAGTCCGGCGGCGTCCGGCGCGGCGTATTCAGCAACTCAGCGCTCTCAAACCGATGCAAAACCAACTGAATGACGTTGTCGTATTCCTTCAAACAACACACCAGATAAATCACCTGATCCCGCACCACCAGCCCCAGCGGATTGATCTCATAACCCTTGGTCCCCCCGGTTCCGAAACGCGGCCGGTAATGGGCGTAGAATCGCTGCCCCTGCAACAAAGCATCGTAAATCACCGCCAACACCTCGTCCCGAATCGCCGGAGCCTGCAAGCGTTGCCCCCGTGATAGAACCCGGATTTGATCCAGCCAGCCGCTCAATTCCGGCCCACTCGCGCCCTCCAGCACCGCGTCAGCATTCTCTAGATAAGGATTGAGAAACTTCAGCACGGAGGGCGGCAACAGTCGGCGCAAGTGCAGATCCACAAATTTCAGGGTCAGGGCTGTGTGCGGATCCAGTCCGGGAATGTTCAATACTCCGGCGACTTTCAGCCAACTCCAGCCAAATTGATTCTGGTTGTCCGAACACCGCAACGGAAAATAGGACTCCAATTTGATCAAATCCCGCTGGATGGTGCGTAGCGTGACCTTGTAGCCGTGATCGACCAGTTTTCGGCGCATGTCCTGAACGGTGATCCACGAGGGTTCACGAGGAATCATCCGCAACATCGTCAGATAACGAATCGTCGTGTCCATCAAATTTCCCTGCTTTTTTATTATTAATCAAATTTTTAAACCGGAAAACGGGCGAATGGAAGCCGGCTGGACCGGTTGCCAGCAGACTTGTCCAATCCGCCCGATTCCGGACAATGCGTCCACTCAAAACTATATAATTTTAGTACGCTCATTCGCGAGGTAGACACTGCGAAACGACAAGTGCGAAGGCGGTTTTTCTGGTCTCCAGCGATATCTTTGTCCCAAACCAGCACATTGACTTTGCGCCTAACCAGCACACTCTCAAAAAAAAAGCCTGATCCCTCCCCGCCTTGAAAGAGGGGGGCTCTCGCGGAAAAGCCTGATAAAAAGATGCGCAACCGAGACTCAATCTCTCGTTTAATCGGGAGAATGGATCTTGGTTGGAGCTGAGACGCTATCAAGCCCGGTGATAAATCTCTGCGCCGCCGCTTACAAACTCTTCAGCCTTGGCCGCCAGACCGGCAGTCAGCGCTGCCTGTTCTTCAACGCCCTGCCGCAGGGCGTATTCGCGCACTTCCTGGGTAATCTGCATTGAGCAGAACTGCGGGCCGCACATTGAACAGAAATGCGCAACTTTGGCCGATTCCTTGGGCAGAGTGGCATCGTGATACTCGCGGGCGCGTTCCGGATCAAGGCCGAGGTTAAACTGATCTTCCCAGCGAAACTCGAAGCGCGCTTTTGACAGCGCGTTGTCGCGGAGTTGGGCACCGGGATGGCCCTTGGCCAGATCAGCCGCATGGGCGGCGATCCGGTAGGCAATAATGCCCTCGCGGACATCCTGCTTGTTAGGCAGACCGAGATGTTCTTTAGGCGTCACATAGCACAGCATGGCAGTGCCGTACCAGCCGATCTGCGCCGCGCCAATCGCTGAAGTAATGTGGTCGTAGCCCGGCGCAATATCGGTCGTCAGCGGGCCGAGCGTGTAGAACGGCGCTTCAAAACAATCGGTTAATTCCTTGTCCATATTCTCCTTGATCATCTGCATCGGGACATGGCCGGGACCTTCGATCATCACCTGCACGTCGTGCGCCCAGGCTTTTTTAGTCAGTTCGCCGAGCGTTTCCAATTCAGCAAACTGGGCGGCGTCATTTGCGTCGGCCAGCGAACCGGGCCGCAACCCGTCGCCCAGCGAGAAGCTCACGTCATAAGCCCGCATGATCGCGCAGATTTCATCAAAATGGGTGTAGAGGAAATTTTCCTGATGATGCGCCAGACACCATTTAGCCAGAATCGAACCGCCCCGCGAGACGATGCCGGTGATGCGGTCGGCAGTCAGCGGAATATGGCGCAGCAGCACTCCGGCGTGAATCGTGAAGTAATCCACTCCCTGTTCCGCCTGTTCGATCAGGGTGTCGCGAAAGATCGCCCAGGTCAGCGCTTCCGGTTTGCCATCGACTTTTTCCAGCGCCTGATAAATCGGTACGGTGCCGACCGGTGCCGGGGCATTGCGAATCAGCCACTCACGGGTTTCGTGAATGTGCTTGCCGGTGGACAAATCCATGATGGTGTCCGCGCCCCAGCGCAGCGACCAAACCATTTTTTCCACCTCTTCCGCGACTGACGATCCCAAGGCCGAATTGCCGAGATTGCCGTTAATTTTCACCCGAAAATTGCGGCCAATAATCATCGGCTCCAATTCGGGATGATTGATATTGGCCGGCAGAATGGCGCGGCCACGGGCAATCTCGTCGCGCACGAACTCGGGAGTAAAGCTTTCGGGAAGGGCCGCGCCGAAGTTTTCACCGCGATGCTGGCGCAGCAAGCGGGCGTAACGCGGGTCGTCGCGCAATTCCTGCAACCGCATCGACTCACGCAGGGCGACGTATTCCATCTCCGGCGTGACGATGCCCCGGCGGGCATAGTGCATTTGCGTAACGGCAGCCCCCGCCAGCGCCCGGCGTGGTGGGCGGATGTGTTCAAACCGCAAGTCAGCAGTTTTCGGATCAACAGCACGAGCGCGGCCATATTCGGATGTCGGACCGGCGAGCATTTCGGTGTCGCCGCGCTCGGCAATCCACGCCGCTCGAACCGGCGGCAGTCCCCTGAGCAGATCAATCGACGCGGCAGGATCGGTGTAAGGACCGGAACAGTCGTAGACCGGGATAGGAGGATTATCCTCAGCCCCCTGCGCGGTCGGGGTCGGGTACTGACTGATTTCACGCAGCGGAACCTGCAGATCCGGGCGTGAACCCTGGAGGTAAACTTTGCGGGAATTGACGTAGGGGCGGGTAATATCGTCGCCGAGTTGCGCAGCGGCGCGGACGAAAGCCGGGGAGATAGCATTCATGCGGATTGTCCTCAAGGGTTGCGATAAATAAATGAGGACGAAACAGGAGCGCAGTAAGCGGTGCTGAAGCTTTCCTCCGCCGGTGCTAACCGGATCAGGTTCCAAGGGTATCTCTCAGCTCCCGGATAGGAGCACCCCCGCTTCGTTCTAAAATGATTAGAACACAGCGCCGTGCATACTGCATAGACTTGACACTGACATCATTTAAACTGGCCTCACTCCTGCCCTGCTCTCAAAGGGTGAGGGTTTTTACAGCTTCTTAAAGCGAGGTGGAATCTCATGCGCATAGCGCCCTGCCAGCATCTGTATCAGGATCTGCAAACCTTCATCCCGGCGCAACGCCTGATCAGCGATCCCCTGCGCACACTCGCTTACGGGACTGACGCCAGTCTGTACCGACTGATTCCGCAACTGGTGGTGCGCGTGGAGAACGAAGCGGAGATGCAGCGTATTCTGGCGCTGGCTCATCAGCATGGAACGCCGGTGACGTTCCGCGCCGCCGGCACCAGCCTATCCGGGCAGGCGGTCAGCGATTCGGTAATTTTGCAACTGGGCGATGGCTGGCGCGGCTGGCGAATTGGCGAGGGCGCGGCGACCATCAGTCTGCAACCTGCCGTCATCGGCAGCCACGCCAACCGCTATCTCGCGCCCTACCAGCGCAAGATCGGCCCGGACCCGGCGTCGATCAACGCTTGCTGGATCGGAGGCATCGCCGCCAACAACGCCAGCGGGATGTGCTGCGGTACGGCGCAGAACAGTTATCGGACCCTGAAAAGCCTGCGGGTGATGCTGGCCGATGGCGCGGTGCTGGATACCGGCGATTCCGCCAGCCGCAAAGCCTTCGCCGCCAGCCATGCCCCCCTGCTGAACCGGTTGGCCGAACTGGGGCAACGTACTCGGGCTGACGTGGCTCTGGCGGAACGGATTCGCACCAAATTCAAAATCAAGAACACCTGCGGCTACAGCATCAACGCCCTGGTCGATTACGACGACCCCTTTGAAATTCTGCAACATCTAATGATCGGTTCCGAAGGGACACTGGGCTTTATCGCGGAAATTACCTATTACACGGTCGAAGAACATACCCATAAAGCCACGGCGCTGATGATCTTCCCGGACATTGAAACCGCTTGTATTGCAGTAGCCGCGCTGAAAAGCCAGCCGGTCGCGGCGGTGGAATTGATGGATCGGGCATCGCTGCGTTCCGTGGAAAACAAGACGGGCATTCCCGATTACTTCAAAACCCTGCCAGAAACGGCGGCCGCGCTACTGGTGGAAACTCGCGCCATGGATCCGGCAACGTTGCAAACCCAGGTGGCCACGGTCACTGACGCCATTGCCGCCCTGCCCACCTTGTTCCCCCCGCAATTCACTGATCAAGCCGAAGCATTCAATCAACTCTGGGCGATCCGCAAAGGGCTGTTTCCCTCAGTCGGTTCCGCACGCGCCACCGGCACGACCGTGATCATTGAAGATGTCGCCGTCCCAGTGCCGCAACTGGCGACGATGACCCTGGATTTGCAGGAACTATTCAATCGGCATGGTTACGCCGGTTCGATCATTTTCGGCCATGCGCTGGAAGGCAATCTGCACTTCGTCATCACCCCGAACTTTAGCCAGCCCGGCGAAACGGAACGCTATCAGCGGTTCATGGACGACGTGTGCCGGATGATCGTTGAAAAATATGACGGTTCGCTGAAAGCCGAACATGGCACGGGCCGCAATATCGCGCCCTTTGTCGAACTGGAATGGGGACAGCAGGCTTATCAACTGATGCGGGACATCAAGGCACTGTTCGATCCGCACAATTTGCTCAATCCCGGCGTCATTCTCAACGACGACCCGGAAGTGCATATCAAAAACATCAAGCCGATGGCGGCGGTCGATCCGCTGATCGACAAATGCATTGAATGCGGGTTCTGCGAACCGAACTGTCCCTCCCGCGCCCTGACGCTATCACCCCGTCAACGGATCGTCGGTCTGCGGGAACAGGCGCGGTTGCGGGCTTCAGGTGAGGATGTGGAGTTGTTGAAGACGCTGAGCGCCGCCTACGCCTATCAGGGCGTCGAAACCTGCGCCAGCGACGGCCTCTGTGCGCTGGCCTGTCCGGTCGGCATTAACACCGGGACGATGATGCTGAAACAGCGCGAACAAGGCCGGGGGGGACTGGCGCGCACCATTGGCAACCAGGCAGCAGACTATTTCGCTGGCGTGACCACCGCGACCCGGTTCGGCCTGAGCGCCGCTGATCTGGCGCACCGGGTTTTCGGCAAAACCCTGTTAGGAGGCATGGCCAGCCTCGCCCGCAAACTGTCCGGTCAACGACTTCCCGCCTGGCATCCCTGGTTGCCAACCGCCAGCGCCCTGCCGAAGTTGGGAACGCCTGCCCCTGATCGTCCTCGCGTGGTTTACTTCCCCAGTTGCGCCAGCCGCACCATGGGACCGGCCCGCGATGATTCGGAACGGGACGCCTTGCCGGTAAAAACGGTCGCATTGTTACAAAAGGCCGGCTTTGAAGTCGTTATGCCCGACCACATTTCAGCACTCTGCTGCGGTCAACCGTTCGCCAGTAAGGGCCTGCCGGAACAAGCCAACGCCAAACAACAGGAACTGGAACAGGCGCTGCTGGCCGCCAGTCGAAATGGCCAGGATCCGATTGTGTTCGACACCAGCCCTTGCGCCTTCCGGGTCAAACCGGCTCAGGAATCTCCCCGCTTGCAGGTCTACGACATCACCGAATTTATCCATGACGTACTGCTAGATCGGCTGACCCTGCGCCAATTGCCGGAAACCGTGGCGCTGCACTGCACTTGCAGCACCATCAAAATGGGTTTGCAGGCCAAGCTCCAGGCCATTGCCGAAGCCTGCGCCGAGCGGGTCATCATCCCCGACTCCATCGCCTGCTGCGGCTGGGCTGGCGACAAAGGGTTCACGCACCCGGAATTGAACGCCAGCGCCCTGCGCGATTTACGGGCGGCGCTACCGGATGATTGCCAGTCCGGCTACTCCACCAGTCGCACCTGCGAAATCGGGCTGTCGCTGCATGGCGAACGCCCCTACCGCTCCATCGTCTATCTGGTGGATCGCTGTTCACAAGCCCATGTCGGCTGATCGCTTAGCCCCCTCACCTTCAAAGCAACTGTCGAACCGGAACACCAGCCCCGGCGGTGACTGTTTCGACTTGCATAATCGCCTTGTGCAGCGTCTGATCGGCCCGGACGGGACCGAGGCTTTCACACAGGGCGACATAGGCCAGGTTGATCAATTGGGTGAGCACGGGTTTGGCGATGGGTATAGCAATCGCTTGCCCCCGATTGAGCCAGTCGCGCAGGGCGTTCTGAACCGGTTCGGGTTGACGCAGGTGAGTCAGGTGGGTCAGCAGGTATTGGCGCAGGGCTTCGCCGTCAGCTCTGGGCAGACTGTGGATCAGCGTATCCAGTAACAAGACGCAAACTTTTACCGCGTCATTATTCGGAGCAGGCAGGAGAACGGGAGGGGAAGTTGCCGATGTCCTGGAGTCGGGGGCGGGGGCGGAAACTGGCTGGTTGTTCAGGGCGCGGATCAGGCTTTGCAGCATCAGGATCCGCGCACGCGGCAGGGTCAAGGTCAGGCTGTCGCACAGTTCGCTGGTGAAGCCTTGCAGGGCGAACGTGGGTTCCTGCGCATACCGGGCTTCCCATATTTGCAGGGCGTAAGCCAGGGAGTCGCCACTGAGAAAGGGTGTCAGGCCCGCTTCAATGGCCATTTTCTTCTGCTCGAATTCCATAATGATCAGGGGATCTAACGGTGTAATCCTTCCGGATTGAACGTTTGCGGCTGCTGGAATTCAGGATAGCCAATTTCCGCGTGTTCGGTAAAATCCAGCCCCCGCTGTTCGTGCAGGGTGGTGGAGCGGATGCCGATGGTGCTGGCAATCAGCAGATAGGTCAGCCAGGCGGTCCCTAATGCCCAGACCAGAGCAGCGAGAATACCTATAACCTGCACCGCGATCCGGTTGGGGTTGAACAGGTCGCCGCTGTAGAACAGACCCGCCGCCAGAGTGCCCCAGGAGCCACAGAATGCATGAACGGAAACAGCGTCCACGACATCATCCCAGTTCATTTTAGCCAGCAACGTCGGTCCCACCGTCGCGATGACGCCCGCCACGATTCCCGTGAGAAGGGCATAGCCGGGTTCCATGGTGGCGCAACCGGCCGTGACCGACACCAGTCCGCCAATACTGGCGTTCACGGTCACGGTCAGCAGCACTGGCCGGTTCATCGCGACGCTGAACAACGCGGACCCCACCGCGCCAGCGCAAGCGCCGAGATGGGTATTGATCAGAATTTTGCCGATGGTTCCATCAGCCGCCAGCGTCGAACCGCCGTTGAAACCGAACCAGCCGAACCAGAGGATGAAACCGCCCAGCGCCACCAGGCTCAGATTATGGCCAGGCATCGAGCGCGATTCGCCGCGTGGACCAAACCGGCCCAAGCGCGGCCCCACAATGATGATGCCAGCCAGCGCACACCAGCCGCCAATCGAATGCACCACGGTCGAACCGGCAAAATCAATAAAGCCCAGCGCCTTGAGCCAGCCGTCGCCGCCGCCATACCCCCCCCAGGCCCAACTGCCGAAGACGGGATAAATCAGCCCGGAGATCACACAGGCACCAATCAGATAGGCGTGAAAATGAATGCGCTCGGCCATGGCCCCGGACGCAATGGTGGTTGCGGTCGCCGCGAACATCATCTGGAAGAACAGAAAAGTCCAGTCCCAGGAAGTCCCGCTGTTCAATGCGAAATGGCTGGTGCCAAACCAGCCCGTCGCGTTATGGCCGAACATCAGTCCAAATCCAATCAGCCAGAAAAGGAGACTGCCCACACAGACGTCCAGGTAATTTTTCATGAGGACGTTGACGGCGTTTTTGCTACGCGCCATACCGCCTTCCAACAAGGCAAAACCCGCTTGCATGAAAAACACCAGCGCGGCGCTGGTCGCCACCCAAACGGTATTGATCGCCGCGGGCGTGACCTCTTCGCCAGCCAGCGCAGCGGGACTGATCAACGCCAGCGCCAGCAGGGGCAATAATGGCCAGCAACTGAAGGGCCAGGACGCCATAAGCTCTCTCTCCTTAATGTGCAGTGATCGCTGTCATCAGCAAGGTTCGAGCCAGAATATTCACTGGGAGCCTGGAAAGAGAAATAAGCGCCTGACATCATGGGCCAGGGTGGCGCAGCGGGAACGTCGTTGACACGCTTCCTGGAAATCGCAGGCGGTGATCAGCGCCAGGAAGGTGCAAGTGATTGGGTATTGCCTTATTCCGGGGCAACCGCCATGTTGGGCGTGAGGGAAAAGGCTGGATGGCGAGCAGTGAGTGATTTTGGCAAACCGCAAACGCGACCCGGTAAGTGGCCGCGTCATACCGCATGATCAGGCGTCAGCGGTGCGGATATAGCGTTTCCAGCGCTTCAGGTTCGACCCGGATAACTTCAATATCGCCCTTGCGGGTGAAATTCCAGCCGTGCGCGTGCTGCGTCCCGAAAATGGCGTAGGACAGAATGGAATAGCCGTGCAGACCAATGCGATCCGCTACTTTCATGGTACTGCTTGCCCGGTCAAGCGCTTTGCTTTCAATGCTGTTCCCGTTCATGGCTATCCCCTTGAGTCGTGGATCTTGAATGTTGTTCAAGCAGTTAATTGAATTATCGGCAGCGTCCGCCCAGGCTATAGACCCTGATCGAAACATCGCTGCCGACCGGCGGTGTTTGACTGGAAATTTAAAGCAATATTTAGGCCATAATCTCACTGACTACCAATCTGGGGTTCGATGGGCGGTTGTGGCGGGACCGTGAATTGATGCGTCGCCAGCCAGTCCTTGACTTTCTTTTCCGCTTCGGCCACTTGCGCCGGGGTCATCTTCTCCGCGATCTCCTGCCTGGCCTGTGGCCCCTGGCTATCGCCCTGACTCTCCGCCATGGCGTACCAGAAATACGCCTGGATCGGGTCTACCGGCCCACCTTCACCTTCCTCGTACATAATGCCGAGATTGATTTGCGCCTGCGGTAAGCCCTGTTCAGCCGCCTTGCGATACCACTCCAGCGCCTGACGATCATCCATCGGTACGCCATGCCCCTGGTCATACAGCACACCCAGATTAAATTGAGCGAAGGCAAAACCCTGTTCCGCCAGTGGCCGGACAATCGCCAGTTCCGCCGAGTAATCCCCCCGTTCATGGGCCGTTCTGGCCTGATCCCATTCGCCTTCGGCCCACACTGGCCCGGCGCACAGCAGAGTGCTAGTCAGCAATAACCATATCGGTTTGTTCATGAAAAATGCTCACAGGTTCAACAAACTGGATCGCAACGGCTTTTCTTGATAAATGAAACGGGCAACGGCGTCAGGCCCAGCGCAAATCGTCGTTATTGTTCCAGGCGCGAGCCAGGGAGGCCCACCCCGCCATCCAGGCGTGGTAGAGATGGCTATTGGGGACGTAAGGATTGCGATCCTCGCCCCGACTGGCGGCTTCAACGCCTTGCCGAAAGGCTTGGCGCAGAAGCGGGGCCAGTTTTCTGGAAACATCGATAGCACTGCGCATAAGCCGAATTCGTGAACCGGGCCGGATTGCGGCCATTGCAAAGAACGATGTTGTGTATTTGACAGCATTTTTATTTATTTTGCAACTTTGTTGCGTTGACACCCTCTGCTTGCAACCGGTACAGGCTGGCGTAGAGGCCGTTCCGGGCCAGTAATTCGGCATGATGACCGATTTCCGCGATCCGCCCCCGGTCGAGAACCACGATGCGATCCGCATTTTCAATCGTGGATAAGCGATGGGCGATAACAAAGGCGGTGCGGCCCTGGCGGAGGGTATCCAGCGCCTGCTGGACTTTGCGTTCGGACTGGGTATCGAGCGCCGAGGTCGCCTCATCGAGAATGAGAATCGGCGCATTTTTCAACAGCGCACGGGCTATCGCGATGCGTTGGCGCTGGCCACCGGATAACCGTGCGCCATTTTCCCCGATCAGCGTCTGCAAGCCCTGGGGCAGTTCACGGATAAAATCCATGGCTTGGGCATGTTCGGCAGCCTGGATAATCTCGGCTTCACTGGCCGGAACGCCGGAACCATAGGCGATGTTAGCGGCAACCGTGTCGTTAAACAGGACGATGTCCTGACTGACGTAGGCGATGTTGGCACGCAGGTCGGCCAGTCGCAGGTCGCGAACCGGGACGCCATCCAGCAGAATATCGCCGGACAGGGGTTCGTAGAAACGCGGCAGCAGCGCCATGAGCGTGGTCTTGCCGCTGCCGGAGGGGCCGACCAGGGCGATGGTTTCCCCCGGACGCACCTCAAGGCTGAGATCCTGGATGACTTCAGCACTGTCGTTCTGGTAACGATGGCTGAGGTTCTGAAACCGGACTTCGCCACGGGCACGGCCCAGAGTTCGGGTTCCCTCATCACGTTCCGGGGGTTCGTCCAGCAGCGCGAAAATGGTTTCCGCTCCGGCCAGACCGCGTTGTAATTGCTCGTTAATCTTGGTCAGGCGCTTGATCGGCGACAGCAGCATGGCCATGGCACCGAACAGGGAGACGAAACCGCCGACGGTGATCTGGTCGGCGGCGGATTGCAGGGAAGCGAAATAGATCACAGCCCCCAGCGCGAGAACGGCCAACAGTTGCACCAGTGGACCACTGGCTTCGGCGGCAGCGACCAGTTTCATATTGAACTGGCGAACCCGGTTATTGACGTGGTGAAAGCGCTCCCGCTCGTAGTCCTGGCCACCGAAAATCTTGATGACTTTGTGACCCTGCAACACTTCATCGACGACGTGGGTAAAGTCGCCCATCAACTCCTGCAAATTCCGGCTGAGTCGCCGCAAGCGCCGACTGACCGCCCGCACAATCAAGGCCACGCCGGGGACAATCAGCAACGCCATCAGGGACAATTTCCAGTTGAGATAGAGCATCCAGCCCAGCAGGCCGATGACCGACAAACCATCTTTGACCAGCACGATCAACGCCTCGGTGGTGGCGTTCATGACCTGCGTGACATCATAGGTCAGGCGGGACAACAAATGACCAGCCGAGTGGTCGTCAAAATAGCGGGTAGGCAGGGTCAGCAGCTTGTTAAACAGGGCCTTGCGCAGGTCCATGACGACTCGGTGGGCAATCCAGCTCATCGCCACTGAACCGATAAAGCCGGCGATGCCACGAACGATAAACACCGTGACCAGCAGAATGGGCATCAAGCGAATGGAATGCGGATCTTTTTCGACAAAACTGCCGTCCAGCAGGGGCCGAATCAGCGCCGGAATCATCGGTTCGGTCGCGGCGGCGGCAGCAGTGGCCAGCATCGACAGGATGAAGATGCGGGTATAGGGCCGGACGTAGTTCAGCAGCCGGAAATAGAGGTCTTTACTGTTCAGAATAGCCAGGCTCTAGGGAATGGGATGGCAGCAGCGTTTGCCTTATCATCCTGACAATTATAAAAAAGCCGGCTTGCGCCGGCTTTTTGTTTAACAACGCACTAAAACGTGGCTTTTATTTCTCCACGTCCGCTCAGACTTCAAGCCGCTTCAGCAACCTTCCAGACTTCCGGCGCTTTCTCAGCGCGTTGGCCGAACGCCTGACGTTGCGCTTCGAGTTCCGGCGGCAAGGTCTGACCAAACTTGGCGAAGAACTCCTTGATCTCATTGATCTCGCTGAGTGCTTCTGCACGGCTGATGCTGGTAATCGTTTCAAATTGCTCCTTGGAGAAATCCAGGCCATCCAGATCCAGATCTTCGTAACGGGGCATCAACCCAAACGAGCTTTCCACCGCGCCGACCTGACCGTTGACGCGCTCGACGATCCACTTCAGAACCCGCATGTTCTGACCATAGCCCGGCCAGACAAACTTGCCATCCGCGCCTTTGCGGAACCAGTTGGTCCGGAAGACCATGGGCAGCTTCAGGCCGGACTTCTTGCCCATATTGATCCAGTGGCCCCAATAAGCGGCCATGTTGTAGCCACAGAAGGGCAGCATGGCAAACGGATCACGGCGAATGCCGGTGACGCCAATCGCAGCAGCGGTGGCTTCTGAACCCATGGTCGCGGCCATGAATACGCCGTGGTTCCAATCAAACGCCTGATAGACCAGCGGGAAGGTCTTGGACAGCCGACCGCCGAAGATGAAGGCCGAAATTGGCACGCCCGCAGGATCTTCCCAAGCCGGGTCAATCGTCGGGCACTGCCCGGCAGGCGCGGTAAAGCGGGAATTGGCGTGTGCGCCGACCCGCCCACAATCCGGCGTCCAGTCATTACCCTGCCAGTCAATACCATGCGCCGGCGGCTCGACGCCCATGCCTTCCCACCACACATCACCGTCATCGGTCAGCACCACATTGGTGAAGATCGAGTTGGTTTTGCAGGATTCCATCGCCATCGGGTTGGAATCGTAGGAAGTGCCAGGGGCGACGCCGAAGAAACCGGCTTCCGGGTTAATGGCGCGCAACGTGCCATCCGCTGTCGGCTTGATCCAGGCGATGTCATCGCCAACCGTCAGCGCTTTCCAGTTGCCAAAGCCCTTGGGCGGAACGATCATGGCCAGATTGGTCTTGCCGCATGCGCTGGGGAAAGCTGCCGCGACATAGGTCTTCTCACCCTTGGGCGATTCGAGACCGAGAATCAGCATGTGTTCGGCCAGCCAGCCTTCGTCGCGGGCCATCGCCGAGGCAATGCGCAACGCCAGGCACTTCTTGCCGAGCAGTGCGTTGCCGCCGTAGCCTGATCCATAAGACCAGATCTCGCGGGTTTCAGGGAAGTGGACAATGGCTTTGCGGCCAATATCCGGCTCGCACGGCCAGGGGACATCCTGCTGACCGGGGGCCAGCGGCGCACCAACGGAATGCACGCATGGCACAAAGAAGCCATCACCCAGCGAATCCAGCACCTTCTGACCCATGCGGGTCATGATCCGCATGTTGGTCACCACATAAGCCGAGTCGGTAATCTCGATGCCGATTTGAGAAATCGGGCTGCCAATCGGCCCCATGCTGAAGGGGATGACGTACATGGTGCGGCCGCGCATACAGCCGTTCATCAACTCTTTCAACTGGGCGCGCATTTCATCGGGTGGTGCCCAGTTGTTAGTGGGACCGGCATCATCTTTCGAAAGTGAGCAGATAAAGGTGCGATCTTCAACCCGCGCCACATCGGACGGATGAGACCGGGCGAGGAAGGAATTGGGCCGCTTCTCCGGGTTCAGCCGCGTAAACGTCCCGGAAGCGACCATTTCATTACACAGGCGTTGATCTTCTTCTTCTGAACCGTCGACCCAGCAAATGCTATCTGGCTGGGTCAGGGCAGCGATCTCATCGACCCAACTCAACAGTTTGGCGTTGCTGGTCCGATTTTTGCCATCATGAGCGATTGCCATCTTGGAGACTCTCCTCTGGTTTATGAACTGCAATGGGGGGTGAAGAGTCGCTGAACGGGGGTTAGCAAGCCGCCGTTCGCGTTGGATCTTGACCCGGCCCGACCCATGCCGGGGCCGGTTTCACTATGGGGTGTAAGGTTAGCATTAAAGCAGGTCGGGTTGCTACCGGGTTGATTAAGGATTGGGCCAGAAGCGGTCTTAACGCTCACTGATGAGTGACGGGTTATCCGATCCAACGGTTCCATGTAGACTCTTTAGCCGCACTTTGAAAATTAACAAACCCCTTTCGATTGGAGATCCCACTGATGCCTTCCCCTTACCAACCGCTGGCTTTTCATCGCATGGAAACCGGCGTCGGTTATTTTCGCCCGCAGCAAACCTTACCCAAACTAGTGAATATTGACGATCCCGCGCTGCTGGCCATGACCGATCTGAGTCTGGTCACGACCCATACGACCGAACTGGCCACGCCGTTGACTAAAGCCTTGGAAACCATGGTCAAGCGAGGTGTGCGTCTGCTGCTGGTTCAGGACGCCAATCGGCAAATTATCGGGCTGATCACCAGTCGCGATATCGAAGGCGAGCGGCCCGACCGGATTCTGGCCAAAGCGGGCGGTGCCTGGGAGGATTTACTGGTTGCCGACATTATGACGCTCAAGCCCAAGCTGGAAGTCCTGCTTATGGAGGATGTCGCGAAGGCGCGGGTCGGGGACATCATCGCCACGTTGCGGCAGGTCAACCGACAACATGCGCTGGTGCTGGATACCGACCCGGCGACCGGTCAGCCGACGGTGCGCGGTCTCTTCTCGCTATCGCAGATTGGCGTACTGCTCGGACTGGACATTGATCCGACACAACAGCCGACCACCTTCGCGGATTTGGAACGTGCAGGTATCGACTACCCGATGGCCAGCGCCGCAGTGGAACTGTAGCCAATCGCGCCTTCAGGGGTGAGTCAGCGCATGATCCAGCGTTTCGTGTAACTGCCGGGCATCGACATCGCAGGCGATGACGCCCTGCCCCAGGGCGCGCAACAGGATCAGCCGCAACTGACCGTCCTTAATTTTCTTATCCACCGCCATCAACCGCAAGAAATCCCCGGATGTCAAGGTTGGCGGCGGCTTCAGTGGCAAGCGGGCGCGGGTCAGCAGAGCGTAAACCCGTTCGACGCATTCCTGACTCAGCCAGCCCAGCCGCGCTGACAAATCCGCCGCCATCACCGTCCCTGCCGCCACCGCCTCGCCATGCAACCATTCGCCATAACCCACGCCGGTTTCAATCGCATGGCCGAAGGTGTGGCCGAGATTGAGCAAGGCGCGTTCACCGGTTTCCCGCTCATCAGCAGCGACAATTTCGGCCTTGTTGCGACAGGAGCGCTCAATCGCCTCGCTCAATGCTGTCGCATCACGAGCCAGTAAAGCCTCCAGATGCCTTTCCAGCCATTCCAGAAATGGCAGGTCGCGGATCAATCCATACTTGATCACTTCCGCCAGACCGGCGCTCAGTTCACGATCCGGCAAAGTCGCCAGCGTGTCGGTGTCGGCCAGTACGCACTGCGGCTGATAAAACGCACCGATCATATTTTTGCCCAGCGGATGGTTGACCGCCGTCTTACCGCCAACTGAGGAATCGACCTGGGCCAGTAGTGTCGTGGGAATCTGGATAAACGGGACGCCGCGCTGATAGCAGGCGGCGGCCAATCCGGCCAGATCGCCGATCACCCCACCGCCCAGGGCAATGACCGTGCAATGCCGGTCGAACCGGTGATTCAACAGCGCCGTGAAAACCGTGTTGAGGGTTTCCAGGGTCTTATACTGCTCGCCATCCGGCAGGATCACCGCTTCATGGCGCAACCCGTCTAGCGCCGCCCGCACCGGTTCCAGATACAGGGGGGCCACCGTGGTGTTGCTGACCACCAGCGCTTGCCGTCCGGCGATATGTGGGCGCAATAACTCAGCGTGTCCCAACAGACCGGGGCCAATGTGGATCGGATAGCGGCGGTCGCCGAGTTCAACATGCAGGGTTTTCATGGAGCGGGAATCAGACACGCGCTGTCCTCTTGAATACGTTTGATAATTTTCTGGACAATCGCCCGTGGCGACTGGCCATCGCTGGTAATGATCAGATCAGCGGCCTCCCGGTATAGCGGATCGCGGATCGCCAGCAACGATTCCAGTCGGGTGCGCGGATCGGCAGTTTGTAACAAAGGGCGGTGATGATCATGGCAGGTGCGAGAAAGTTGCTCATTCACCGAGGTCTGCAAATAGACCACGAAACCGCGTCTGACCAGACAGCGACGGTTATCCGGGTCCAGAATAGCGCCGCCGCCGGTAGCGAGGACGATAGCGGGACGCTGCGTCAATTCGGCAATCATGGCCTTTTCGCGGATGCGAAACCCGGTCTCGCCCTCGACCTCAAAGATCAGCGGAATGTTGGCACCTGCTCGTTGCTCAATCTCTTGATCACTATCCAGAAAATCCCGTTGCAGTACCAGCGCGAGCCGACGGCCAATCGTAGTTTTACCTGCGCCCATCGGTCCAACCAGGAAGATTCGGGGAATAGCATTCAGCGGCATCGTGCGCTCCTGGAAGAATCATGCTGAAAAAACCACTAGACTTTGCAGTAATCATTGAACAATCACAAGACCAAAACCTGCGTTGAGACCTTGCCATGAATATACCCGACGGACCACTGAATAATGCACTGAACGCCCTGCGCGATTACCTGCAGGGCATGATGCGCGATGTTATCGCCCTGCGCGAAACCGATCACCATGGCAAACAGCGCTTCGGTGAACTCACTACCGAGGTGGAAGCGCTTCGCCAGGAGCTACAAGGCTTGCAGCAACAGACCCCAGCGCTGGAGACGCTCCGTCAGGAGTTGTTGACCGCTCTGCGCGAGATTGACAACCTCCACTGCCAACGCGCCGACCAACTCACGACCGAGATGGAGACGCTGCGCCAGGAGTTATTGGCCGCCTTGCGCGAGATTGACGACCTCCATTGCCAACGCGCCGACCAACTGACCGCTGCGATGGAGACCCTGCGCCAGAGTCTGCAAGGCACCCAGCAAAACACGGCGGGTCTGGATGCGCTCCGTCAGGAAGTGCAGAGCCTCCGCCAGAATAACCCGGACCTTGATGCGCTCCGTCAGGAAGTGCAGAACCTCCGCCAGAATAACCCGGACCTTGATGCGCTCCGTCAGGAAGTACAGAGCCTCCGCCAGAATAACCCGGACCTTGATGCGCTCCGTCAGGAAGTACAGAGCCTCCGCCAGAATAACCCGGACCTGGATGCGCTCCGTCAGGAAGTGCAGAACCTTCGCCAGAATAACCCGGACCTGGATGCGCTCCGTCAGGAAGTGCAGAACCTCCGCCAGAATAACCCGGATTTTGACGCCCTCCGCCAGGAAGTGCAGGGTCTCCGGAAAAATCTCTCGGAGATAGAGCGAAGCCTGCGTGTTCAACAGGCCAAAGCCCGGGAGCAACTGGAGGCGCACACTCAGGAATTGGCGGCGCTGACCGAACGCGCCCAGACGCAAAGTCAGGAAGTGGGCGAACACATTCAAACCCTCACCGGTCTTCACCGGCAGGAACAGTCTCAGCGGGAAACGACGCTGGAGACGCTCAATAAACTGAACGAACGCACAACTCATCTTGAACAACAGATGAACGCGAATCAGTCGCGATCTGCCGATACGCTGCGCATTGATCAGAACCGGTTAGCGGCGCTTGAAAAGTGGCTGACCACCCAGGCGGAACAGTTTAGCCGGTTCGATCCCATACTTCGTGAATTGCATGGGGAACTGGTTTCAGCCCATCAGCGGTTGGCGGCGCTGGAGTCAACCGGCGTTGCCGAAGCGCTGGATCATCACGAGCAGCGCATCGATGAAGTGGAACAGCACGTCCATGATCAGTCAACCACCCTGGACGAAATGCAGCAAACCCTCGAACAGTTGTCGGTTCAAGCGCCCGCCGCCGCCAAACTCAACAAGCTATTGATGGGCGGACTCGCTGCTGCCAGCATCATGATCATCGTGCTGCTGGCCGTTCTGATGGTTTCCTGAAAGCATGGCGAATACCGGTTTCCCTGTGTAGTCATCGACCTTTGGAAACCGGCTGTTGCACGGTCAGCAGAGACTGCAAAAACGCCTCTGCCGGTTGCGGTTTTCCATACAGATAGCCCTGGAACAACACGCAACCCCGATCTTTCAGAAATGTCGCCTGTTCGGTTGTTTCCACGCCCTCCGCCACAACCGCGAGTTGCAGATGCTGCGCCACCGCCAGAATAGCTTCCACCAGGGCCGCATCGCTGGCATCGGTGGTTGCGTCCTGCACGAAACTCCGGTCGATTTTCAGTTCATCGATGGGCAACCGTTTCAGATAGGCCAGCGAGGAATAACCCGTCCCAAAGTCATCAATGGATAGTTGCATCCCCATCGCCTTGAGTTCATTCATTTTGGCAATCGTCCCGACCAGATCATCAATCACCAGCCCTTCGGTCACTTCCAAAGTCAGGCAGGTCGGATCTGCGTTCGTCGCCATCAGAATGGCCTTGGCGCGACGCACGAAGCCCGGCTGCCGAAATTGGCGCGGGCTGACGTTCAAGGCCAGCCGCAACGACCGTCCCGCAGCGGTCAATCGGGTCATCACCCGACACACCTCGGCCAACACCCATTCACCCATCGGCACAATAAATCCCGCTTCTTCCGCCAACGGGATGAAGTCCATGGGCGAGACCAGTCCCCGTAGCGGATTTTGCCAGCGCAACAACGCCTCAGCGCCGACGATGCGGCCCGCCTCATCCACCTGGGGTTGGAAATACAACCGCAATTCATCCCGCACCAGCGCCTGGCGCAGTTCACCCTCCAGCGCAAAACGGGCCTCGATCTGCGACTGCATGGCCGCTTCAAAGAAACGCACCCGGTTGCGCCCGGCGGCCTTGGCCTGATACAGCGCGGTATCCGCCTGCTTGAGCAGATCATTGGCGGTTTCCCCATCGGCAGGAAACAGCGTGATCCCGATACTGGCACCCACATGATACTCGCTCTGGGTCGCCAGAAACGGCAGGGCGATGACCTGACGAACTTTCTCGGCGACATGGCGAGCCGCTCGACCGGCCTCTTCCGTCGAGGAAGACAGATTCGCCAGCAACAACGCAAATTCGTCGCTGCCCAGTCGGGCGACCGTGTCTTCTTCCCGCAAACTGTGGACCAACCGGGCCGCAACCTCCTGGAGCAGGCGATCCCCGGTTTCATGACCGCAGGCGTCATTGAGCCGCTTGAAGGCGTCCAGATCCACCAGGAGCAATGCCCCGTGACGCCCTTCGCGGTGGGCAATGGCCCGTGCGCGACTGAGGCGATCCAGAAACAAGCGGCGGTTGGGCAATTCCGTCAGCGGATCGTAAAAGGCCAGGCGGCGGATGGTCTCTTGCGCGGCCTTCTGCTGCGTCAGATCAATACAGGTCGCGACAAAATGGGTGATCGTTCCCTGATCACTATGCACCGCCGTAATCGACTCCCACTGCGGATACATCTTGCCATCACGATGCCGGTTCCAAATCTCGCCCGACCAGCGCCCCTCCGTCAATAGGTGATGCCACAGGGTCGCGTAGAAATCAGCTTCGTGGCGGCCCGAGCGCAGCAGGCGGGGATTTTGGCCAATCGCTTCTTCAGGGGCATAGCCGGTCAGCCGGGTAAAGGCGCGATTCACCTGCTCAATGGCCCCGTTTTGATCCGTAACAAACATCGCCTCGGCGGTTTCAAACGCCACGGCGGCCAACCGCAATTGCACTTCGGCCTGTTTACGCTCAGCGATGTCCATGATCATTGAGGCGATCTGATCGACCACCTCGACATCCTCAGCAGTGTAATTTTTCGGCTTGTTACCGACGCCAATGACGGCGGTAATCAACCCGTTGCGCACGACTGGGACAGTGAGTTCGCGCACAATCGGCGCATGGCCCTGGGGAAGCCCCTTATGATCGGGAAGATTGGGATAATCATTATGAATCACCGGCCGGCGTTGACGGATGCAATCCACCCAGACGCCCGCTTCACTGATCGAATAGTGCTGCCCCTGGCCCTCGGCAGTACACATACTTTGCAGCGTGTGGGTGGACCAGGCTTGCAACGTCAGTGTTTCCTGGTCCGGAGCCACAAAATGGAAAAAACCGATTTGGCTGTGGGTAAACTGCTCAGCGGTATCCAGCGCTTTCTGCAACAGATCATCGAGACTGCCCTGAAACGCGAATTCCGAGAGTTGCAAACGCGCCTGGAGCAAGGCCCGGGACCGGCGCAACGCCTGATCGGTTTCGACCAACTCACTGATGTCGTTGACCGCGATCAATAGACGCGGGACGGAACCCGATGCCGAAGGTGTGGCCGATATTTCCTGGCGTCCGGTCAGGCGGGCGGCAAAGTTTCGTTGCTTTTTCCCATAAAGCCGTGTGGTAATGCTCTTGCCTGCGGGATGCTGGAAAAACGCCTTGAAGCGACCCAAAAAAATCTCACGATCCGCACCTGCCATAAAATCGACCAGGGCGCTGCCGGTCAAATGGGCAAGGTCAGCATCCAGCATCGTACACAGGGTTTGATTGGCGCGCTGAATGATGCCATTGGCACCCAAGGTCAAATAACCCACCGGTGCTTGATGATAGAGCTGAGCGTAGCGATCCCGGGTATCCTGCAATTGACGCTGGGTGTTGCGCAATTCTTCGTTCTGCAGCTCCAGCTCAATCTGATGCACTGAAAGATCATGGATCAATCGTTCGATGGCCTCCGACGAGAGATCAATCTGTTTTGCGCGGGATTGCGCCAGCAACGCCTCAGCCCGCTCGCGCAAACTGGGCTGGTCATCATCCGTAAATTCCGCAGCTATCGTGATGTCATGAAGTTTTTTGATCAACAGCATCTACCTGAAAAGCGAACCCACCTGCCGAGACAGCCAGACATCAACGCTGGCGATGTTGGCTCAACCGCTGCTCCAGTCGCCGGGATAACCGGGACAGACCAAAACACAGTAGAAAATATAACAGGGCGACCGTCAACCAGACTTCAAACACCCGTCCGGACGACACGGCCAGTTCCGTGCCCGTAAATGTCAGTTCCTGAATGGAAATCAGCGAGATTAATGACGAATCCTTGACCAGTGAGATAAATTGCCCGGCCAGTGGCGGAACCATTTTGGCCACGGCCTGCGGCAACACCACCTCACTGAGTACTTGCCCGGAATGCATCCCCAGCGCCTGGGCGGCTTCCGACTGGCCTTTGGGAACCGCTTCGATGCCGGCGCGGACGATCTCGGCGACGTAAGCGCCCTCGAACATCGCCAGACACATCAGCCCGGACAGAAAATTCGGCAACAGTTCCGGCGGGCCGAACAGCCAGTCCAATACCACCAAAGTTTCCGGGCTGGCGCTGGCGATCCAGTCTTCGATAGCCAGAACCGGCATGATCTGGCCACTGATGAAAAAATAAAAGATAAAAATAAACACCAGCGGCGGAATATTGCGAATCAACTCCACATAAGCGCGGCTGATCAGGCGCAAAAATAGACTCTGCGCCACTCGGCACACGCCCATCACCCCACCGATCAGTGCCGCCAGCGCCCCACCCCAGACGGTTAATCGCACGGTGGCCAGAAACCCCTGGCCAAGCAGATTCAAGGTCCATTGCCCGGAATCAGCCTCCTGGCGCAAAAAATAACCGGGGATTAGCTGCCAGTTCCAATTGTAATGAAAGTGGAATTGCGCCCGGTAAAAGATATAGCCGATCAGGCCCAGTCCAACGGCCAGAATCAGCGCATCAAGCCAGCCAAAACGCAACCGGGGCGGCGGCATCCGTTAAGGTCTCGCGCCGGGACTGGGCAGCCAACGCTCCAGCCCGCTCACCAGCAACGACAGACTGGTGGTCAGCGCCAGATACAAGGCGGCGACGGTAAACCAGAGTTCAAAAGTCATAAAAGTCTCGGCAATCAGGTTACGCCCCTCCGTCGTCAAATCGGCGACGGCGATCACGCTGACCAGGGCGGAGTGCTTGATCAACGAGATGGCTAATCCGGTCAAGGGTGGCAACACCAAGCGAATAGCTTGCGGCAGGATGACGAAGCGATGGACCGCGTGAGAGGACAGGCCGAGGGCGTGCCCCGCTTCCCATTGACCACGGGGAACCGCCTCAATGCCAGCACGGAAGATTTCGGCGGCAAACGCGCCTTCAAACAGCGCCAGCGCCAGGATGGCGGCGACAAAGCGGTCCATGTCGAGAATCGGCGCGAGGATAAAATAGACCAGATAGAGCTGCACCAGCATCGGGGTATTGCGAACGATTTCGACGTAGAGGCGCGCCATGGCATGACCCGCCCACGATGATGAGCGTTGCAACAACGCCGCTGTCAACCCAAACACCAGGGTCAGCAACAAACTCCAGCCGGTCAATTCCAGCGTCACGCCCAGGCCGTGCAGCAAGGGACCGGGATAAAATGCGCCCTCTTCAATGCGATAGAGGTACTGCGGAATCCGGTACCATTGCCAGTTATAGTGCAGAGCGCTGGCACCTTCGACAATCAGCCAGCCCAGTCCCAGCAGCACCGCCAGAAACGCCAGACTATCGAACGCCAGCCGCTGCCGACGCCGGTTCTTTTTGCTACTCATCCAGCCACAACACGCCCAGCTCCAGGGCTACCTCGTCAAACGGCGCGACGCGCACGAGTTCCTGATTCTGGAGCTGTCCCGTCACCGTCCAGTGCCCATTTTGCCAAGTGAACGTTTCCAAAGTCCGCTCACACGGGTCCACCAGCCAGAGATAAGGGACTTTATAGCGGGCGTAAACCGGCATTTTAACGGCGAGATCCTTGCGGGCGGTGGAGGGCGATAAAATTTCACAGGCCCAATCCGGCACGACCTGAAAACGATGATCACGGGGCGGCTGTGGCATACGCTCCCGCCGCCAACCCGCCAGATCAGGCACGAGCACCTCGACATCGCGGATGAAATGAACTTCCGGCTCTACCAGAATCCACCAGCCTCCTGGACCACCTCGGCCACGATGATACGGCTGGTGGATATCGGCAAGCAGCGAAGCGCCCGCTACGGCATGGGGTCCAGCCGGACGGGGTTGTACATAGAGTTGGCCATTGATGAGTTCACCGGTCAGATTTTCCGGCAGAGCCTCAATTTGGGCATAAACATCATAAGATTCGGCCAGCGCGACAGACATGGCGACTCTCCTTCAGCCAGACGACCTGATTTTTAAAACTGATTCTAACCGTTTCAGCCGTCATTGCCCGGTATTTCAGGCTTCCTTCCTGAAGAAAAATTACAGGATTGGAGAGATGAACGGAAGCGCCCTTGTTAATACACTTATTTTATCCTAGCCTTTTCAGGAACTCCGGTAACGTTATCTCTACGTTATTTTGAGCGATCAAATATCCTAATAATTAGATTTCGGAGAACAACATCATGTCCAATCCATCGAGATTAACTCGCTCAGTTCAGACGCTGGCCTTGTCTGCAGCGCTCTTCACAGCGGCGCTGCCCTTCACTCCATCTGCCGATGCGGCCAAGGGCGACCGGGTGCGCTGGAGCGTACCCATCGCGTTTTCCAGCACCTTGATCGCGCTGGGCGATACCCTGCCCTGGGTGGCGCAACGTCTGGGTGAGGCGACGGACGGTTCAATCAAGTTTGAAGTCTTTGAGCCGGGCAAGGTCGTTCCCGGCAACGAAATTTTCGATGCGGTCAGCAGCGGCAAGGTCGACGCTGGCTTCAGTTGGATGGGCTATGAACAGGGCAAGGTGCCTGCCTCGGTGCTGTTTGGCGCGGTGCCCTTCGGCTTTACCCCCTGGGAATATATGTCCTGGTTCTACTACGGCGGCGGCAAGTCACTCATTGAAGAGGTCTTCGCACCGCATAACACCGTGCCGATCTTTTGCGGCATCGTCAGCCCGGAGACCGCTGGCTGGTTCCGGTTCGAACTGAAGTCGCTGGACCAGTTGAAAGGGCTGAAAATCCGCTTTGCGGGTCTGGGCGGCAAGGTGCTGCAAAAGATGGGCGCCAGCGTCACCGTGATGCCGGCGGGCGAATTGCAGCAGGCGCTGGAAAAGGGCGTACTCGACGCCACCGAATTCTCCATTCCCACCGCTGACGAGCAGATCGGGTTCTACAAGGTCGCCAAGTTCAACTATTTCCCCGGCTGGCACCAGCCGTACACCGCCCAGTATCTCTATGTGAACAAGGCGTCCTGGGACAAGCTCTCACCCGCTAACCGGGCGATCATTGACACCACCTGCACTGCCGGCGTCGGCATGTCACTGGCCAAGTCGGAAGCGACTCAGGCGGCGGTCCTCAAAAAGTACGCTGAGGCCGGGATTACGACGACCAAACTGTCCGACGATATTCTGAAGGAACTGAAAAAGGTTTCGCAGGAAGTGATGCAGGAGGAAGCCGCTAAAGATCCCCTGTTCAAGAAGGTCTGGGAATCGCAAAAGACCTTTGAAGCCTCCTACGCCAAGTGGCGGGATCTCGGCTATTTACCGGCCAGTTCGCGATAATCCCCCCATCGCCTGGAGTTGAACCGCATGGCTCACCTGCCTGCGGGCAGCGGGGCGTCCGACGCTACGACGGACGCCTTCACTCTGCCTGCCACCCGTTTCTCCAATGCTATTGATGGCGTTATCCAGCGTATCGGCGAACTGGCCTCCTGGCTGTGGCTGATGCTACTGGCGATCATCATCATCAATGTTGCCCTGCGTTATCTGCTCGGACGGGGCTACATCCTGTTCGAGGAGTTGCAGTGGCATCTCTACGGCGCGGCGTGGCTGCTGGCGCTGGCGTTCGTCTTCAAACATGACGCCCATGTGCGCGTCGACGTCCTGGCCGCACGCCTGCGCCCACGCACCCGCGCCTGGATCGAACTGCTGGGCCTGTTATTCCTGCTGCTGCCGTTTGCGCTCTTTATCGTCATCGAATCGATTCCCTTCGTCACGACTGCCTATCAGCTCCATGAGATTTCCCCTTCACCTGGTGGTCTCTCGCACCGCTGGATCATCAAGGCGTTCATCCCGCTGAGTTTCGG
The DNA here is from genome assembly GCA_030917925.1 of Pseudomonadota bacterium. Taxonomy (GTDB): domain Bacteria; phylum Pseudomonadota; class Gammaproteobacteria; order Competibacterales; family Competibacteraceae; genus UBA2383. Next base: position 57,292 of record JAUPTV010000232.1, read on the forward strand.
CCTGCTGGCGCTGACCGCCTTCGCCCGACTGTTGCGCTGTACTGCCTTGCTGTTCGGCATCCCCACTCCCCTGCGCAACCCTTAACCCGGAACGAGGCTGATCCCAATGGAAGCGTTTGAAATTCTGGTGATTCTTTACCTCGTTCTCTTTATTATTCTGCTGTTTACCGGCTATCCGATTGCCTGGATTCTGGGGGGATTGTCGCTGTTATTCACGGCGACCGGCATCTTCCTCAGCGCCCAATACGATGTTGATACCTTCCTGCTCGATAGTTGGGCCGATTACGCCATCATCGTGGACCGTATCTGGGCGCAAGCGCAGAACTGGCTGCTAGTGGCCTTGCCGATGTTTATTTTCATGGGCTTGATGCTGGACCGCTCCGGGGTGGCCGAAAAGATGATGACCAACTTCGTCGTGCTGTTCGGCCGCCTGCGCGGGGGGTTGGCGCTGACCGTGGTGATTATCGGTGTCCTGCTGGCGGCATCGACCGGCATTGTCGGCGCGTCAGTGGTGCTGCTGGCCATGCTGTCCATCCCGTTGATGATGCAAAGCGGGTATTCCCGGCCCCTGGCAACCGGCGTGGTCGCCGCCTCGGGGACGCTGGGGATTCTGATTCCGCCCAGCATCATGCTGGTGGTCATGGCCGACCAACTCTCAATCTCCACCGGCGACCTGTTCATGGGGGCGATGATTCCCGGATTATTGCTGGGTCTGGTCTACGCCGTGTATGTGCTGGTCTTCGCTTTCTTCAACCCAACGCAAGCACCCGCGCCCCCTAACCCGTTGCCGCTGACGCCCCGCTTGATTTTCGACACGGTGCTGGCGGTGCTACCGGCTTTCGGGCTGATTCTGGCGGTGCTGGGCACCATTTTTATGGGCATCGCTACGCCGACGGAAGCCGCTGGGGTGGGCGCGTTCGGCGCGATGCTGCTGGCTGCCATCAATCGGCGGCTCAACCTGCAAATTTTGCGCGAGGTCTGTATCCAGACTTCGCAAACGACCGGCTTCATCCTGGCAATCTTCGTCGGCGCGACCGCTTTCTCGGTGGTCATGCGCTCGCTGGGAGGCGATGAGCTGGTGGCAGAGTCGCTTAAATCCCTGCCGTTTGGTCCCAGTGGCGTGGTGCTGTTCATCCTGTTTATCGCCTTTCTGGCCGGCTTCTTCCTGGACTGGCTGGAAATCAGCCTGATCATCCTGCCGCTGGTCGCGCCGGTGGTAAAGGCGCTCGGCTTTGATCTGGTCTGGTTTACCGTACTGGTGGCGGTGTGTTTGCAAACGTCCTTCCTGACGCCGCCGGTCGGCTTTTCGCTGTTCTACCTCAAGGGCGTAGTGCCGCCGGAGATCAGCATGGGCCATATCTATCGCGGCATCATTCCGTTTGTATTGCTGCAATTGGGAGTCTTGCTGGCCTGTTTTTTCTGGCCCGTGCTGATTACCTGGTTGCCCGGTGCGGTTTACGGTCAATAATCCACTTGTTCCAGTTGTTGGGAGTGAATCATGGCTTTGCGCGATATTCTGGTTTTTCTCGATGAGTTCGAGCACACCGCCGACCGTCTCAAGGTCGCTGCGGATTTAGCCGCCGTCCACGGTGCGACGTTGATCGGGTTGCGGGTTGAAGTGCAACCCCGGATTCCCCGAATGCTGCGCGGGGCGATTGAGGAACGGGCGATAGCGGCGCATCAGACCGCGCTGCGGGCAATGACCGACCGCCTGGAAGCACTGTTCCTGCAGGAGGCCGCAGCGCGTGGATTGCGCCATGAATGGCAACTGATTGCCGACGGGTCGATGGACGACGTCGTGGAATGCGCCCGCTACGCCAGCCTAGTGGTCGTGAACCAGCATGATCGGCAGGATGATGAGGAGTTTTCCGCCGACGACTTGATCCACGACCTGTTGATGGGTGGCGGCCGCCCCGTGTTAATCGTGCCTAACTGGCCGGTCCAGGGTCCAGTAGGACGGCGGGCGGTGATCGCCTGGAACAACAGCCGCGAAGCCAGTCGGGCGCTGGCGGACGCCCTGCCCTTGCTAGCCGGGGCGGAAAAAGTGACGATCATGGTCGCGCCGGATGATCGGGCGGAAGTCATTGGTGAGCGGCTGGTTGCGTATCTCGCCTGTCACGGGGTGGCCGCGACGCCGAAAATCATGGAAGACCACCCGGACAAATCGCCGGGCGTAGCCATTTTGCAGGAATGCAACGCGATTGACGCCAATCTGCTGGTGATGGGTGGCTACGGTCGTTCGCGGTTCCGCCAAAAGGTGCTCGGCGGAATGACCGAGTTCATGCTGGGGGTCGCCCGCCTGCCGGTGTTGATGGCGCATTGATCAATGATCGCTATCAAACGCGCCAGGACTGTGGAAATGGTGTCCCTATCTCGCCAGTGAACTCAGTAGAAACAGGGTCGCCGCGGCCACCACCACCGATGGTCCCGCCGGCGTATCCCAGCGCAATGACGCCCACAGTCCCGCGCCGACCGCCACACAACCCAACCCACTGGCCAGCAGCGCCATACTTTCCGGCGAACGGACGAAACGGCGGGCCGTCGCGGCGGGAATCACCAATAACGACGTAATCAGCAGAATGCCGATCACCTTCATTGCTACCGCAATGACAATGGCGATGAGCAGCATGAAGGCCAGGCGCACCGCGAACACCGGCACGCCTTCCACTTGCGCCAGCTCCTCATGGACTGTGGTGGCCAGCAGGGGTCGCCACAGCCAGGCCAACGCGGATAGGGCTAACAACGCGCCTCCCCAGATCGAATAGAGATCATCGGGGCTGATCGCCAGAATATCGCCGAATAAATAGCCAGTCAGATCAATCCGCACGGTTTCCAGAAACGCCAGTGTCACCAGACCCAGGGACAAACTGGTATGGGCGAGGATGCCCAGCAAAGTATCCGTCGCCAACACCCGCTGCCGTTGCAGCAACACCAGCACAATGGCGATCATCAGGCAGGTCGCGGCGACGCCCAGTTGCGGATGAATCTGCAACATCATCCCCAGCGCCACGCCCAGCAGTCCCGAATGCGCCAGGGTATCGCCGAAATAGGCCATGCGCCGCCAGACGATGAACGCGCCCAGCGGTCCCGCAGCCAGCGCGACGCCAAAGCCCCCCAGCAGGGCGCGAATGAGAAAGTCATCCATGGGTTTCTTCCTCCTCAACGGCGACGACGGTGCCATGCATGTCATGGCGGTGGTTATGATGATGATGATAAACCGCCAGTTGCCGGGCACCATCGCTGCCAAACAGTTCCAGATACGCTGGATCACGGGCAACATGGTCAGGATGGCCGGAGCAGCAGACATGCCGGTTCAGACACAACACATGATCGGTCGCGGCCATCACCAGATGCAGTTCATGCGAAACCATCAGAATGCCGCAACCGCGCTGGCGACGCAGGTTGCTGATTAACTCGTACAGCTCATATTGGCCGGTTAAATCCACGCCCTGAATCGGTTCATCCAGCACCAGTAAATCCGGTTCGCGCAGCAGCGCCCGCGCCAGCAACATCCGTTGACTTTCCCCGCCGGAAATGGCTTGCACTGGCGAATCAATAACGTGCGCCGCGCCCACTTCCGCCAGAACCGCCTGCACCCGTTCGCGGGAAGCGGGAGCGCCCAGGGTGACGAACCGCTGCACGGTCAAGGGCAGCGTGTCATCGATCACCAGTCGCTGCGGCATATAGCCCACCCGTAATCCCGGCTTCAGCGAAACCCGCCCCTGGTTGGGTCGCAGCAGGCCCAGGACGATGCGCACCAAGGTTGATTTACCCGCGCCGTTCGGGCCGATCAGGGCGACAATTTCACCAGCGCTCACCTGGAGATTCACGGCTTGCAGAATTGCATTGTTGCGAATGGCGAAATGGACGTTTTCAACGGTCAGGAGCGGTTCATTCGGCAAGGTAGCGGGGAGCGGGGCCGGGGGGGGCTTGACGGTCACGATAGAATAATCCTGCAATGATCGAGTAAGTTCTGAATACTGATTAAGCATGAACACTGAGGGGAATTTCAAGATGAGGATTCGCGAGTGGTTGATCATCGGGGCAGGATGGCTGGCACCCTGGAGTCTGCTGGCTGCACAGCTTAACGTCGTCGCCAGCATTCAGCCGGTACATTCACTGGCGGCGGGGGTCATGCAGGGCGTAGGCGAACCGCGCCTGTTGGTGATCGGCGGCGCTTCACCCCACCACTACAGCCTGCGGCCTTCCGATGCCCGGGCGATTGCCGAAGCGGATGTCGTGTTCTGGATCGGGCCGGATTTGGAGAATTTCCTGGTCAAACCGCTCACGAATGCAAAATCCAAAGTGCGCTCTATCGCCTTAATGGAGGCATCGGGGGTGACCGTTCTGCCCTTGCGGACGGGCGGTGCCTGGAACGCCCATCGCCATGACCATGCAGAACCGGCGGGAAAGCCGGATCATGATCATGCTTCTGATCATGCGGAATCAGCGGAAAAACCGGATCATACGCCTGATCATCAGGCCAGTCATGACGCTCATCTCTGGCTGGATCCGGTCAACGCCATGGCGATCACCCGTCAGATCATGGCGACGCTGGGCGAACTCGATCCCGGACATAAAGCCGATTATGAACGGAACGGAACCGCGTTGATCGAGCGACTGAACCAGTTAAATCAGCAACTCACGCTGAAACTGGCACCGGTCAAGGATCAGCCCTATGTGGTGTTTCACGATGCCTATCAGTATTTTGAGCGCCGCTATGACTTGAAGGCTGTGGGTTCGGTCGTCCTTGACCCGGAACAGCGGCCAGGGGCGAAGCGGGTTGCCGAAATTCAGAAGCGCATCCGGGAACTTGGCGTGCGCTGCGTATTCAGCGAGCCGCAATTCCAGCCGGCTCTGGTGAAAACGGTGGTCGCCGGCAGCCAGGCCCGTTCTGGAATACTCGATCCCCTGGGTGCGGAGATTCCACCCGGTCCCGACGCCTACTTTCAATTACTGGGCGGACTGGCGGAGGCTTTACGGGATGGTTTGCGCAGCGAGTGACCGACGCATGGGCGACAATCGCTTCCGGGATGGTTTATGCTATTAAACTTGTCCGTTAGCTGACCAACTCTCGATAATGTAGCCAACGGATGGCGTACCGGGATCACAAAACCAATGGGGCATGACCAACAAAGGCGGATGAACTGATGAAAGAGACGTTTGCGGGCTTTGCGCCCTATCGTGCGGAAGCGGAAGAGGAGTATATGAATGACCGGCAGAAGGCCCATTTCCGCGCCATCCTGCTGGCCTGGAAACAGGAACTGATGGAAGAAGGCCGGCGCACCGTCAACAGTATGCAGGATGAAGTCCTCAATCTCCCCGATCCTAATGATCGCGCCAGTCAGGAGGAAGAGTTCTCGATCAGCCTGCGGGCGCGGGACCGGGAGCGTAAGTTGTTACACAAAATCGACAAATCGCTGGGTCGCCTGGCCAGTGATGATTATGGTTATTGTGAGGCTTGCGGCGTGGAAATTGGCCTGCGGCGGCTGGAAGCGCGGCCTACTGCGGAATTGTGCATCGACTGCAAGCATCTGGAAGAATTGAAGGAAAAAAGTCAGGCGACATGAGCCATCCCCTAGGGGTCGGGCTGATGATCTTCAGAAAGGGCGCAAGAACTCCCTCTCCCGGTGGGAGAGGGTCAAGGTTAGTCCTCTGGCGGAGGAGGCGAGCGGATGTCAGGTAATGTCGTTATCGACGCTATCGTAGGATTCGATAGCCCTGGCAGACTTGCGGGTTGGCAGGTTCAAGTCATTGGCGACACCGGTCGGACTGACCTGATTGCTTGAATGCAGCATACAAATTAATTCCGCCTCGCCGCGCGCCAGCCCACAGAGATCGACAATTTCATCGACGCTGGCGCCTTGCAGAGCCAGTTTGGTGGCGACCTTAAAGGATTTCTGTTCGGCTTCGCGGTTGAGCGGTAGAGGTTGATGTCCCGCCTGGTCACGGAGTTGCCCAATCTGAATTTCCAGTTTGACCAACCGTTCGCCAAGTGCCGCCAGCGATAGCGAGACACCCTTGAGTTCCTGAGACAGACTCGGCGACTCACGCTCCGAATCATGCTCCGAAGCCGATGTTCCTTGCCGGGCGGCCATAAAACCCAACATGATCAATAGCGCATTGCTGAACAACAGGGCGATGATCGCAATTCCATTAAACAGGATATCCATCGGCTAACCCCGGCTTCTTTAGATTGATCAAGGTGTCGATTTCTTGGCGATGGCGGTTCCAGTCGCCGATGATGTGTTCGCCAACCGGGAGGAACCGGGCGCAGGGCCGCTACTCGCCGACGGTATCAGGTTGACCTCACTGGAATTGACGGGATAGCGGCTTTCGGTATTACCCAGGATGACGATCACTACGCGCCGGTTTTGCACCCGGCCCTGCTCACTGCTGTTGTCGGCAATCGGCTGGAACTCGCCATAGCCCACGGCGGACATGCGCTCGGGACGCACACCATTCTTCATTAACAGATTGACGACATTCGCCGACCGCGCTGCCGAAAGCTCCCAGTTGGAAGGATAAACCGGCGTATTGATCGGCCGATTATCGGTAAAACCTTCTACCTGAATCCGGTTCGGTACTTCCCGCAAAACTCCGGCAATCTCGGCTAAGGGTTCCTCGGCTTCTTTATTAACGATAGCACTGCCACTGTCAAACAGGAGATTATTCTTAATTTCAACTTCCACCCATAGGGTATTGCTGCGCAAATTCACCTGGTCAGCCTTGATCAGTTCGGACAAATAAGCTTGCAGTTTAGCCACAATCTTGGCCAGATTTGGATCAACGCTGGATTCCGGCGTTGCCCCCGTTTTTGTCGTCGGATTATCGCCCCGGGCCATGGTCACAATCGACCGGGGGGCGCGCTGAATAGCTAGCGAGGGCATAGGACGCAGGTCGGCGACTGCGACGCGCGGCGTAGAGCTGGGCTGGCCGGTGGATTGACTGGCGGCTATGCCAACGATTTCAGCGAGCATCATGGGCTTGGCGCTGTGCGGATCGCTGGAGCGAAATGCGGACGCCATCGATTCAGACAGTACCCGGAATTTACCTTCGTTAACCGAGGACATGGCGTACATGACCACAAAAAACGCAAACAGCAGCGTGATGAAATCCGCGTAGGAGACTAGCCAGCGTTCGTGATTTTCGTGACTTTCAGCGTGTTTCTTGCGACTCATGGCGGCATCTCAGTTGGCCAGAAAGCCCTGCAGACGGGATTCAATATTGCGGGGATTCTCGCCATGCGCAATGGCAATGATGCCCTCAATGAACAACTCACCCAAGCGGGTCTGTTTCTTCACGGAGCTTTTGATCTTGTTGCCCATCGGCAGAGCGAAGACATTGGCCAGAACCAGGCCATAGATGGTCGCGACAAACGCCGCTGCGATGCCGCCGCCCAGTTTGCTGGGATCGGCCAGGTTGCCCATGACGTGAATCAGCCCCAGCACCGCGCCGATAATCCCAATGGTTGGCGCATAACCGCCCAGGCCTTCAAAGAACGTAATCGCTTGCAGATTATTTTCTTCACGCATACCCAAATCCATTTCCAGAATATGGCGAATCTCTTCAGGCTCCTTGCCATCGACCAACAGTTGCAAGGCTTTCTGCGCAAAGGGATCAGGCTCCTGCTGGATATAGTCTTCCAAACGCAGCAGACCTTCCTTACGGGCGATATTGCTCCATTCAACGATTTTTTCGATGGCGGGCTGCATGGCAATGGTCGGGGGCATAAACGCCCACTTGAACAAGCCCAGTGCCCGCTTAAAGACATCCATGGGCATCTGAATCAAAACCGCGCCAAGGGTGCCGCCAAACACGATGAAAAACGCCGGCGCATTCATCAGTGAGCTAAGATGACCACCTTCCAGCAACATGCCGCCGATCATGCCACCAAAGCCGACGACCAAACCTGCCAATGTTAAGATATCCATGTTCCACTCCAGAGAGATGGGTGAGTCAACCCGTTTGACTGGCGACTCGCGCCCGCAACCGGGCCAGGGCCTGACTGTGTAATTGGCTGACTCGTGATTCGCTCACGCCCAGCACTGCGCCGATTTCTTTCAGGTGTAATTCTTCATCGTAATAGAGGGAAAGCACCAGTCGTTCCCGCTCTGGCAACAAGTCAATCGCTCCAGCCAGCATTTTACCCAAATGTTCCCGGTTGACCGCTTCTGATGGATCGCTGTCGGGGGCGGGAACCTGTTGAGTTTCGCTTTCCTCATCCGGCCCGGCTTCATCGAGGGACAGCAGCTTCTGGCCACGCAGGTCATCCAGGGTGCTGTGATACTCCGCCAGGGACACGCCCATTTGCTCGGCAATTTCCCGATCTCGCGCCTCACGCCCGGTCGCAGCCTCGACCGCATGGATAGCTGCCGAAACCTCACGAGCCTTGCGATGCACCGAGCGGGGCGTCCAGTCGCCCTTGCGAATTTCATCCAGCATCGCGCCGCGAATGCGCGTTTCAGCAAAGGTGTTGAAATTCGCGCCCTGCGCCGGATCATAACGGCGCGCGGCTTCCAACAGCCCTAACATGCCAGCCTGGATCAAGTCATCGACCTGAACCGATGCGGGCAAGCGAGCGAGCAGGTGATAGGCAATACGTTTAACCTGGGGCGCGCCCCGGGTGATGAGATCATCCGCCGTGTCGCCGCCGAGGCTGGCGTACAGGGCGACGCCTCTCATTCGACTCGTTCCTCAAACACATAGTCCGGGTTGATCAGTCGTTCGATAAAGAATTGCAAATAGCCACTGGCGGTGCGCGGCATCGGCCAACGGCCAATTACCTGCGCCGCCAGCCGGTGGAAGGCTTCCGCTGAGCGACTGCCCGGGAAGGCCTCAACCACGGCGCGTTGCGCCTGCACTGCCTTGCGCAATTGCGGGTCTTCGGGAATGGAGCCAAAAAAGTTCAACGTGACGTCCAGAAACCGGTCGGAAACCTTGACCAATTTGTTAAACAGATCCCGTCCTTCCTGTGCGGTTACTACTCGATTCGCCAGGATGTGGAAGCGATCCACCTCATAATCCTGACTGAGCAGTTTGATCATAGCGTAGGCGTCGGTAATTGAAGCCGGTTCATCACACACCACGACGACGACTTCGTGGGCGGCGCGACTGAAGGTGACGACGCTATCGGCAATGCCGGCAGCGGAATCGATGAGCATGACATCCAGCGAGTCGTTTAGATCGCTGAAGGCGCCGACCAGGCCGGCGTTTTCCTCGGGCGTGAGTTCCGCCATGCGTTTGACGCCGGAACTGGCCGGGATAATCCGAATACCATTCGGCCCGGTCATGATAATTTCTTCCAGCGTCCGTTCCTGACTGATGACATGCGACAGATTGTAGAGAGGATGCAATCCCAGCAGCACATCGACATTAGCCAGTCCCAGATCGGCATCCAGTAACATCACGTTTTGATTTTGCAGACTCAGCGCCAGCGCCAGGTTGACGGTGACATTGGTTTTACCCACGCCGCCCTTGCCACTGGTGATGCAGATCACCCGGACTGGCCGGTGATGGGTCGGGGCGGTCGATGGATTCCAGTCAGCAGGCATGGGAGGCCAACCTCTTGCCAAAAGTGAGGGCGAGGGTATCGCGGGGTTCATCGTGTTCGCCATAGAGACCAGCGAATTCTTCGCCCATGCGAATCAGGGCGTCAATGCGCGCCGCCTGAAGATCTTCCGGCACCCGTTGACCATTACTAATATACGCCAGTGGCAAGCCTTTTTCATGGACGGCTGACAGCGCCGCGCCCAGTCGGGTGGTTTCATCGACCTTGGTGATGATGACACCGCTCAGGGGGACGCGACTAAAAGCAGTCGCGGTCTCTCGTAGCACGGAATGCAGGGCGTTAGCGGCCAGCACCAGATAGTTGCGAATGTGAGGGGCGTCTTTCAACAGCGCAAATTGCTGCGACAGGCGTAGATCACGCTGGCTCATGCCAGCAGTGTCGATCAGAATTAGTGACTTATCGGAGAAGCCGGTAATAGCATCGCGTAATTCCTGGGCGGTGCTGACCAACCGGACCGGCGCATCCATGATCACCCCGAAAGTAGATAGTTGTTCAAAAGCGCCAATCCGGTAGCTGTCAGTGGTAATCAGCGCGACCTGGCGCGGACCATGCCGCAGGTTATAGCGCGCCGCCAACTTGGCGATGGTGGTGGTTTTGCCGACTCCGGTAGCACCAATCAGCGAGACTACGCCGCCATGCGTCAGAATATCGTCTTCGGTGACGGAGAGATTATGCCCCAGCGTTTCCAGCGCCAGCCGCCAGGCTCGTTCGGGATCGTTTTCGCTGGCAGCGGCCTCGGCCAAACGCAGGCATAAATCCGGGCTGAAACCGAAGTCCAGTAATTGACCCAACAAATCAGCGCGATGGGGCTGGCGGCGGGCCATTTCCCCCCAGGCCAAGCCCGCCAGTTGATGCTCCAGCAGGTTATGCATGACCTGAATTTCCTTACGCATTTCAACCAGTAGCGGGTCTTGCGCCCAAACGACCCGTGATCGGTCAGGCCGCACTGGCACCGGGCGTTCCCGTTCCACCGGAGCGAGTGGCGCTGGCGGACGCTCAGTTGGAGTCGCCACCCTGGTCATCGCGATAGCCGGCGGCTCAATAGCCGGTAAGGCATTGAACTCGGCGTCCGGATCAGAGCGGATTTCGATATCACGGGATAAAGTGCGCCGCTGGGCTGCCGCCTCGGCGGTGGCTTGTTGCAGGGTTTTTTCATCATAGTCAATCGCCGCCACGATTTCGAAACCGGCAGCGGTCCGCTGGTTGGACAGGATCACCGCATCGGGTCCCAGTTCCTCCCGGATCTTGCGCATCGCCTCACGGATATTGGAAGCGCACAGTCTTTTGATCTTCATGGCTTTTTCCCGCTGTAGTCACAGTGACCGCATCCCCGGCCAGTCGTTCGGTTCGCTTATTTACCTACGGTGGCGATAACCTTGAGTTTCTTGTCCTCGGGGATCTCGCTGAAGGCCAGAACCTGGAGGCCCGGAATCCCATGCCGCGTGAAGCGCGCCAACATCACGCGAATCGCGTCGGGAACCAGGAGTACCGCCGGCTGCCCGACCAATTCCTGCTTCTGGGCGGTGTCCAGCAGCGCCTTGTGCAAGCGCTCAGCCAGTCCTGGTTCCAGAGGGGCTTGTTCGTCCCTGCCTGTTTGCAAAGTACGCAGCAAGATTTGTTCCAGCTCCCCAGCCAGGGTGATGACTGGCAATTCTTCCTCTAATCCATTGATACTTTGAATAATCATCCTCCCCAAGGCTCCCCGGACGGCCGCCGTTAATATGTCAGGGTCCTGACTCCGGGCACCGTGCTCCGCCAAAGTTTCGGCGATAGTCCGCATATCGCGGATCGGGATCTGCTCCAGCAGCAGATTTTGCAACACCCGAACGACCACCCGCAGCGTCAGGGTTTTCGGCACCAGATCCTGCACCAGGCGCGGCATGGCGTTTGCCAGTCGATCCAGCAACTGCTGGGTTTCTTCATGGCCGAGCAGTTCGTGGGCATGGCTGAGCAGAATCTGGTTCAGGTGCGTCGCGATCACCGTACTGGCGTCAACCACCGTGTAACCGAGGGTTTGGGCCTGTTCGCGCAGATTCGGCTCAATCCACACTGCGGGCAGTTTGAACGCCGGATCCTGGGTCGCGATACCAGGCAGGTTACTTTGCGCCTGACCGGGATTGATGGCGAGTTGCCGGTCAGGGAATGCCTCCGCTTCGGCAGCGGTGACGCCGAGCAGGGTGATGCGGTAAGCCGTCGGGGATAGATCGAGGTTATCGCGGATATGCACAGGGGGAATGAGAAAGCCCAGTTCCTGCGAGAGTTTTTTGCGCACCCCCTTGATCCGGGACAGTAATTGACCGTTCTGATTGCGGTCCACCAGGGCGATCAACCGATAACCAACTTCCATGCCAATCGTATCCAGCGGCGGCACATCATCCCAGCCCACTTCGCGGGTATCCGCAGCGCTTTCGGGCGCACCCGGTGGAGTAGCCGTTCCACCGCCTTCAGCGTCTGGCAATGCCGAAGTTTCCTCGCGTTGGTAGCCGCGCCAGGCCAGATAGCCCGCCCCGGCGGACAGACTGAGAAACACAAGATTGGGCATACCCGGAATCACGCCCATCATGCCGATAATGGCGGCCGTGACGCCGAGCGCCTGCGGACTGCCAAACAGTTGCTTGGTGACTTGCTGGCCGATGTCCTGCGCCCCGGAAGCGCGGGTGACGAGGATGGCGCTGGCGGTGGACAGCAGCAGGGAGGGAATTTGCGCGACCAGGCCATCGCCAATGGTCAACAGCGTGTAGAACTGGGCAGCTTCGGCGAACGGCAAATTGTGTTGCGCAACGCCGATGATGATGCCGCCAAACACGTTGATAAAGGTGATCAGCAAGCCGGCTATCGCATCGCCACGCACGAATTTGCTCGCGCCGTCCATGGAGCCATAGAAATCCGCTTCCTGCACCACTTCGGCGCGGCGTTGTTTGGCTTCCGCCTGATCGATAACCCCGGCATTGAGGTCGGCGTCAATCGCCATTTGCTTGCCGGGCATGGCGTCCAGGGTAAAACGGGCGCTGACTTCCGATACCCGGCCTGCGCCTTTGGTGACGACCATGAAATTGATGATCGTCAGGATGGCGAAGACCACGATACCAATCGCGTAGTTACCGCCGACCACAAAATGGCCGAACGCTTCGATGACCTTACCCGCCGCATCGCCGCCAGCATGGCCATTCAACAGGACCACCCGGGTTGAGGCCACATTCAGCCCTAACCGCAATAGCGTTGTGACCAGGATGACGGTGGGGAACACGGAAAAATCCAGTGGTCGCTGGCTATAAATGGTGGCCAGCAGGACCACCAGCGACAGGGCAATGTTGAAGGTGAAGAGGACATCCAGCACGAAGGGCGGCAGCGGGATGACCACCATCATCAGGATCAGGACCATGAGCAGCGGTGCGCCCAGTCCGGAGCGAACCACACTACCCAGGATAGCGGTCAAGTTCATGAAGATTTCTACTCGTTCCTATTCAGTGCGCAAATCAGGCGGGACGGGGACATCCTCGATCACAATTGGGTCCCGATTGAAGGGATCTTCCTGGCGCAGGCGGTACAGATAGGCCAGGATCTGGGCGACGGCACGATACAGAGGGTTGGGAATCGGTTTATCGAGTTTGCCGTTGTAATACAGGGCGCGTGCGAGCAACGGCGATTGCACCAGCGGCACCCGGTGCTGGGCCGCCAGTTCGCGGATACGCAAAGCGGCCTGTTCAACGCCCATGGCGACAATCACCGGGACCGCCATGGTGGCCTGCTTGTATTCCATAGCCACCGCGTAGTGGCTGGGATTGGTGACGACCACATCGGCGGTCGGCACTTTCTCCATCATCCGCTTCTGGGCAAATTCCATTTGCAAGCGACGGATGCGGGCTTTGACCTCGGGCTTGCCTTCGGTGTCTTTCGATTCATCGCGCACTTCCTGCTTGGTCATCCGCAGGTTCTTAATGTGATTGAAAATCTGGAAAGGCACATCGACGCCAGCGATCAGTAGCATGGGCAGGCTCAGGATCAGGAACGCCCAACCCAGAATATCAGCGGTGTGGACCAGCGCCGGCACCAGGGGTTCCCGACCCAGATGCAGCAACTCCGGTGCCCATCCCCAAAGCAGGATCACAGCCACGGTGCCCACGACCAGAAATTTGATCAGCGCCTTGAACAGTTCCATCAACGAATTCCACGAGAACAGCCGACCAATGCCCGTGATGGGATCCAGTCGATCCCACTTCATTTTCAGAGCGAAGGTCCAACCGCCGAGAGCCAACGGTGCCAGCAGGGCTATAATCAGCATTAACCCCAGCAAGGGGGCCAGCAGTAGTACCCAGTCGGCAATCATCTGCCCCAGTACCACCGAGATCTGGCTAGGATCGGTCATTTTCCTGGCATCCATGGCCAATCCTGCACGCATCTGTGCCGCTAATCCCTCGATCAAGCCCGGTCCCAGCATCAGCAAGCCACTAGCGGAGACCAATAGCATGACCAGCGTCGTCAACTCACGGGAACGAACAATTTGCCCTTTTTTAGCCGCATCCTCCTGGCGTCGGGGCGTTGCGTCTTCAGTTTTTTCCTGACCGTCTTCGTTTTCAGCCATCAGTCGTTTCCTCCGGTCAGTTGCCCGACGCTGCGGAAAGCTTCACCGAACAGATGCTCGAGTTGATAGAGTAAGGTCGGCAAGCTGTAGAGAATGATCAACAGCCCGAGCACCAGGGTGATCGGAAAGCCGACGGCAAAAATATTCAACTGCGGGGCGGCGCGCACCATGACGCCAAACGCCAGGTTGACGACCAGCAGCGAAACAATCGCCGGCAACGCGACCAGTACCGCGCCGACAAACATCTGGCTACCCCAATTGACCAATACCCACAGCCAGTCCCGGTCAATACCGGTCGGCGCAACAGGCAATGCCGTGAAACTATCGACCAGCAACTGGATCAGCACCAGGTGGCCATTTAGCGCCAAAAAAATCAGAGTGCCCAGCATGGTGTAAAGCTGGCTGATCAACGGACTTTGTGCGCCATTTTGGGGGTCAGCCATGCTGGCGAAACTCAGACCGATCTGCATGGCAATCACCTGACCGCCCAGTTCCAGCGCACCAAACACCAGACGCAGGATGAAGCCGATGCTCAGGCCAATTAACACTTGCTGGACGGTGATCAACAGACCGTCAGGACTCAGTGGTTCGACAATCGGCATGGGCGGGGCAAACGGCAGAATAGCCCAGGTCAGCGCCAGTATGGTCATGAGCCGGATCCGGCGCGGGACCACCCGCGAACCGAAGACCGGCGCGACAATCATCATCGCGGACACTCGGGTCAACGGCCATAGAAATCCGCCGACCCAGGCGGCGATTTCGGCGCTACTGATTTGCATGGTTAGCCGATCAGGTTAGGGATTTCCTTGAACAAGGTCTGGGTGAAATCAATCAGCAGGCCGAGCATCCACTGTCCGGTGAGTAGCAACACCGCCGCTATCGCCAATAGTTTGGGAACGAAGGTCAGGGTCATTTCATTAATCTGGGTTGCGGCTTGAAACAAACTGACGAGAACGCCGACCGCCAGCCCGGTCAACAGCATGGGCGCTGAAACCAGAATCGTGAGTTCCAGGGCGCGCTGGCCGAGAGTAAGAATGGTTTCCGGGGTCATGGCCATCTCCAGGAGTCAGGGTAAGTAAAAGCTGGACGCCAGGGTGGTTATGATCAGGGTCCAGCCATCCACTAGCACGAACAACATCAATTTGAAGGGAAAGGAAATCGTCATCGGCGAGAGCATCATCATACCCATGGCCATCAGCACACTGGACACCACCAGATCGATGATCAGAAA
>JAUPTV010000233.1 GCA_030917925.1 Pseudomonadota bacterium
CGCTTGGTACGAACTCCCGATTGATGCTATCGAAGCCCCGGAAGACTGGTCCGGCCCGTTTGATGGCGTGGGAGGCGATGATCTGGGCGACGCGGAAGAAGCCGAGGAGGAGACTGAATTTAGCGATGAGGACGATCTGTTGGCTGACCGGGAGGACTGAACGCGGGATTCGTGCCAACTTGCGCTAATCTGTCTGCCATATACACTGCCCCGCAACAGGGGTGACCGGATGATCACCCCTATGCGCTTAGCCTTCCCATCAAGGTTACGCCCGAACCGGCGTCACCCCCTGCCACACCACCCGTTCCAAGCCAATCCCCACGACCGCAAACAGGCGCAGGTCGGTCAGGCCGTAGCGTTCTGACAACGCCGCGCCATACCGTCGCGCCTGGTCTGCCGCTGCGGCTAATTCCTTCTTTACCTCGGACAGCGCCGCCAGTTCGGCCATCGATTTCGCCCGGACCTGTTCCCCGGTCAGTTTCACGTCTTTCAGGCTGACATATTTGAATTCCAGCAACAGATCCAGTGCCTGAAAGCGCCGCATGTCGGAGCGGAGAATCAGGCTGAGATCGATATAGCCATGATCCATTTCGGTTTCCGAGACCATCATGTACAGGCGGTCATCGAACAACAGGGTCAAAAAGGCGATTTTGACCATCCGTTCATTGCTCCAGCGATAATCCCGGTTGGACAGAATTGGGAAGTAACGCTGTTCAATAAATTCTACGAGGGGGGCCAGATCGCCTTGCAAATAAAAGGTTTCCGCCAACTGGGGAATGGTCTGGCGATCCTCATAGGTGGGCAGCCACATCTCGCGCAGACGTTCCACATACAGCGAGCGAGCCACCAAATTGGGGATATTCAGGATGGATTTGCCCAAAATCCCGACCCCGGTAAGGGTGAGGATGCCGAAGTAATAGAGCAACGAGGCCATAAACGGCTGATCCTTGACCGCGATCAGGACATCAGCGACGCCGAAGCGTTTGGCCAGTTGGGGAATGGCGATCCCTTCCTCGCCATTCAAGGCCTGAGCCAGCACCTCCTCACCATGCGGCAACTCCGCAATGTAGCGCAATTTACTGCGATCCATCGCCAGATTCTCGTCGAGCATCCGCTCGGGATATTCGCCTTCGGTCTGCAGGGTTTTCAGAAAATACAGACTCAGGGTCGGGTTATAGACGCTCACGCGGGCCTTGGTGCTGAAACGATAGCCGTTGTAAAAGGTGCGCATCAGGTCCAGCGCCGCATCCGGGGACCACGCCCCGCCTTCCTTCGCTAGTCGTTCCAGCACGGTGGCGATTTCCGTTTCAGTGAACCCGCACAGGTCATTAAAGCGGTGATCCAGGTAAATATCTTCGCCGACGTTGTAGCCACTGGTCATGTCGCTGAGAACTACGGGCGAGACCCCGGTGATGAACACCCGGTCAATGCCGCGCCCCGCCCCGGCTTTGACCGCCTTGAACAGGCTTTTCAGCACGCCCTCGCCATACAGCAACGCTTCATAGTCGGCCTGCTGGCGGCCAGTCATCAGGACTTCATTGGCGAAGTTGTCGTATTCATCGATCAGCAGATACAGGGGATGGGCTTCCTGACGCACCCGGCGCAGCAGTGACGACAGGGACACCACTGCATCCTCCGGAACGATGTCAATATCACGCCAGCCATAGTGGACGGCACAGTCCTGGATGGCGGCATTGACATGGCGATACAGAGCCATTTCGATGTCTTTCAGGCCGCCCTGGGCTTTCACCAGCGAGAAGTCCCATTTCATCACGAAATACTGGTTATGCAAGGGCGTGGGATTCTGGCCAATCGCTAAGTGGCCAAACAGCGCCTCGAATTGCTCCACCCGGTTCACGTCGTAGTAATGCTCCAGCATCGACAGCAGCAGGCTTTTCCCAAACCGGCGCGGGCGGATAAAGATGAGTTGATAGCCAGCCTCTTCAAGTAACGGAATCTGGTCGGTCCGATCCTGATAGAAATGGCCTTGTGTGATCAGTTTGCCGAAGTCATTTAGGGCGTAGGGGAATTTCATGCGGGTTTACTCTCGATAAAGAGGGTCATTGAAGGGTGCGGATATTTTCGGTGAGGTGGTCGGCAAAACTCGCTTAGTTCAGTGATCACGTCCGACAGTGGTCGCAAACCTGCCCGGCTCACAGCGATGCACGATCCGGCAGAGGTGCATCTCCAACGGTAGATCCATCATTCCCAGTTTCACATCATTTCTTCCATTTTTCGCCTAACATTTAGGCCAACGTTCGTGACGCAGGCTCTACAATTCCCCGAAGCTGAACATTCGCCATCTGTCCTAAGGAAATGCTGAAAATGCCCCACCCCACCTATCGCAATGCCCGCTCACTCTGGCGGAGATTCAGCGACGGATTGCTATGCCTCGTGCTGCTCCTACCGCTGGCGACCCACGCGACGCTGGGCGATGCGGTGGGCGGCACCGTCAACGCCATCGCCCGTGGCGGGGATGGGACGACCTATATCGGGGGGTCGTTCTCCGCTATCGGGGCCAACACCGGTGGCTTCGCCGCCCTGGCCGCCACCGATGGGAGCGTGAACCGGGACTTCCCGAAAGTCGTGGGTACGGTCTTTGCCACGGTCGCTGACGGCACCGGCGGATGGTACCTCGGTGGCAGCTTCACCGAGGTCGGTGGCCTGCCTCGCACCCGGCTGGCGCACCTTGACGCCAACGGCGCGGTGACCTCCTGGGCGCCCGCCGCTAACGGCAACGTCAACGCCCTGGCCCTGAGCGGGTCCACGCTGTATGTGGGCGGAATTTTCACCACCATCACCCCGCCCGGCGGCAGCGCCACGACTCGGAACCGGCTGGCGGCGATCAACACCGCCGACACCGGCAGACTCACCGACTGGGCGCCCGCGACCAGCGGCGGCTCCGGCTCCGGCTCCGTCTTTGCCCTGATCCTGAGCGGGTCCACGCTGTATGTGGGCGGTTATTTCACCACCATCACCCCGCCCGGCGGCAGCGCCACGACGCGGAACCGGCTGGCCGCGATCAACACCGCCGACACCGGCAGCCTGACCGACTGGGCGCCCGCCGCCAGCGGCGGCACAACCATCGGAGTCAACACCCTGGCTTTGAGCGGGTCCACGCTGTATGTGGGCGGGATTTTCAGCAGTATCACCCCGCCCGGCGGCAGTGCCACGATCCGTTATAATCTGGCGGCGCTCAACACCGCGGACACCGGCAGCCTGACCGACTGGGCGCCCGCCGCCAGCGGCGGCGAGGTCAAGACCCTGGCTCTGAGCGGGTCCACGCTGTATGTGGGCGGGATTTTCAACATCATCACCCCGCCCGGCGGTAGCCCGACGACCCGTACCCGGCTGGCGGCGATCAACACCGCCGACACCGGCAGCCTCACCGACTGGGCGCCTGCGGCCAACAGCACCGTCTACGCCCTGACCCTGAGCGGGTCCACGCTGTATGTGGGCGGGGCTTTCACCACCATCACCCCACCCGGCGGCAGCGCCACGACCCGCAATTACCTGGCCGCGATCAACACCGCCGACACCGGCAGCCTGACCGCTTGGGCGCCCGCGGCCAGCGGCAACGTCAACGCCCTGGCCCTGAGCGGATCCACCCTGTATGTGGGCGGCCAGTTCACCGTTGTGGGCGCACCGCGTGCGAATCTGGCAGCTTTCGGTTCTGATGGCGCCTTGACCGCCTGGGCGCCCGCCGTCGGCGGCGGCAACGTCT
The DNA here is from genome assembly GCA_030917925.1 of Pseudomonadota bacterium. Classification (GTDB taxonomy): domain Bacteria; phylum Pseudomonadota; class Gammaproteobacteria; order Competibacterales; family Competibacteraceae; genus UBA2383. The sequence continues at coordinate 3,725 of JAUPTV010000233.1, forward strand.
ACGCCCTGGCCCTGAGCGGATCCACACTGTATGTGGGCGGGAATTTCGCCAACATCACCCCGCCCGGCGGCAGCGCCACGACCCGTACCCGGCTGGCGGCGATCAACACCGCTGACACCGGCAGCCTCACCGACTGGGCACCCACCGTCGGCGGCAGCAACGTCTACGCCCTGGCCCTGAGCAGCTCCACGCTGTACGCGGGCGGGTCTTTCACCACCATCACCCCGCCCGGCGGCAGCGCCACGACCCGCAATTACCTGGCCGCGATCAACACCGCGGACACCGGCAGCCTCACCGACTGGGTGCCCGCCGCCAGCAGCACCGTCAACGCCCTGGCCTTGAGCGGGTCGACGTTGTACGCAGGCGGGTCTTTCACCACCATCACCCCGCCCGGCGGCAGCGCCACGACCCGGAACCGGCTGGCCGCGATCAACACCGCCGACACCGGCAGCCTCACCGACTGGGCACCCGCCGTCAGCGGCAGCAACGTCAGCGCCCTGGCCCTGAGCGGCTCCACGCTGTATGTAGGCGGCTTTTTTAACACCATCACCCCGCCCGGCGGTAGCCCGACGCCGCGGGATAAGCTGGCGGCGATCAACACCACCGACACCGGCAGCCTCACCGACTGGGCACCCGCCGCCGGCAGCACCGTTAGCGCCCTGGCCTTGAGCGGGTCGACGTTGTACGCAGGCGGAAATTTCGCCACCATCACCCCGCCCGGCGGTAGCCCGACGACACGGAACCGGCTGGCCGCGATCAACACCGCCGACACCGGCAGCCTGAGCGCCTGGGATCCCAATGCTGATAACTCCGTCAACGCCCTGGCCCTGAGCGAGTCCACCCTCTATGTGGGGGGTAGTTTTAAAAGCATCACCAACGAACTCCAGACCGGTTCGCCGACCGGTGGTCTGGCCCGCTTGAATCTTTCTGCTCCGGCCGGTCCTTCCGCTACCACCGGCGCGGCCAGCGGTTTGAGCGCAACGGGGGCAACGCTCAACGGCACGGTGAACGACAATGGCACTGCCGTTACGAATATCTTTTTCGACTACGGCGCGAGCGTAGCCTACGGTAGTCAAGCCACGGCCACGCCGGCGACGCTGAATAGCGGCGCGGGCAGCACGGCGGTGAGCGCGACGGTCAGCGGCTTGAGCGGCTGCAACACCGGTTACCATTTCCGGGTGAACGCCACTTACGCGGGACCCACCACGGTCAACGGCAGCGATGCGACCTTTGTAACCAGCCCCTGCGCGACCGGCCCGACGGTCACGACCAGCGCCGCCACGAACATCACCTCCACCGGCGCGACGCTCAACGGTGATGTCACCGATGTGGGCGCAAATGTGACCAGCATCCAATTTGAACTTGGCACCGCCACCGGCGTTTATGGCGCTCCCTTAGCCGCGACGACCAATAACAGTCTCACCGCCACGCCGGGCACGCCGCAAACGGTGAATCCAACCTATGCGGCCAGCGGCCTGACCTGTAACACCAAATACTTTTATCGAATCAACGCAACCGACGCCTCGCAGACCAACAATGGTGCCGAACTGAATTTCATCACCAGTCCCTGCGCCACCGGCCCAACCGTGACCACCACCGCCGCCAGCAGTGTCACCGGTGCTACGGCCACGCTGAACGGTTCAGTCATCGATGTGGGATTGAACGTCAGCGCCATCAGCTTTGAATACGGATTGACCACCGGCTACGGCACGCCCGGCACGGCCAGCATCACCAGCATCACCGCGACGCCCGGCACGCCGCAAACGGTGAATCCCACCTCGGCGATCAGCGGTCTGACCTGCGGCGGTGCCACCTACCATTTCCGCATCAACGCCACTGACGCCACGCAAACTAACAACGGCGCGGATCAAACTTTCGTCACCGCCGCCTGCAACGCTGCCCCCACCGCCGCCATCAACCCCATCAACGCCATCAGCGGCACAACGACCGTGGGCCAGACCCTGACCGGCGGCTACAGCTACAATGACACGGAGAGCGATGCCGAAGACACCAGCGCCACGGGTAGCAGCGACCAATGGAAGCGAGGAGTGACCAATGTTGCGGGCAGCGCCAGCGACATCAGTGGAGCCAGCGGCGCAACGCTGGGCGTCAGCAAGACCTACGTTGTCACCGCAGCAGATCGGGACCAGTACCTGTTCTACTGCGTCACCCCGAAAGCCAACGCCGGAACCACAGACGGCGCGGAAGCCTGCTCGGCGGGATTAGCGATTCCAAATAGCGCCATCAGTTTGACCGTGACCACCCTCGCCGATCCGGGCACAGTCGGCGGCTGTGTCAACGCCCCGGCGACGGATTGCTCATTGCGCGACGCTATCGCCACCGCCAGCGCGACCGTAGTGGACACCATCAACTTTGCGGCGGGACTGAACGGGCAGACGATTCTTCTTGACAGCGAATTGGGGATCACTAAAAACCTGATCATTAACGGCACCACGCAAGCGGTGACGGTCAGCGGCGGCGACACGGTGCGAGTGTTCAAGGTCAATAGTGGCAAAATCTTCACCTTGCAAAACCTCACCGTAGCGAATGGCCGCGTGACCGCTGAAAGCGGTGGCGGGCTGTCCAACGACGCCGGCGGCACGGTCGCGGTGACCAACGTCACCTTTGCCAATAATTCAGCAGCTTACGGCCTCGGCGGCGGTCTGTACAACGGCGGCACGGCCACTCTTACCAACGTCACCTTTGCCAACAATTCAGCAGCTCACGGCTTCGGCGGCGGTCTGTCCAACAGCAGCACGGCCACGGCCACCCTTACCAACGTCACCTTTGCCAACAATTCGGCTGATTTCGGCGGCGGTCTGTCCAATGGCGGCACGGCCACTCTTACTAACATCACCTTTGCTAACAATTCGGCTAATTATTCTGGCGGCGGTCTGTCCAATGGCGGCACGGTGTCCCTGAAGAATACTTTGCTGGCGGGCAATACCACCGGCGGGAACTGTTCCGGCACCATCACCGACAGCGGCAACAACCTAGATGATGGTGATAGTTGCGGCTTTGGTTCCGGTTCTCTCCGCAACATCAACCCGCTGATCGGAACCTTGGACTACTACGGCGGCACAGGCACGACTAAAACCATCCCGTTATTACCCGGCAGTCCAGCGATTGATACCGGAACCGGTTGTCCGACGACCGATCAGCGCGGCATTACCCGAACAACATGTGACATCGGCGCGTATGAATCGCAGGGGTTCACTCTCACCAAGACCGGCGGCGACAACCAGAGCGCGACCATCAGCACCGCGTTTGCCAATCCGCTGGCGGTTACGGTGGCTGCGACCGGATCGGGGCAGGTCAATGGCGGTACAGTCACCTTTACCCCGCCCGGCAGCGGAGCCAGCGCCGTGTTGGTAGGTAGCCCAGTCACGATTGCCAGCGGTTCGGCCAGTGTTACCGCTACCGCCAATGCGACGGCGGGCAGTTATCAAGTTGCTACCAGTGCAGCGGGAGCAACAGCGGTCAACTTCAACCTGACCAACGCCGCCGCCGGAGGTGGTGGCGGTGGTAGTGGCGGTGGTAGTGGCGGAGGTGGTGGTAGTGGCGGTGGACCAACTCCAGTGAACGGTGCTTGTGGCAGCGCCCATGGTCAGACCTTCACCAGCATCCCGACGAGCGGGTTGTGTAGTGTGGGCAGCACCTCAACGGTCAGCGGTATCGGCCCGTGGACGTGGAGTTGCACAGGGAGTAACGGTGGAACCACCGCCAGTTGTAGCGCCACCCGAGCCACGACAGCGACCACCACCACGCTCACCAGCGCGCCGAATCCCTCAGCCGTCGGCCAGACGGTGACCCTGACCGCTACGGTCAGTGCCGCCAGCGGAACCCCGACCGGGGCGGTCGCTTTCCAGGATAGCGGAACGGCAATCAGTGGTTGCGCCAGCGTCGCCCTGAGCACTGGCACGGCCGCCTGCGCGACCACAGCGCTGACTGCCGGGTCCCATAGCCTGACCGCCACTTATGGCGGCGACGCGACCTTCACCGCCAGCACCGGAACGGCGACGCACACGGTCAACGCCCTGGAACCGGTGACCCTGACCCCGCCGGCCTTGCCCAACGCGGTCGTCGGCATTCCCTATGCCGTCACCTTGGGCGCAAGCGGCGGCACTCCTCCCTACCGCTACACCGGAAGCGGGCTACCCGCGGGCTTGTTCCTCAGCATTGACGGCGTACTATCCGGGACGCCGCTCCAAGCGGATGCGCACACGGTCACCATCACCGTCACCGACGCCCAGGGCCAGACCGGCCAGCACGTCTATCCCTTAACGGTTGACCATGCATTGGCCGTGGTGACCCCCCACCTGATTGACGGCATTATCGGCGCGGCCTACGGGCAAGTCCTGCAGGCGGTCGGCGGCGTCCTCCCCTACCGATGGGCAGTGCAGACCGGCGCATTACCGGACGGACTCACCCTGGACCCGGCCAGCGGCCTGCTCAGTGGAATCCCGACCGGTCTGGGAACGTCGCCCTTCACTGTTGAAGTCACGGATAGCACAGGCCAAACGGCGACCTACGACCTGACCCTGACGATTCAGGCGGCGACCTTCACCCGGCCCGACCTGGTGAACCCGACGCAACCGCCGCTGACAGTCGCGCTCAAGGTCAACCCGGCAGCGGGGGCCACCTGCGCCTTCGACGACCTCAACACCTTGACTTTGCAACTGGGCGATCCGAACGCTCCTGCCGTAGGTCCCACCGGCATTCGTCTGCCCCACGGTCTGCTCCAAGTCGTGGTGGACGGCTGCACGCCCGGTGACACCACCCTGACCCTGACCTTGGTGTATCCCCAGAACTTGCCGGCGGGCACACAGTTCTGGAAATATGGCCAAACGCCCACGAACCCAAGCGTGCACTGGTATGTCATGGAGGGCGCGGTCATTCAGGGGAACACCGTCACCTACACGATCCGTGACGGCGGGTTCGGCGACGACGATCTCACGGCTAATGGGCGCATCATCGACCCGGCCGGTCCCGGACTGGCCGACTTCGCCCTGACGGGCGCATTACCGACGACCGGCCAGGTCGGCGAAATCTACGAAGGGCCGCTGACCGCCCACAACGGCATCGGCCCCTATGTGTGGAGCGTCGCGGCCGGCACCCTGCCCGACGGCCTGGCGCTGGTCGAAACGGCCCCGGACGAACCGACCGCTTTTCTGAGTGGAACCCCGACAGTAGCGAACAACTTTACCTTTACCCTTCAAGTCGTGGATGAAGGGAACGGCAAGCGCATCGCTCAGCAAGCGTTCACGCTCACGGTCCACCCGGACGTCCCGGCCACCTGCCCGTGGGGCCTGGGGCCGGATACTGACGGCGACGGTGTTCCCGACGCCACCGAAACCGCCCAGGGTACGAATCCCGCAGTCAAGGACAATGACGTCTTCGTCAGCCCCAGCGCCTTCGTCAGCCAGCTCTACCGCGACCTGCTCCAGCGGGAAAGCGACCCGGCCGGGCAAGCCTACTGGGAACAGGAACTGACCACCGGCGTCCTCACCCGTGGCCAGATCATCGAGGCTTTCTACCAGTCGCTGGAATTCCAGAGCGGGGTTGGAGCCATCAGCCGCTTCTATCATGCCGCCTTCGGCCGCATCCCCGATTTGTGCGGGCTGGCCTACTGGGCGCAACAAGGGGTCACGGGCCAACCGCTGCCCGCCATCGCCCACAACTTCCTGATCAGTGGCGAATTTTTCAGCTACGACCTAACCGACCCCGCGGTCTTTATCACCCAGATCTACCAGCATGTCCTGAACCGGGTGCCTACACCGGACGAGTTGGACGAGTGGCTCGCGCAGATCGACCAGGGGGCCAGTTGGGGCCAGGTGCTGCACGACTTCAGCCAGTCCACCGCCAGCCGCGCCGCTCTGGCCAGCACCATTACCGTCGATCTCTACTACTTCGGCTTCCTGTACCGGCAACCGGACGCCGCCGGTTACGCCTACTGGGTCAACGACCTCAACCAGACCGCCGACCCCGCCCTGGTGCATGAGGCCATGCAAGCCGCCCCCGAATACCGCTACCGGGTGCTTGGCGCGTATGGCGTACAACGGCAACCCTGAACCCTGACTTCCACCAGGGAGCGGGCGACCAGATTGGGAATATTCAGGATCGGTTCCAGAAAGTCGGTCTCGCCGGTCAGGGTCAAGACGCCGAAGTAATAGAGGAGTGAGGCCTTGACCTCCTCCCCGTCCTTCAGGGCGGGGAGGAGGTCAAGCGGGTTTACTCCCGGTCACTCGCTATTGGGCATTACCGCGCCTGCCGCGCCCTGGCAAAGGCTTCAGCCAATGCGCTCGGACGTTGTTCCGGCTTCGGTGGTGGCGGTGGCGGTGTTGAACGCGGTCCGCGTTCCGGTCGTGCTTGGCGTTCTTGCCGCTGAGGAGGCTCCACTTTCCGGGCCGGAGCGCCCGTCGTCGGCTCGCTCAACCGCATTGTCAGGGCAATCCGCTGCCGCTTCACATCGACTTCCAGCACCTTGACCTTCACCACCTGCCCGGTTTTCACCACATCACGTGGGTCTTTCACAAAGCGGTCGGCCAGCGCGGAAATATGCACCAGCCCGTCCTGATGAACGCCAATGTCCACGAACGCACCGAAGTTGGCGACGTTGGTGACCACGCCTTCCAGCACCATCCCCGGTTGTAAATCAGTTAGCTTCTCCACGCCGTCCTTGAACGCCGCAGTTTTGAATTCCGGACGGGGATCGCGGCCCGGCTTCTCCAGTTCCGCCAGAATGTCGCGCACCGTGGGCAACCCAAACCGGTTATCAATGAAGCGCACCGGCTCCAGCGTCTTGAGAAACGCCGCATTGCCCAGCACCTCAGACAGTCCACGCCCGCTGGCGGCCAGAATACGCTCGACGACTGGATAAGCTTCGGGATGCACGGCGGAACGATCCAGGGGATTGTCGCCATTGGGAATGCGCAGGAAACCCGCCGCCTGTTCAAAGGTCTTGTCGCCCAGTCGGGCAATCTTGCGCAACTGTTCCCGGCGGCGGAATGGGCCATTGGTATCCCGGAACTCGACGATATTACGGGCCAGCGTGGCGTTCAAACCCGCCACCCGCGCCAGCAATGGCGCTGACGCAGTGTTCACATCCACCCCGACCGCATTCACGCAATCCTCAACCACTGCATCCAGCGAACGTGCCAGCCGGGTCTGACCGACATCGTGCTGATACTGGCCGACGCCAATGGCTTTCGGTTCGATCTTGACCAGTTCCGCCAGCGGGTCTTGCAACCGGCGGGCGATGGAGACCGCGCCGCGCAGGGACACGTCCACGTCAGGAAATTCCCGCGCCGCCAGTTCGGACGCGGAATACACCGACGCCCCGGCTTCCGACACCACCAGTTTTTGCAGCCGCAATTCGGGATGACGCTGGATCAGGTCTGTCGCCAGTTTGTCGGTTTCGCGGGAAGCGGTGCCGTTGCCGATGCTGATGAGTTCCACTTTGTGCTGGCGACACAGCTCCGCCAGAACGTGCAGACTGGCGTCCCACTGATTGCGGGGGACATGGGGGTAGATGGTCGCGGTATCGACCAGCTTGCCGGTGGCGTCCACCACCGCCACTTTGACGCCGGTGCGTAATCCCGGGTCCAGTCCCAGAGTCGGGCGGGTTCCAGCGGGCGCGGCCAGTAATAGATCACGCAGGTTGCTGGCGAACACCCGGATCGCTTCTTCTTCCGCTGCTTCGCGCAAGCGCTGTTTCAATTCAGTATCCAGATGCGGGAATAGCTTGACCTTCCAGGCCCAGCGGGCGGCTTCCCGCAACCAGGCATCAGCGGGCCGACCTTCATCGCGGATGCCGAACTGCGCCGCCACCCGCCGCTCACCAGGATCAGGACCAGGCACTGAGGGATCACCAATTTCCAGATTCAATTGCAAGATACCCTCATTGCGGCCCCGGAACAGCGCCAGGGCGCGATGCGAGGGAATTTTTTGCAGCGCTTCCCGGTAGTCGAAATAATCGCGGAATTTGGCCCCTTCTTCGGCCTTGCCTTCGACCAGTTGCGCACAGAACACCGCGTTTTCCCACAGATAGCTACGCAGGTTCGCCAGCAGTTCGGCATTTTCGGCGAATTCTTCCATCAGAATTTGCCGTGCGCCTTCGAGCGCCGCCTTCACATCGGGAACGCCACGGTCGGCGTCGATAAAGCCGGCTGCAACGGTTTCCGGCATTTGCCCCGTATCCTCCAGCAGACCGTGAGCCAGGGGAGCCAGACCGGCTTCGCGGGCGATTTGCGCCTTGGTGCGGCGCTTGGGCTTATAAGGCAGGTAGAGGTCTTCGAGCCGGGTTTTACTGTCGGCGGTGAGCAGGGCGGCTTCCAGTTCGGGATTCAACTGGCCCTGTTCCCGGATGCTGGCCAGGATCACGCCGCGCCGTTCCTCCAGTTCGCGCAGATAGCCAAGCCGTTCTTCCAGCAGGCGCAGTTGCGTATCGTCCAGGCCATCAGTGACTTCCTTGCGGTAGCGGGCGATGAACGGCACGGTCGCGCCACCATCCAGCAGGGCAACAGCGGCTTCAATCTGGGGTTCGCGGGCGGCGAGTTCTTGGGCAAGCGTGGCGATCAGATTCATAGGGATAAGGATGAGAATGACGGGTTATTGGGGTAAAGGGGACTGAGCGCAATACTAAAGTGATGCAAGCGGCATAATACCGCATGACTCACTCACTGATGCGTGATTTGTGTTATGCCCGGACCCGCTTTAAGCTTACGGGTTCATTTGGGCAGGAGGTAGCCAATGGCTGGAAAAACGCTCTACGACAAGCTGTGGGACGCCCATCTCGTGCGGACCGATCCCGACGGCACAGCGCTGCTTTATATCGACCGTCACCTGGTGCATGAAGTGACTTCACCGCAGGCCTTTGAAGGTCTGCAACTGGCGGGACGCCAACCGTGGCGGCTGGAATCCATGGTCGCCATGCCCGACCACAATACGCCGACCACCCCCGGTTTCACCACTATCGACGACCCCGTATCCCGCTTGCAGGTTGAGACGCTGGACGCTAACGCCCGGCGCTACGGTCTGCGCTATTTCGCCATTGGCGATCTGCGCCGGGGCATCGTCCACGTCGCCGGGCCGGAACAGGGCGCGACGCTCCCCGGAATGACCGTGGTCTGCGGCGATTCCCACACCTCAACGCATGGCGCATTCGGTGCGCTGGCCTTCGGCGTCGGCACATCTGAAGTCGAGCATGTTATGGCGACCCAGTGCCTGATTCAGAAAAAATCGAAAGCGATGCTGATTCGCGTCGATGGCCAGACCGGACCGGGCGTCACTGCCAAGGACATTGTACTGGCCATTATCGGCCACATCGGCGCTGCTGGCGGCACCGGTTACGCGGTCGAATTTGGCGGCGAAGCCATTCAGGCGCTGAGCATGGAAGGGCGGATGACCGTCTGCAACATGGCCATTGAAGCCGGGGCGCGGGCGGGGATGATCGCCGTTGATCAGACCACCATCGACTATCTACACGGTCGGAGTTCCGCGCCAACCGGTGCGGCGTGGGTTCAGGCCGTCGCGGAATGGCGCGAACTGCACAGCGATTCCGACGCGGTATTTGACCGGGTGGTGACCCTGGACGCCGCCGCCATCAAGCCGCAGGTCACTTGGGGCACCTCGCCGGAAATGGTGGTCGCCATTGATGAATCGGTGCCAGATCCGGTCCGCGAAGCCGACCCCACCAAGCGCAACAGCATCGAGCAGGCGCTGCGCTACATGGGCCTGCAACCCAACACGCCCGTCACCGCTATTTCGCTGGACCGGGTGTTCATCGGCTCCTGCACCAATGGCCGGATTGAGGATTTACGCGCGGCGGCGGCGATCATCAAGGGGCGCAAGGTCTCGGAGACGCTGAAACAGGCGCTGGTGGTACCCGGCTCAGGACTGGTCAAACAACAGGCCGAACGTGAAGGTCTGCATCTGATCTTTCTGGAAGCGGGTTTCGAATGGCGTGAGCCGGGTTGTTCCATGTGCCTGGCGATGAACGCCGACCGGTTGCTGGCGGGCGAACACTGCGCCTCCACATCCAACCGCAATTTTGAAGGACGGCAGGGGCAGGGCGGGCGCACGCACCTGGTCAGCCCGGCCATGGCGGCGGCAGCAGCCATCGCTGGTCATTTCGTCGACGTGCGCACGTTCTGAGGATTTTGCTGATGAAAGTCTTTACCCAACTGGAGGGTCTGGTGGTTCCGGTGGATCGCGCCAACGTGGACACCGACGCGATCATTCCCAAGCAGTTTCTGAAATCCATTAACCGCACCGGTTTTGGCCCGTATTTGTTCGATGAATGGCGCTATCTGGATCATGGCGAGCCGGGGATGGACTGCACCGGGCGGCCGCTGAATACCACCTTTGTCCTGAACCAGCCGCGCTATCAGGGCGCGAGCATCCTGCTGGGACGGGAAAATTTTGGCTGCGGCTCCTCGCGGGAACATGCGGTGTGGGCGCTGGATGAATACGGCATCCGCTGCGTCATCGCGCCCAGTTTCGCCGACATCTTTTGCGGCAACTGCTTCAAATCGGGCCTGTTGCCCATCACGCTGGATACGGTCATTGTTGATCGGCTGTTCCGCGAAGTGGCGGCGACGCCCAATTATCGGCTATCGGTCAATCTCGCTGCGCAGACCGTGACGCCGCCAACCGGTGCGCCGATTCCCTTCGAAGTGGACTCGTTCCGCAAGGAATGCCTGCTCAACGGCTGGGACGACATCAGCCTGACCCTGCGCCATGCCGACGAGATTCGCACCTTTGAAGCCCGGCGGCGGCAGGCAGCACCCTGGCTGTTTGCCTGACGGCACTCACTCCCGCCCCTCTCCCACGGGGAGAGGGGATTGGCAGTCGGTCCCGATGGCGGGTCGGCATACGCTGGACTAAAGTTAAACGATACAGGCTCATTACTGAACAGCGGGGCACGGCGCGCATGTTGCCGCAGATCATTCCTGAATCCAATTATCTGATGCGGATGGCCGATGGCACCATCAAGCAGGTTAATCCCTTCACTGGCACCGAAGTCTGGACCGTTCCGGGCCGGGGCAATCGACCGCTGGGCGTCAGCGTCGCTAACTCTCAGCTCCTGAACCCGGCGCAGCATGACGCCCACTGTTCGTTTTGCGCTGGGCGTTATCTGGAGACGCCGCCCGAAAAAGCGCGGCTGATCAAAACCGGGGGTAATTTCACCACGCTTCGGCATCTCCATGCCGACAACCTGTTTGATACGGTCGCCGAATTCCGCCGTATTCCCAACCTGTTTGAGATTGTGTCTTTCGACTACTGGCAAAAGAATTTTGGCTATCAGATCCCAGATCCCATCGAAGCGCACAAGTGCAATTATCTGGCCTCGGAAACCGGTCGCCGCCATGTGTTGCAAGTGGTCGATCAGCGGTTGAAGGCGTCCGGCCTGGATGAAGCCGCCCGCAACCGGCTGTCTATGGATGAACGATTGCAACTGGCCAACGCTTTTTTTGGCGGCGGTCATGAAGTGATTGTCGCCCGGCGCCATTTCATCGACGGTGCCACCCATGATCATCAACTGGCATCTTCCGGCGCACTGACCCCGGAAGAGCATTACCAGTACACGCGCTTTACCATCGACGCCCTGCGCGATCTGTATGTCAACAACCGCTATGTTCGCTATGTCGCGGTATTTCAGAACTGGCTGAAACCGGCGGGCGCGTCGTTTGACCATCTGCACAAACAGTTGGTCGCGATTGACGAGCGTGGGGTGCAGAATGAAATGGAATTACAGCGGGTGCGGGATAATCCCAACATTTACAACGAAGCGGCGGTTAATTTTGCGGCCTATCGGAATCTGGTCGTCGCCGAGAATGATTACGCCATTGCCTATGCTGGCTTTGGCCATCGCTACCCGACGCTGGAGATTTTCTCGAAGAGCGAACGCAGTCAGCCGTGGAATCATTCAGCGGAAGAATTGCGCGGCATTTCCGATCTGGTGCATGGTTGCCATGCTGCCGCCGGGCCGGACATTCCCTGCAATGAAGAGTGGTATTACAAACCGCCCGATGTGGATACGCCGATGCCGTGGCGCATCCTGATCAAATGGCGGATATCGACCCCGGCGGGATTTGAGGGCGGCACCAAGATTTACGTCAACACCATTGATCCGGAAGCCTTGCGCGACCGGGTGGTGCCGAGGCTGTTCCAGCTCAAAAACGAGGGGAAGATTGCGCTGATGAAAATAGCCTTTGAATGCGCCTGTATTCCCAACTGCCTGCGTTACAACCCGGCTGTGCGGCAGCAGGAATCGCCTCATCCGGAATTTCCCCCGCTGTCCGGCGGTCCGTCGCCCGAAGAATAAAAAAATGGCGGAGAGGGTGGGATTCGAACCCACGGACCCTTGCGGGTCAACGGTTTTCAAGACCGTCGCAATCGACCACTCTGCCACCTCTCCGAATGGTATTTATTCTAGCGGGATTATCTGCATCATGCCAGCGACCTCCTCAGCGATGGCCAGCGCCGCCGTCAGTCCCGGCGATTCTATGCCAAACAGGTTCACCAGTCCGGGGACGCCATGCGCCGCTGGTCCCTGGATCAGGAAATCGCCAGCGGCTTCGGTCGGACCGGTGATTTTGGGACGAAGGCCGGTATAACCCGGCTGGAGCGCCCCATCCGCGAGATCAGGATAATAACGCCGGATTGCCCGGTAGAATTTCGCGTCCAGCCCGGTCTCGAACGCATAGTCCGGGGTGGTCGGCCAACCGCTGACATCCGGGCCAAACTTGCACTGTCCGCCCAGATCCAGCGTCGCGTGAATGCCCAGCCCCGCGTGATCAGGCATTGGGTAGACCAGATGCTGAAATGGCGTCCGCCCGCTGAGGGTGAAATAGCAGCCCTTGGCGTAAAAGGTTGGCGGAATACAGGCGATTGGGAATCCCGCGATGCGCCGCGCTACGTCCTGGGCGCATAACCCGGTGGCGTTGACCACGATCCGGCTCTGCAAGCGCCAGGGCGCTTCCCCACCCGTGTGCAACACGATCCCGTCAGTCGTGATGCACCCCCCGACGACCGGCGTTCGGGTGGCCAGTATCGCCCCGGCCTGTTCCGCATCCCCCAGCAGCGCCAGCATGAATCCATGGCTGTCCAGAATGCCGGTCGTGGGCGAATACAGGCCGGCCAGCGCCTGAACAGCCGGTTCCAGACTACGAATTTCCGCAGCGGTCAGCGGTTGCAGGGGAACGCCATTCGCAGCAGCCCGTTCCGCGTAAGCGGTCAGCAGGGGCCGTTCTGCTGCATCGCAGGCGACCAGCAACTTGCCGATGGCGCGATGCGCAATGCCACGCTCGGCGCAATAGCGGTAAAGCTGCGCCTTGCCAGCCACGCACAGGCGGGCTTTCCACGAGCCGGGCGGGTAATACATGCCCGCGTGAATCACTTCGGAATTGCGTGACGAGGTTTGCGTACCGAAGCGCTCTTCGGCTTCCAGAATCAGCACCTCACGGCCGGTTAGCGCCAGCGCCCTGGCGATGGCTAATCCGATCACACCAGCGCCGATCACAACGGCTTCAACGGTTTCCAGATTCATTGAGACATCAGCGCCCCGCCTCCCCACTTTGCAACTCCACCCGATTCTGCTTCTGGTTATAGCCCATCCGGGCAATCACCTCATAATCCAGCGCGGCTTTTTCACCAGCGGCAATATCAGCCTCAAACTGTACCGTCTGGAAATCGTGCAGGGTTGGATTGAGCCGACTGCGGAATACGATGTCGCCGGCATAGTCGCGGCGAATCTGGACATGGATCGGCTTGGGACGGTAATTGCGGATTTTCTGCCGGTAAATGGTGTGTTCATCCCACCCCGCGACCTGGCTATCCAGCTCCAGCTTGACGCCATCCTCGCCCAGCTTGCGGTAGAGATTACCGCCCTTGATCTGGAACCACAGGTTGTCGCGATAAACCTTCTGCTTGACCTGTTCGAAAATGACCAGCCGGTCAGTGCCCAGATTTAATTCGATCTTGTCGCCAATCGGCACATAGTTCAGCGCTTGTGTCGCCAGATAATTCAGGCCACCGCTGACATTCGTCTGGAAGATTTGCATCACCCCATCCGGCAACGGGGTACTGCCCAACTTGGACGCCGTGTCGTTTTTCAACAGGTACAGCCGGACCAACTGATCGCCGTATTCCCGGGGCCGATAGCGATATTCTACGGTCATCGGCACCGCGTCGGCTTCAAAACTGCGCAAGCGCTTGGCCCAGCCGGTCGGCACCGTTTCCGTGCCTTCGATGGTGTAGATGAAATATTCGCTCAGTCCTTCTTTGATGATTTCCTTGGGCGCATCCATCTCGGCGGCGTCAGCAACCATGCCAGCGGCCATGGACAGCATGGGCGCTGGCGGCGGGGCCATCGCCTTGCGCCCGGCTCGTTGCCGCAGTTCCTGGTATTCCTCGCGTTTCAGTTCATCCAGCCGCCCCACCGGCAACTTCGCCAGTTCCGCGATTTTCTCCACCAAATTGATTGTGCCGACCACCAGTCGCACCTGGGCGTTTTCGTAATCTTCCCCGGAGAGATTCTTCACCCGCACGAAGCTTTCCAGCCGTAATACTTTCTCGTCAGCATCAGCAATCGCCAGATAGTCCGCCGCCCAGGAAATGCCGGAGGTGAAATAGCTGATCTCAATGGTCGTTTCGTGGTCGGTTGGGCTGACCACATTCCAGTACAGGGTTTGCGGTTTGTCGTGGGGGAAGGTGGTATCCGCCACCTCCAGACCGGTCTGCGGCTCCCGGAATTTCAGTTCCACCGAGGTCGGATCGATCAGGGTATTCGCCCAGGAAAATTGCAGGGGATTGACGCCCTTTTTAAAAGTCACCACCCGACTTTCCCGCACCAGAGTCAGGTCTTCGGAGTTGTAGATGGTCAATTGCACGGTGCGCCGTTCAGGAACGGTCGCGAGATCGACGTTGCGGGCGGGTAGCGCCAACGGCAGAAGCAGCAGACACAGCAAACCAACCAGTCGGTTCAGGTTCATGGCGCTCACCACTCATTATTCAGGGTTAGCCGCAGGGTCTGCGTCTGCTTCGGGGCAGGACCATCGGCGGGCCGGGCGGGTAGATCGACGTGAAACAGCAGCTTGTCGGCGTCGCTCTTTTCCGGATCGGGGTTACGCAACGTGCCATCGCCCAGCCGCCATTCCGGGTCGCGGTCATGGCGGTTGAGTTGATCGCGAATGTACCGGACGCTCTCGACAATATTCAGCGTTGCTGGCGTGTCCTTGAAATTCTCAATCTCGTATTTCACGGTCACGTCATACCGATAGAGATTGCCTGCGATGCGCTGGCGCTCGCTACGGTCGATGGTGCGCCGCACCACGATGTCGCGGGCCAGACCCAGATAGAGTTCCA
Source organism: Pseudomonadota bacterium (assembly GCA_030917925.1). Lineage (GTDB taxonomy): Bacteria > Pseudomonadota > Gammaproteobacteria > Competibacterales > Competibacteraceae > UBA2383. Next base: position 19,094 of record JAUPTV010000233.1, read on the forward strand.
GTTCATCGTCCGGGGGAGTGAACTTGCCGCGATCCTCGCCGAGGAAGGCCGAACCGCCCTTGCCGTCATTTTGGAAAATGCGTGCCTTGCCCTCCGGCAAAGCCGCCTTCCCCAATGAACCGCCCGCATTCTTGATGACGTAGTGCATTGGTACGTTCAGTTTGTCCTGGGCGCGGTCCAGATAACCGAATTGGACCGGATCACTGGTATAGGTTTTACGCACCGGGATATTGGGGAAGCGGTTAAGCTGCACTTCCTTGGTCTCGTTCAAACCGAGCGGCTTCTCAAACTCTGCGCCGATCCCGGTCTCGAACTGGGCCAGGTCATAGGCCTCATTGGCGTGGTTATTCACCCGCAGGTATTGCGCCAGCTCCAGAGTTTTCTCATCGCGGCCCGCTATTGCCCGGTAATGGAAATCCTTGCTCAAGCCGCCCAGCGCATAGCTGATGCGCACTCGCGCCGCGCCGGAAGCACTGGCCGAAACGGACCAGACCAGCGCATTCTCATTCGGCGGGTAACTGACCGATAGCACCTTGGCGTCCAGGGGCTGATCGCCCGGCGCAGGGAGAATGCGCAGCACGAGGCTATCAGGGTCGATGCGGGTATTCGCCCAGGAGAAATCAACCTGATTGACGCCCTTAACCAGAGGGACGATGCGTTCCTCCTCAACCAGCGTGATTTGCGGATGGTCAAGATGGATGTGCACCTGCTCCCGCACCGGCAAAGTGGTGAGTTTGATGCGGGCCAGAGCATCCAGTGGGCCGATGCCCAGGAGCAACAGGATACCCAAGGGGTAGAGCAGTCGGGTTCGGTTCATGTATTCACCTCCGAAAAATGAGCGGGTGAGTATAACCATAAACGTTTATTGGCGATTTAGGGGTTAAAAATTTCGGGTTTCATGATCGGATCTTGTGGATTCCCGGCCACCGAGAAGCTAGCAACCGACGTTGACGTACCGAAGTCGATCCCTACAAAAGTCTTATTGCGAGCGTTACCCTGATCCGTCAGAGTGCGGCAGCAGCGTGTTCAGCGTCAGTTCGTTGCTCATAGGTTTCTCTTGGGCTTTTCGGGTAAGCGAATCCCGTCAACGATGGCGATTGAATTTTCAAAGGAAATCTGGCCTGGAGGTGGGGTTTTGCGTGTCAGACAGGATGCTTCCTTATCTTCTTTCCAGTATGGCAGATGTTTCCCAATGTGGAGGGCTAACTTTTTAGACAGTCCCTCCACGCCACCAAGTGGCATAAAAGTATAGCTAGTTTCATGCTGAAATTATGATTCAGTGAAATCAACTGATTAAAGACGAGTTAATCACGGGCTATGTTTCAATTTAAAACATCTACCGTTTCACCGCGTTTCAAATTGAAACACGGCGGACAATCAAGCCAGGCGTGGTTTCTGCAAGTAAACTTCCAAAAGGTTTCAAACCCCGGAAATTTCCGCTACTATTCCACGCTTCATCCGGCCGCCCCATGCGGGCGGTCTTTATTTGTAGGGATATCAGAATTCGCAAGAGGTATTTACAGCGTATGGTGACCATCCGCCTGTCCCGTGGCGGCGCTAAAAAGCGCCCCTTCTACACCGTGATCGTGACCGACAGCCGTAACCGGCGCGACGGTCGCTATATTGAACGGCTTGGCTTTTTCAACCCGATTGCTAACGGCAAGGAAGAGCGGCTAAGCCTGAACCAGGAGCGTCTGCAATACTGGGTGAATACCGGTGCGCAGACCTCCGAGCGGGTCGCCAGTCTGGCCAAGGAATACGCCCGCAAGCAACAGGCGGCAGCCTAATCAATCCCGATGTCCGACTGGGTGGTGCTGGGCCGGGTCTCCGGCCTGTTTGGGCTACAAGGTTGGGTGCGGATATTTTCCCACACCGAACCGCGTGAAGGTATCGTTCACTACGACCCGGTTTTCCTGCTGCGGCAGGGTGAATGGCAACCCTTCAAGATTGAAGCTGGCCGTGCGCATGGTGCCGGCGTCGTACTGAAGTTCGCGGGTTGTGAGAACCGTGACCAGGCGGCAGCCCTGATTCCAAGCGACATCGCCGTGCCGCGTACCCAGTTGCCGCCCTCCAAGCCAGGCGAGTATTACTGGACGGATCTGGAAGGCTTGCAGGTCATCACGCTGGAAGGCGTTGATCTGGGCATCGTGGATCATCTGTTCGCTACCGGTGCCAACGATGTGTTGGTTGTCAAAGGTGAACGCCAACGGTTGCTACCTTTCGTGAAGGGTCAGGTCGTAGTCGAGATCAATCTCGAACAGCGGCTGCTGCGGGTGGACTGGGACCCGGATTTCTAGTGCGCATCGACGTTGTTACCCTGTTTCCTGAAATGGTGGAGACCCTGTTGCGTTTCGGAGTTACGGGGCGGGCGGTCGAGCGAGGTTTGCTGAACGTCGCTACCTGGAATCCACGCGACGATGCCTATGACCGGCATCGCACCGTGGACGACCGGTCTTATGGCGGGGGGCCAGGGATGGTGATGAAAGTCCAGCCGCTGCGTGATACGTTACGGCGGGCGCGAATGGCGGCAGAACCCGTGGGGAAAACGCTGTATCTCAGTCCGCAGGGGCGACCCTTGAACCAGGATGGGGTGCGGGCGTTGGCGGCGGAACCGCGACTGATTCTGCTGGCCGGTCGCTACGAAGGCATCGACGAGCGATTGATCGAGGCCGAAATCGATGAAGAATGGTCGATAGGCGACTATGTGCTGAGCGGCGGCGAGCTGGCGGCGCTGGTAATGATCGACGCAGTAGCCCGGTTGTTGCCGGGGGCGTTGAATGACCAGGAATCAGCGGAACAGGATTCCTTTATGGACGGTGTGCTGGACTGTCCGCATTACACCCGGCCCGAAGAGATTGACGGTCAGCGTGTTCCCGCTGTGCTGTTAAGCGGTGATCATGCGGCGATCACCCGCTGGCGACGGCGCGAAGCCCTTGGGCGAACCTGGCAACGCCGGCCTGAGCTGTTGGCTCAGCGCGGGCTGGATGCGCGGGATCAGGCGCTGCTCAATGAATTTATCCAAGATTATTTAGAGACAATGGGGAATGTCAGCGTGGCTGGCAATCTTTCGGAACAACGTGGAGCGAAGCATCATGAGTAAACTGGTTGAGGCTTTTGAACGGGAACAGATGACCCGTGAAATCCCCGAATTTAATCCCGGCGATACCATCGTCGTGCGCGTCAAGGTCAAGGAAGGCAATCGCGAACGCCTGCAGGCTTTTGAAGGCGTGGTCATTGCCAAGCGTAACCGGGGTCTGAACTCCGCGTTCACCGTGCGCAAGATTTCCCATGGCGAAGGCGTCGAGCGCGTCTTTCAGACGCACAGTCCGGCGATTTCCGATATCAGCGTCAAGCGCCGGGGCGATGTGCGCCGTGCCAAGCTGTACTACCTGCGTGGTCTGGAGGGCAAGGCGGCGCGGATCAAGGAAAAACTGAGCAAACGCTAAAGAGATTTCAGCCGTCTTTGATTCAAGCAACTGAGTCGTTTTTCTCTGCTTTTTCAATGAGAATGTGTGGTGCGCCGGGGTGGTTTGATCCCGGCAGCGCTTGCTGGAGGCGCGATGAACGATGACAACCGAGTCGCCTGGCTGGACGCTGTCCGCGCGCTGGCGGCGCAAGCCAGTCAGCGAATCCTGGAAATTTACGCCACGGCGTTTGACGTCACAGCCAAGGACGACAACAGCCCGTTGACCGCCGCCGATCTGGCCGCGCATCAAACTATCCTCGCCGGTTTACGCCAACTGACTCCGGAACTTCCCATTCATTCCGAAGAATCCGCCGCAATTCCCTTCGCCGAACGTGCTCAATGGCGTTGCTACTGGCTGGTAGACCCTCTGGACGGCACCAAGGAATTTATCAAGCGGAATGGCGAATTCACCGTCAACATTGCGCTGATTGAAAATCACGAACCCGTACTGGGCGTCGTGCAGGTTCCTGTGACCGGCCGGTGCTACTTTGCCGCCCGTGGTTATGGCGCGTTCCGCCAGGAACCGGGGCAACCGCCGCAGCCGATTGCGACCCAAACCCTGCAACCGGGTCAACCGATTCGTGTTGTCGGCAGCAAATCGCATGGCGGGCCGGGATTGCAAAAATTTGTCGCCGCTCTGGGGCCGCATCAACTGGTGGCCATCGGCAGTTCGCTCAAATTCTGCCAGGTTGCCGAAGGTGCAGCGGATGTCTACCCTCGCATGGGACCGACTTCGGAATGGGATACCGCCGCTGCGCAAGCCATTGTTGAAGTGGCCGGCGGTCAGGTCATCTCGGCGGAAACCGGTCAGCCCCTGCGCTACAACACCCGTGATTCGCTGCTTAATCCCCATTTCATCGTTTACGGCGACGCCAGCCGCGATTGGTTGAGCGCAGTTCCGCGTGAGTAGTACTTGATGAATTTAAGTGTCTATCAAGCCATTATTGCCGCGCCATTCGCGCATATCGGCCTGTGCATGGCCGGCGATGCCGTCAGCGCACTGGATTACCTGCCTGCCGATACGCCTGAACAGCCGCCGGCCGACGTGGCGACGGCGCGTGTCGTTGAACAGTTGCAAGCCTATTTCCGTGATCCCCATGCGCCATTCACCGTTCCGCTGGCGGTGACTGGAACCGCTTTTCAGCAACAGGTCTGGACAGCGCTGCAAGCTATTCCCCCCGGAACCGTGCTGACCTATGGCGAATTGGCGCAACAACTGGGCAGCGCGGCGCGGGCAATTGGCGGCGCCTGCCGCGCCAATCACGTCCCCATCCTGATTCCCTGCCATCGCATTGTTGCGCAACATGGTTTAGGGGGGTATGCGGGCGCGGTAACGGGTGATCCGCTGGCCATCAAGCGCTGGCTGTTACAGCATGAGAGGATTTCCCTGCTCTCGCCAGTGTAGGTCCTTGTCAGGGTTTCGCAGCACTCCCGCCTTCCTTTATAATCAATCCCTTCCCCCCACCCCGGAGGCCCGCCATGAGCGCCCGGACCCTGCATTGCCTGCCCCCTGCTCCTGAACTCCCTTATGACGGTATGCCAGTGACCGAGGAGGCGTATTGGGAACACTACTATCTCGGTCATGATGTTACCTACGAATGGAACAACGGCGTCCTGGAGGAAAAAGGCGTGTCCAACTATGCCACGTTCCTGGTGTTTGACTGGTTCATTCAACTACTGACCGAATTCCTTCGCACTCAGCCCATCGCTGACCGGGTAGGTCTGGAAATGGGTTTTCGGCTGGCCCTGCCGGGCAAAACCGTCATCCGCCGACCGGACTATGGCGTCGTCCGCCACGACAACCCGATTCCACTGACTGGGCCAGAGCAGAGCTACCGGGGAATTTTTGACCTGTGCATCGAAGGAGTTTCGACCTCCAGCAAAGCCGAGCAGGAACGGGATACCGTGGTCAAGAAGGGCGAATATGCCGCCGGAGGCGTACAGGAATATTACCTGCTGCATGAGACTGTCGCGCTGCGGCAATTCTACCGGCGCACCGCACGCGGGGTTTATGCGCCGCTGCCTGTCGGGCCGGGGCGGATTGTGCATTCGGAAGTCCTTCCCGGATTTCGCTGGCGGCTCGACGACCTGGAGCGTCGCCCGCCGCTGGAAACGCTGATCGCCGATCCGGTCTATCAAGATTTTGTGTGGGTCAACTACCAACAGGAACGGACCCGCGCCGATCAGGCCCAGGCGCAGGTGGTCCACGAACGTCTCCGCGCCGATCAGGCCCAAGCGCAAGTTATCCACGAACGCCTCCGCGTTGAGCAGACCCAGGCGCAGGTGGTCCACGAGCGCCTCCGTGCTGAGCAGGAACGAACCCGTGCTGAGCAGGAACGAACCCGCGCTGAGCAGATGGCGGCCCGCCTTCGGCAGTTGGGTATTGACCCGGACGCCGCCATCGCGGATTAAGGCTACTCGCCAATTGGACCGGTTAATCTGCTGCTGCCCGCCAGCAGCAGAACCGGTTCAAGCCGCCTTGCATCTGTGGGGCATCTTGAAATTCGGCGGTCTATCCACATATCCGCTCCTGACATTAAAACATTATTCAGGAGTCCGTTCCCCATGACCGTCGAAGCTCACAAGGAAACCCTTGGTTTTCAGGCCGAGGTGCAGCAACTGTTGCGCCTGGTCGCGCATTCCCTGTATTCCCACAAGGAGGTCTTTCTTCGCGAACTGATCTCCAACGCCTCCGACGCCTGCGACAAACTGCGCTTTGAAGCGCTGACCGATGGCGCGTTGTATGAGAACGATTCTGAACTGAAAATCCGCATTCACTTCGATAAGGATGCGCGCACCATTACCATCTCTGACAACGGCATCGGCATGGACCGGCAGGAAGTCATCGATAACATCGGCACGATTGCCCGGTCCGGCACCCGCCAGTTCATGCAGAAGTTGACCGGCGATCAAACCAAAGATACAAACTTGATTGGCCAGTTTGGCGTCGGTTTCTATTCCAGCTTTGTCGTCGCCGACAAGGTTACGCTGCACACTCGCCGCGCCGGTATGGTCCCGGAACATGGTGTCCTCTGGGAATCCACCGGCGAAGGCGAATACACCCTGGAAACGGTCGAGAAAGCGGACCGTGGCACTGAAGTCATACTCCATCTGCATGAAGATCATGTCGATTTGCTGAACGAGTGGCAGTTGCGCTCGATCATCACCAAATATTCCGATCACATCACCCTGCCGGTGCTGATGCCGGTGCAAAAGTATAGCGAGGACAAGGACGCACCGCCGACGTTTGAAGAAGAGCGGATCAATCAGGCTGCGGCGCTGTGGGCGCGGCCCAAACAGGAAATCAAGGACGAGGAATACAAGGAGTTCTACAAGCACGTCGGCCACGATTTTGAAGACCCGCTGGCCTGGACCCATCACCGGGTGGAAGGCAAGCTGGAATACACCTCGCTGCTGTTCATTCCCGCCCGTGCCCCGTTCGATATGTGGGATCGCGAGCAGCGCCATGGCGTCAAGCTGTATGTGCAGCGGGTGTTCATCATGGACGACGCCGAGCGCCTGATGCCGCGTTATCTGCGCTTCGTGCGCGGAGTGATTGACTCCAACGACCTGCCGCTGAACATCTCCCGCGAACTGCTCCAGAGTAGCAAGGTGGTGGACAGCATTCGCGGCGGCTCGGTTAAGAAAGTGCTAAGTCTGCTGGAGGATCTGGCGCAGAATGACGCTGAAAAATATGGCAAGTTCTGGAAGGAATTTGGCCGGGCGTTGAAAGAAGGGCCTGCGGAAGATCATGGCAATCGTGAGCAGATCGCCAAGTTGTTGCGCTTCTCCTCCACCCATACCGATGCCCCTGACCAAACCGTGTCGCTGGCTGACTATCTGGGCCGGATGAAGGAAGGTCAGGACAAGGTCTACTACATCAGCGCCGACAGCTTCGCGGCCGCGAAGAACAGCCCGCATCTGGAAATCTTCCGCAAGAAGGGTCTGGAAGTCCTGTTACTGACCGACCGGGTGGACGAATGGTTGATGTCGCACCTGACCGAGTTTGACGGCAAGCCTTTCCAGTCGGTCGCCAAAGGGGCGCTGGATCTGGATAAAATTGCGTCCGAAGAAGAGAAGCAGGAGCAGAAGCAGGCCGAAGATCAGCACAAGGAACTGCTGACCCGCGTCAAGGACGTGCTGGGCGACCAGGTGAAGGAAGTGCGGATTTCCTCGCGGTTAACCGATTCGCCAGCCTGTCTGGTGGTCGATGAATACGCGATGAGTCCCCACATGGAGCGGTTGCTGCGCGATGCCGGGCAGAATGTGCCGATTAGCAAGCCCTATCTGGAACTGAATCCCACGCATCCGCTGATCGCCCGATTGAAAGATGAAGCCGATACCACCCGGTTTGGCGACTGGACGAATCTATTGTTCGAACAGGCCATGCTGGCCGAGGGCGGACAACTGGAAGATCCGGCCAGCTTCGTCAAGCGACTGAATGGCCTGCTGCTGGCCATGGGCTAAACCCGACAAGCGGGCTAAAGTTTGCTAAATTATGATGAGCGATCACCACCACCTGATCGTTCCATTCAATTAACCCTGGGGGATGCCCGGACATGATGAACTTGAAGGAAATTCTCAATCAGAAAGGCGGTCAGCCGGTGACCATACCGGCCGGTGCCACCGTCGCCGACGCCATCCGTGCAATGGACGAACACAAGGTCGGTTCGGTGATGATCCCGAACGCCGATGGTTCGCCAGCAGGCATTTTCACCGAGCGCGATGTGCTGAACCTGTGCGCGGAAGGCCGGACTGATTTTGCCAAAATGTCGATTCGGCCCTGCATGACCTGCGATATGACCACCGGCAAGCCGGATGACACGGTCAGCGAAGTCCTTGCCATCATGACCGCCAAGCGCTTCCGTCACCTGCCGGTCGTGAATGAAGAGGGTAAAATGATCGGCGTGGTCTCCATCGGCGATCTGGTCAAGGCCAAGCTGGAAGAGACCGCCAAGGAAGCTCAGGCGCTGCGCGACTACATTACCACCTGATCTACAGCAGGATGCTCACCGGCAACCGACTCCCCTTGCCCACTGGCGGGAGAGGGGAGGACACCACGGCCTTTTGGGAAACCACTGTCCTTGCCGACCTGACTCAGGACGAGTGGGAAGCGCTGTGCGATGGTTGTGGCAAATGCTGTTTGCACAAACTGGAAGACGAGGACACCGGCGAACTGTTCTTCACCAGAGTCGCCTGCCGATTGCTGGATTTGCAGACCGGCCAGTGTACGCGCTACGCCGAACGGTTCCGCTGGGTGCCGGACTGTGTGACGTTGACGCCGGCTGAAGTGCGGCGTGTCAACTGGCTGCCAGCCACCTGCGCCTACCGATTGCGGGCTGAAGGTCAACCGTTGCCGGACTGGCATCCGCTGCGCACCGGCGATCCGCGTTCTACCCGGCAGGCCGGAATGAGCGTCTGCGGTTGGGCCATTCCCGAACGCCGCGCCCGCCGATTGGAAGACCATATCATTGAGACGTCCTTATGAAAGTTCGCTGCATCACCCTCGGTTCGTTCCAGGTCAACGCCTACCTGCTGGAAGATCCGGCCACTGGCCATTGCGCGGTTATCGATACCGGCGAAGGACCACAATTGGCCCGGGTACTGGCGGAAATAGATCCCCGTCCCGACCTGCGAGCCATTTTGTTGACCCATGCCCATTTTGATCACGCCGGTGGTTTAGCGGACTTGCAACAAGCGTTCCCGGAAGCCATCGCCTGGCTGCCGGTGCTGGAGCGGCCCATGTACGATCTGCTGCCGCAGCAAGGCTCGATGCTCTTCGGTATGCCCAGCTTCGACCGACCGCTGGGCCGCATTGACCGGGAAGTGCGGGACGGCGAGACCGTCGATATCAGTGGCGACTGGCGTTTGCGCTTTCTCTCGACGCCGGGCCATACGCCGGGTCAGGGCTGCTATTACGACGATACCTACATTTTCGTCGGCGATACCCTGTTTGCCGGCGGTATTGGCCGCACCGACTTTCCGATGAGTGATCCGGAACTGATGGAACAAAGCCTGCACCGCTTGATGGAACTGCCGGGCCATCTGCTGGTGTGCAGCGGCCACGGTCCAGCGACGACGCTGGATCAAGAACTGAAAACCAATCCCTATCTAAGTGGGGTGCGTCGCCGGAAGCAGGCTGCGAGTCGCTCGTAAATCAGGCGATCTCGCGATTACCCGTTTGGACGCAACCAACTCTCGCTGGCCATGGGCGTCGCAGACGGACGGACTCCCAGAAAAGTCACGCCGCCCACCATGCGCTGTTGCCAATAGCGCTGATTCAATTTGACCTTGCGCACCTGTCGGCTGCCCGATGAGGCATGAATCATCTGGCCGTTGCCGGTGTAGATGCCGACATGAGAAACCATGCCGCTGCGGTCCGTGCGGAAAAACAACAGATCGCCCGGCAACACCTTGCGCTGTGGTTGCCCCGCCTGGAATTGTTGCGCTGTAGTGCGCGGCACACGGATTCCCGCCTGCTGATAGGCGTATTGCACCAGACCACTGCAATCAACGCCACCCGGCGATTCGCCGCCCAGAATGTAGGGTGCGCCCACCAACCGTTCGGCAGTCGCCAGAATCCGCTGGCGGGCCATGGCTTGGGGATCGGCGGGTGGCGGGGTCGCGCAGCCGCTGAGCCAGGCTAGACTCGCCAGCAGTAGCGCGGTGGAAATATAACGGGAAGTAGTTATCGGCATGAGGGGATAATTCCTGGTGATGCTGATTTTTTGTTAACCAAGAGGAACTTTCGCATGGGAATTCGCAAAATGGTCTATAGTTAAATTTAAGTGGTATTTGACTGGCAGGTCTGCGTATAAACTGGAAAAGATTTATTCTATCTACCACAATGAACGTGTAAAATAACTTGTAAAATTCAGCATTCAGCTCGAGGCATTATGTTGTTGCGACCGACTCACCTCGCCAGCCAGGAAACCCCGCCCTTTGAACTCAAGGGTAGCCTGTTTACCTTGACTGTGCTGCATCTGTTTCAGATGGAGCGGACGGCTGTCGAGCGACATCTGGCCGAGAAGGTCAAGCAGGCACCTGGTTTTTTTAATAATACCCCGGTGGTGATTGATCTGGAGGGAATGGCTGATTCGCCGGATGGCCTGGATTTTAATGGCTTGTATGAATTATTGCGTGTGCATGGCATGGCCCCGGTGGGTATTCGCAACGGAACGCCGATCCAGCAAGCGGCCGCCCGGCTGGCGGGATTGCCGGCCCTGCCCGAAACCCGCGCCAGCAGCGCTAAAAAACCGGATAAAACCGAATCGGTGGTCTCACTCAGCCGGATCGTGAGTCATCCTGTGCGTTCCGGCCAACAGATTTATGCGCCGGATGGTGATTTGATTGTGCTGGGTGCAGTCAGCGCCGGTGCCGAGGTGATTGCCGATGGCCATATCCATATTTATGGAGCGTTGCGCGGCCGCGCCCTGGCCGGAGCCAGGGGCGATGCCGAAACTCGAATTTTCTGTCAAAGTCTGGAAGCGGAGCTGATCTCCATCGCCGGACGTTACCGTATCAGCGAACAAGTGGATGCCGCAGACCGGGGCAAAGCAGTCCAGATTTATCTGATGGAAGATCGACGACTGGTCATTGAGCACTTGATTCGCTAATCCATCTGGGGCGGCAATGATCCGGTAGGATTAACCGCTCAATCCGATTTTAAAGACAACTCTTAGGGATAATCGCTTGGCAACCGTTATCGTGGTGACCTCCGGCAAGGGAGGCGTAGGCAAAACGACAACCAGCGCCAGTTTTGCAACCGGTCTGGCTCAGCGCGGTTACCGAACCGTGGTCATTGATTTTGATGTCGGATTGCGCAACCTGGATCTGATCATGGGCTGCGAGCGCCGGGTCGTGTATGACTTCGTCAATGTGATCAACAACGAAGCCAACCTGAATCAATCCCTGATTCGCGACAAGCGGGTGGAAAATCTGTATATCCTGCCGGCTTCCCAGACCCGCGACAAGGAAGCGCTGACCAAGGAAGGCGTGGAGCGGGTATTGGGCGAACTCAAGCAGGGGTTCGATTACATCGTTTGCGATTCGCCCGCCGGAATTGAACGCGGTGCGCTAATGGCGCTGTATTTCGCTGACGAGGCGCTGGTAGTGACCAATCCGGAAGTCTCGTCGGTGCGCGACTCCGACCGAATTCTTGGGATCCTGGCCAGTCGGTCGCGCCGCGCCGAACAGGGAGAGAATCCGGTCAAAGAGCATCTGGTATTGGCCCGCTATGCGCCGGAACGTGCTGATCGCGGCGATATGCTCAGCGTTGATGATGTACTGGAAATTCTGGGCATTCCTCTACTGGGCGTTATTCCTGAATCGTCGACGGTTTTGCAGTCATCAAATGCTGGTGTGCCGGTCATTCTGGAAGACAGCAGCGAAGCCGGCATTGCCTACAACGATCTGGTTGATCGGTTTCTGGGCAAGACCTTGCCGCACCGGTTCACCTCGGTTCAGAAAAAAGGCTTTCTGAAACGGTTGTTCGGTGGGGGATAAGCCATGAGAGGCCTCTTCGAAAAGTTTTTTTCGCAGCCGCCCAGCAAATCAGCCGCGCTCGCCAAGGAGCGATTGCAGATTATCGTAGCGCATGAGCGGGGCGGCCGCCGCAGTAGCCCCGACTATTTGCCGGCGCTCAAGAAAGAGTTGCTCGAAGTGGTGCGCAAGTATGTGCCGATTGATCAAAGTCAGGTCAAGGTGCATCTGGATCGTGAGGGCGGCTACGAGATTCTGGAGCTGAATATCACCCTGCCTGATGAGGAACAGCGTCAGATTCCAGCGCGGCAGAACAGCAGCGCCAGCGCCTGACTGGACTCGCGAGCTGGTTGAGCTATCGCCCGTCCAGCATCTCGCCCAAAGTGCGCGTCAACAGGCGCAAATCCGGCTCTCGCGACAGGGTGTGTTCCCCGTCCTTGACCAAAATAACCCGCGTATCGGGGCTGGTCAGCTTCTCAGCGACCTGAATACTGACCGACCAGGGCGCATCAGCGTCGTTCA
>JAUPTV010000234.1 GCA_030917925.1 Pseudomonadota bacterium
AGACGCCGCTTGGGCTTTGCTTCGGCTCTCGGCGAGTGCCTCGGCGAAATTGGCAAAGAGAACGGTAAACCACAGCCATAGGGCGACGGCGAGAATGAAACCGGCAGGGGCCTCGCCTTGACCGCCAAGAGCCTGCGCCCACAACACCGTGGTCAGAACGCTGCCCACATACACCACGAACATCACCGGGTTGCGCCATTGCAGCCGGGGGTCCAGCTTTTTAAAGGAATCGACGATGGCGGGTTTCACCAGCATCGGGTCGAACAGAGTGAGTGTTTTACGAGACATCGATTTTTTCTCCTTTCCCTCAGTGCTCAGCCCACAGTAGCAAATGCTCGACTACCGGCCCCAGCGCTAGAGCAGGAACATAGTTCAGCAGGCCCACCAGCAGAACCGTGCCGATTAGCAGAGTGACGAACAGCGGCCCGTGGGTGAGCAGGGTGCCCGAGGTCACGGCAATGCGCTTCTTCGCTGCCAGCGAACCGGCCATGGCTAACACCGGCACAATGACCGCGAAGCGGCCGAACCCCATAGCGATGGCCAGCATCACGTTATAGAAAGGCGTATTCGCGCCAAGGCCGGCAAAGGCGCTGCCGTTGTTATTGCCGGCTGAAGTAAAGGCGTACAGCACTTCCGAAAAACCATGGGCACCGGGATTAAAGATGCCGGCCCGACCGCTGACGGTCATCACGGCGATAGCGGTTCCACCGAGTACCAGGAGCGGTGTCACCAGAATCGCGATGGAGGTCATTTTCATCTCGTAGGATTCAATCTTCTTGCCTAGATATTCGGGGGTGCGGCCGATCATGAGTCCAGCGATGAAAACCGCCATGATGGCAAACACCAACATGCCGTAGAGACCAGAGCCGACGCCGCCGAACACCACTTCACCCAGTTGCATCATGATCAGCGGAATCATCCCGCCGAGCGGTGTGAACGAGTCGTGCATGGCAATGACCGCACCGCAAGAAGCGGCGGTGGTAATAGTGGCGAACAGCCCCGAGTCAGCGATGCCGAATCGGGTTTCCTTGCCTTCCATGTTGCCACCGGCCTGGGTCACGCTGGCAGACTGATCGACACCAGCGGCAGCGAACAATGGGTTGCCTTGTTGCTCAAAAGTGATTGCCGCAATGGCCATGACCGTGAATAGCACGGTCATGGCGGCGAGTACGGCCCAACCCTGGCGGGGGTCGCCAACCATGCGGCCAAAGGTGTAGCACAACGCGCCGGGGATGAGAAAAATCGACAGCATCTGAAAGAAGTTGGTCAGCGGCGTCGGGTTTTCAAAGGGATGGGCTGAATTGGCGTTGAAAAAGCCGCCGCCGTTGGTGCCCAACATTTTGATCGCTTCCTGTGAGGCAACCGGCCCCATCGCTAAAGTCTGCGTCGCGTTTTCCAGCGTTGTGACCTCTTGATAGGCCGCAATATTCTGAATCACGCCCTGGCTCACCAGAAATACCGCGAATACCAGGGACAACGGCAACAGGACGTACAGCGTGATGCGCGTCAGATCCACCCAGGCGTTGCCGATACTCTGCACGGTATGGCGGGCGAAACCGCGAATCAGGGCGATAGCAACGACACTGCCGGTCGCTGCCGACAGGAAGTTTTGCACCGTCAACGCAAGCATTTGGGTCAGGTAGCTCATCGTCATTTCGCCAGCGTAACCTTGCCAGTTGGTGTTGGTGGCAAAGCTGATAGCCGTATTGAACGATGAATCGGGGCTGACGTTGGCGAACTGCTGCGGATTGAGCGGTAACCAGAGTTGGAATCGTTGCAGGGCGTAAACAGCCAGTACGCCCAGCCCATTGAATAACAGGATAGCCAGCGCGTAATGTAACCACCCCATTTCCTCGTCCTGACGAACGCCACAAAGGCGATAGATCGCCGCTTCAACCGGGCCACCCACCCGCAGAACCCCGGTGGAGCGCCCTTCCATCACGTCGGCGATGTAAATGCCGAGTGGCTTGGTCAACGCCAGCAGAATGAGCAGACATAGCCCGAGGAGCAACCATGCGTGCAGAGTCATCATAAATCCTCCGCTTTCATGAGAGCAGTGACGAGGTAGATCAGCAGCCCGACTAAAATGAGGCCGCTAAGAATGTAGAGCCAAGTCATGGGGGCACCTCGGATTTGTCTAATTGATCCAGATCGGAAATCGTCGGAGATACTTGCGGAAGGGATAGCCGGTTTTGCAGGTACTCACGACGGGTTTTGTGAAATAACAAACCACTTTTTACTTGGAAAGTTGTAAAGAAATTGTAAAAACAACAGGTTATTCTATAAAAATTTCGTATAACCGATGAGAATCATTGTTGCCGGCGCTGCGATCAGGATGGATAAAGCCGAAAAACCACGCCAGTTTCAGTCTGGTTCTCAACGATCAGAACCGTCAACGGGGTTTCAGGGCTGGCGTTCATGCGTCCAGAAATTCCTCGTTGTCCAGCGCAGGCGGCGTCTCCAGCGGCAGCGTAAATGTGAACCGGGCACCGCCCATTGCTCGATTTTCGGCCTGAATCTGACCGCCATGAGCATCGATGATGGCCCGGCAAATAGCCAGGCCGAGGCCCACGCCCGGCGCAGCCGATTCCGCATGACCCCGGGTAAATTTGTCAAATAAGGTCAGTTCCCGGCCCGGCGGCAACCCTGGCCCTTCATCCCACACCTCGACGTTGATCTGGTCCGCTTCAACGCGAGCGGTGACGCCGATCACCGTACCCGGTGGCGTATATTTGGCCGCGTTTTCCAACAGGTTCACCAGCACCCGTTCGATTAACACTGGATCACAATTGATGAGCGGCACATCCGGGTCAAGCGTCAGCCGTAGCGGATGATCGCGCAAGGGCTGCTCCAGCATCCGCGCTGCAGAACCCATCAGTTCTTCCAACGACTGCCAATCCTTGCGCAGGCGTACCTCCCCAGTTTGCAGGCGAGCCATTTCCAGCAGGTTCTCAGTTAACAGCGCGATGCGCACGGTCTGCTGGCGAATGGCGTCCAGCGGTGCGTGGTGGGGAGACTGTTCAGTCGTCAGATCCAGCGCCAAGGTTTCTGCCAGACCCATTAGCGCAGTAATCGGCGTGCGTAAATCATGCGAGAGCGCGGCCAGCAGGGAATTGCGTTGCCGCTCGGCTTCAATTTTTACCAGCGTGTCGCCGGCCACCAGGGCGAAATGTACCCGTTCCAGAGCGATGGCGATCAGCACGGTGAAGGTATCCAGCAGTCGGCGCTGTTCCGGGATCAGCAACAGTTCCTGTTCTTTGGGCGCGACCGCCAACACGCCCCGAGTGCGCAGCGGGGCTTTAAGGGGCAGATATAACAGCGGGCCAGCGGGTAAAGTGTCGGTGCCCGGACCGGCAGGTGTGGTGCGGTCAAAACACCACTGGGCGATGTCCAAATCCACATTCAGACTGTCAGTTTGCAACGACGGCGGCTGAATCAGGCTATGGTCATCAGGTAACAGCAATCCCACCTTGACCGGAAGGCTGGTCTCAATGCCACGCTCACTGATGTCAATCACCTGCTCGACCGCCAGCGCTCCAGACAGCTCGCGAGACATCTCGTAGAGACAGCGGGCGCGTTCTTCGCGGGCGTGGGCCACCTGAGCTTGATAACGGAGTCGAGCTGTCAGTTGGCCAACGATCAAACCAACGCTCAGCATTACCATGAACGTCAGGACGGATTGCAGGTCATGGAGGGCAAAAGCGAAATGTGGTTTAACAAAGAAGAAGTTGAACACGGTGACATTGAGAACTGCCGCCATCACCGCCGGGCCGCGACCACATTGTATTGCTACGCCGACCACCGTTAGCAGGAACAACATGACAAGATTAGCTTGATCGAGGTAGTGCAATAGCGGCGCTGTCGCCAACGCGACGCTAAAACAGGCCAGGAGCGCTACCCCATAACCTCTGACCAGGTTTACGAAATCGATTCGCTCCAAAATTGTTTGACTTCCCTGATTTCCAGAAATCCGGCAAAAATTATCGATGAACCGCCTACCTGATGCCCATCCGTTCCAGCAGGCCATCGCACTCGTCCAGGCTGGAAAAACCGATCTCGATACGACCGCGCCCCCGAACCGCGTCATAACGCAGCCGCACGGGCGCGGCAAACCGTTCCTGTAACTGTTCTTCCAGTTGTACCAGATTCGGATCACGTGGCGTCGGCATCGGGGATGAGCGAACTTTTCCGGCTAGCGCCGCCCGTTGCCGCTCCAGTTCCCGAACGCTCCAGTTTTCAGCGACGGCTTGTTCCGCTAACCGGATTTGCTGGTTTTGCGGTAAGCCTAATAGCGTCTTGCCATGTCCGGCTTCCAGGTGGCCCTCTTCAATATGCGTCTGCACCGCCGGTTCGAGATTTAGCAATCCCAGCGCCCGACTGATCGCAGTCTGCGAAATGCCCAGTAGCTCGGCCAGTTGTTCCTGGGTCAGGCCGAACTCTTCGCGCAATCGTCGTAGCGCTCGCCCCTCCTCCACCGGATTCAAGGCCCGGCGCAGCAGATTTTCGACTAGCGCAATCGCCGCCGCCGTTCGATCATCGGCTTCCCGCACGACCACGGGAACCTGAGTCAACCCGGCTTGCCGCGCCGCCTGCCAGCGCATGTGCCCGGCCAGAATCTCGTAGCTGCCATCGGCCAGGGGCCGTGCGACCAGGGGTTCAATCACGCCAAACTGGCGGATACTCTGCGCCAGTTCCTTCAGATAAGCCTCATCAATATGTTGCCGGGGCTGATAGCGGCCTGCGATGAGTTGATCAATCTCCAGCGACTGAATGGCGGAAGGTGCTGACGGTTCGCCCTCCAGCAGACCACTGTCGAAACTGTGGCCACCGGCGCCGATCCAGTCGCCCAGACTGCGCAACGGTTTACGACGGCTCATGCCAGCGCCCTCCCCCGCCCGGCTTCAGCGGCTTCAATCCCGCTCAGGATTTCCTGTTGCCAGAGTTGGCGCACCGCCAGCAGGATTTCTGCGTTGACGCCGTCCAGCATCATGATTGCCCGATTGTAGGTGTCGCGGGAGCCACGCGGCTGGTCAATCTCGTAAATGCTGACCTGATCACTGGCCGACTTCTGCAATTCCTTGGTCAGGCCCATGCGGTTGCTGAGAATCAGTTCGCCATACGCGCCATTGATGACGGCGATGTTGTTCAGGGTTTCCGTGCTGTTATCCACTTTGGTCAACAGAATATTCAGCCGCTGGACGTTGATTTCCCGCTCATACAGGGCGCAGACCTGCTCCAGGATGCGGAAATACTGAACGCTGGAGGAAATGTCATACATGTGCGGGACGATAGGCATGACGATCAGATTAGCGGCGGCAATGGCGTTCATCGACAGCATCCCCAGCGATGGCGGGGTGTCGATGATGATCACATCATAGCGGTCTTCAACGGTTTTTAACGCCCGATGCAGGCGGACCGGCGGCGGCCCCATTGCCTCGTTCTGCCGCTCTTCCGGTTGTGATAATTGCCAGTCGGTGTATTGCAGCGCCAGCCGCGCTGGAATCAGATCGAGATTATCCCAATGAGTGCGCTTGACCGCTTGGGTTAGTAAGTCCGCGCCCTCGGTCAAGGCGGGGAACAAATCGTCGCCGTCGCCGAGATCCAGATCGGGAATAAAGCCGAATGCGCCGGTAATCGTCGCTTGGGGATCGGCGTCCACCAGCAGCACCCGGTAACCTTCACGCGCCAGATACTGGGCGAAGTGCAGCGACATGGTGGTTTTCGCGACCCCGCCCTTCAAGTTGGAAAACACCACCCGCACACAGTGGGCGTCAACTGGCCGGGCGGGACGCTTGCCGATCATTTCGCGAATGCGAGTCACTTCATTGTAATTATAGATGCGTCGTTGTGTGGAACCGGCTTCCACCAGTCGGGGTACGGGCAAATCACCACGCCCTTCCAGATTACGGATATGGTTGGCGGTGCAACCAGCCAGTTGCGCTGCCCGTTCGATGCCAAATTCGGGCAGCGTTTTAACGGTGTGCCGTGCATCCAGCGCATCCAGCAATCGTTGCTGCATCTGGCCGCCACGCTCGGCAGCGTTGCGGCACAGAGTTCGGAAGTTGAATCGCATGGCTTGCATGGGGTTGGCTCCAAAAGGCTGAAAATCAATTAACTGACTATTTTATAGCATTCAGCGCTATTTTTTAATGACAGGGCTTATTTCTGCAAAAGAAATTAATTTCTGTTTGCCATCGTCAAAAACCTGCTTTTGGAACAAACACCTGATGGACAGCGAAATTCACGTTTGACGGATATTCAGCTAAGGTTAAACTGTCGTTCTGCAAGATGGAGCCGAACAATAACCCGATTACTGGCAAGTGAGGACTTCAGCGATGAAACCGATGAACATGATGATCACGTTAGGCACCGTTGCGCTGATGAGCGCCACGCCATTACTGACCGCACAGGCCCAGCAGGGGTCGAAGTGCAATGATGAGCGGCAGGTTTGTATGGACAAAAACGGCCCGAGTGTCGATCTGACCCGCCAGCGCTACGGCGATCAGGCTGCTCAACGACTGGAACGTAATCTCAAAGGAGGGGGACAGCAACCGCCGCAACAGCCGCCCGCGCGTCCCCAACAACCGCAACAACCGCAACAACCGCAACAACCGCAACAACCGCAACAACCGCAACAACCGCCCGCGCGTCCCCAACAACCGCAACAACCGCAATCACAATCGGGGGATGTATTTTCGCCAGCGACTGGTGTGCGTTGTGTTCGATCAGAGCGCATTTGTTACAAGAACAACCGGCCAGATGCCGCACTGACGAGTCAGTATTTCGGGGGGGACGCTTCGAATCGTCGGCAATATGAGCTTTCCCGATGATTACCGGACTTCCGGATTCCCCTCTTTGGTTTAAGGATGTGTGGCGCGAAGGAACGGGTGATTCGGGTATGTCGGCGACTCAGGTTGAAAGACAATGCCAGCCCATCGGTCAATCGCCACTGATTAGCCGACAGGGCTTTTGAACAAGCGGCGGTTCATTTCTGGAATCACAAAACGAGAGAAAATTGAATGAGTGGCTGGGGTTGCCCACACGAGTCGAATGGAATGTGTCAACATGTCCAGGGACGGACCTGCGATCCGGGGATGAAAGGCTGTGTACTGGCCGGACGCTTCCGGTTCAGCAACGAGGCCAAAAACCGTCCACCGCGTCCGGTCCGGCATGATCCAGTTCGCCCGACTGGCCAGTCGCCGGGCCTGTCAAACCGGCCGCCCAGAACGAGTGACTGACTATCACCGGTTGAAGGTCATTTCCTATCTTGCCAAAATTACTGTAGCCCTTACAAAGAGTTTGACGCGCCTTCACGGTTATTTTTTCGACAATCGACAGGGCTACATTGAGCGTTTGCGACTTGTGCTTCAGTTCTTGAAATTTCTGCGCGGTTTTCTGAATTTCGCTATCCAGTTTGGCTTTTCATGTCGTTAGTTCGGTCAGTAACTGGTTGAGTCTGGTATTCATCCATTTTTTCTAACCCCTTCGATTTGAAAGGATGGGTGAGAAATATTGAAAAACTGATGAAGTTCTGTCTATTATTTTATGAATAGCGCCACGCCAGCCTACCGGCGTGGTCGTTGATCACATGATCCGCGTTCATCTTTGAGTGAACACAGTTTTCGATAGGATGTTAATGAGGAAGAGCACAGATATGTTGACGCCATCCAGCGACCGGGATATAGAACACAAGACGCGAATCATACTTCGATCATCGAAACGCAAACCCATTGAAGCGGCGGAAAGCCTGTCAAAAGATGTGGATCATACCTTGGTTGATAAGCTAGAACCGACAATTACGAAAGACCAAAAATCCAGGATAAGTATCGTCGCTTGGCAAAATACCTATAGTCTGGATAGTCCTGAAATTGATGAACAACACAAAGCGCTGTTCGATTTAATCAATAATCTCTGGGAAGTTATCGCTAACCGTACTTCTGTCGAAGATCAGCGACCTCTTATTGACAGGCTGGAAAGTTACACCCTGACACATTTTTCTCAGGAAGAGAGTTTTATGCAGGGCATTAAATATCCAAAATTTGACGCCCATAAAAAGATGCATGACCAATTTGCGCAACGCATTGCTGAGGAAAAAGCTCGCGTGGTGGCGGGTAATGGATTTTCATTGGATATTTTGTATTTTCTAAAGGACTGGCTTGTCAATCACATCCTGGTTTCTGACAGGGATTATGTGGACTTTTCAAAAGCAGATCAATCAAAATCTTTTATTGTCCGTCTTTTTAAGAAACTTAGTGGCAAGGGCTAATCCATCGATTGTGGTAGTCTAAACTCCAATATCTGAAAAAAAATTTACTTCTAATACGGGAGATGGTTTTGCAAATCACAGATTATCTTACAAAAGAGGGTCCCGAGATTTCGTTGGCTCAAAATCGTGTGACGGTTGCTGGATTAGCGCTTGCTGCTCTGTTTTTCTCTGCAAACTTTTCTTTAAACCTTCACAGGCATCTGAACGTCAATGCTATACCCGACTACCGGATCGAGTTTGCCTATCTTGAAGCAGCACTAGTGCTGGGTGGAATTGCCGGGTTTCTCTCCATCGGGAGTTTGTTATTGAGTCAACAACTCAGGGATTCAAATACACATTGGTTTGCATCGCGGCGATGGTGGTTTGCAATTGGCACTCTATGGCTTTATCTAACCTTGTCACAAGCTATGAGTGCTGGTTTGGTTGAACTGGTTTTTGGGATCTCCCAATTCAGCCCGCTGATCGGTTTGCTTTTTGGCATGGCGGTGCTGCCAGTTTGGTGGTTGCTACTTTTCGCAGGTCCGATACATCTTATACGTCGTTACTGGTCTCTTTCCAAGCCTTCACCAGAGCGATTTTTTCTCGTCATGATTTATATGGTTTCCGTCATATTTATGTTAGGTACATCTGCAGAG
>JAUPTV010000235.1 GCA_030917925.1 Pseudomonadota bacterium
ACGGATCAGCAAGCGGCCCTCAGCCAGTTCTACCCGCTTGGGGGGCAGCTTTTCCGCCTCCATCAGGCCGGCGATGCGGGTTTCGAAAGCCGAGACAATGGCGATATTAGTGCGGGTGCCGGAAATCTGCACGGCCGGGTCTTCGCCAAACAGGTTAGGCAAAGCAAAGATCAAACCCCAGAGCATGATCAGGCCGATCAGCAGGTATTTCCACCAGGGGTATTGATTCAGGGTGTAGGGATTAGACATGGAACGGCGGGGTCAGTGGTGGATGGCGAACGACTAGAGGTTGCCTTTGTAGGAACCTTTGGGCATCAGCGTACTGATCGCCTGCTTCTGGATGCGAATCTGGACATTTTCAGCGATTTCCAGTTGCACGAAGTTTTCACCGATGTCGGTGATCCGGCCCAGAATGCCGCCGCCGCTCACGACTTCGTCACCCTTCTTGAGCGTTTCAACCATCTGCTTGTGTTCTTTGGCGCGCTTGGTCTGCGGGCGGATCAGCAGGAAGTAGAAGGCACCAATCAGAATGATCGGAAACAACAGGTTCAGCATGCCCATCTCAGCACCGGGTCCGCCGGCAGCCTGGGCAGAGGCGGTAGAGATCAGGCTATTCAGAATGCTTTCCATCGGGATTCCTCGTTGAGTTCTGGCCTTGCCCCGCGTGGCGCTCACGGTCAAAACCGGTGCGGGGACGGTCGCTCAGGACCGGTTTAAAGTGCGCCATTATACACGGGCGGAAGGGTTTGCCCGCATTTTTGGCGAAATCTGATGGGCGGCGCGGATCCTGGTGGCAGGCGAGGTTGCGCTCAAGTCAGCTACTCGATACTGACCTTCGTATTACTATATTGATATATGCCAAATTTCACAGAAATTTAGCAGCAGGTGGCAAACTTCACCTAAAATTACGGTTCAATTGATCCTATGATGAAAAGCAAGCCAGTAAGAAGGATAGAAAAAAGAACCAGCGCGATGCAGACATGCACCGCGCCGGGTCATTTTCAGAGATTCCTTGTGAAGCCCGTTTCAACGAATTGAGACTCGCATAAAACCAGGCTACTAATAACACGTTGGGTGGTAACGGTAGTAGTAATGCCGGGTATAGTAGCCCCTAGTCTTTTTACCCACTTCATCAGCAAGAGCCAAGATCTCGGCTTTGTTTTTATCCGATGTCTCCGCAATCTTGCGTGCCTCGTCCAACCATTCCTTTATGGCATTAGCGGCTGGCCGACTTGAAGCGGGTGCGTTAGACGCCTTGTCAGCAACGGTAGCAACTTCCTTAATGCGGCTTTCCTTCAGCATGCGAGCCGCAGAGATCAAGGCAATAGGATCTTGCTGAGCTTTGCCATATTGTGCAATTTCGCTCGCGAATTTTGCCCACCCTGCGGCCTGATCGGCATCGATTTCAGTCTTCGTACTATCGCTGGGGTTATTTTCACCAGCGATAGCTATGTGAATAGTAACCGGCAGAACAAGGATGGTAACAACCAGCACAAAAAACAGCCTGAATGCGGCCTTCATAATCTACTCCTCTCGTTTGACATGACTGGGTAAATTCGAGTTCAACAGGGCTAAGCGTTCAAACCCCACCCCTCAACCTCCTCCCACAAGGGGAAGGGCAGCGCTGTCACTCATTTTTCGCAAGACGCCCTCCCTCTTGTGGGGGAGGATCGGGGTGGGGATAAATGGTTACCAACAGCGTACATAAATAAAGTCTATGTGGCGCACAAACAAGTTTCAAAAACTGTATTTCTTATACCGGACGCTTCGTGCCCGGCACAAAAGCACGACGGCTGCCAATCCGCTGCCCCGCTCTTATTCTGCGGAAGCAAGGATTAGTTTGTCAACAGGACATAGCGGCTACGATACGGTGAAAGAATTAAGCTAAAAAACATCGTCGGGTTAAGGTCATGATCCAGTAAAAACGCCATGTATACCAATTTGGTGCTTGGTTCCTTGTAGATGACGATCCAACACCGCTTCAATTTGATTGGCGTTTTGGTTGCCGTTCATGCCCTGTAGCTCCTTATGCAATCCAGTTAGGGGTTTCTCGCTGAAAACCACTACAAAATGATCGCTGCCATACGGTGGTTCTACGTTCAGGAGCAGTGCGTAGGACTTATCAACTGGAACCTCCAATGGATCGTTGATGCTACCCTCCTTTAAGGGATAAAGGTTATTGATGGTGCCATCGGATGCAATATTGAAGAGCGTTAAATATGGATATTGCTGATTACTGATTTCCAGGGTCACCTGCTCCCCGGTTCGATGGATTTGATCATTTGGTTTCAACGCCATAGTCGGACTGACTGTCTCACTACGTTTTTTAATGTATTCGACCGCAATTAACTTATCGAATACTTTAGTGGCGTAAGCGATTTCAACACTACCCATCGGGGCAGGCGTTTTGCTCTGCGCCCGAGAAAATGCTCTGGTCTCTTGAACCTTCGGTTGGCGGCCATCATAAACTAAATCGCCAAGTTGGGAGAATATTCTCTCTCTACCTATGTCCCAGATAGCGTTAGCGGTTTGTCTATCATGGGTAGTTTTCGCCTGACCGAGAACAGGTCGCCATTGATTTTCAACGACAACATCGGGAATATTGTCGACGAATACCGTAAAATTTATTGGCTGTTGGATAGGTGCCAGTGGCGTTACCTTGTCACTGGTTGACGGTTTTTTATCCGTTGTATTATCAGGCGATGGCTTGGCATTAATCGGGATGGAAAAATCGATACTGCCAGCAACCTGTAATGCCTGCCGTCCTTCGGTGATCATTCGAACATTCTCCGTGATGAGGAGTTGAAGCCTTTCCTTGGAAATCCCTTGCTCTTTATTGCTGGCAACGAAACGCAGGACTTTGGCGAAAGCCATACTCAGGGCGCCACGGGGTTTTTTGGTATCAGGATCGATGATCTCTTCAACTTCTTCATGATCGGGAACACCGCTAAAACCGAAAACATTGGAAGCAACTTCAGTGTCCGCGCCTCCTTCCTTGCCAGGGCTGACGCTAACATTTTTTTCTCCGCGACTTTTACCATAGAGTGCAGTCAGGGCGTCATTTTGGATATTAAGCGCGGGAATCGAACGTTTTTTGAACTTTTTCGGGGCAACAAAAGCGCGGGTGATCGTTCCAGAATGGCAAGAATCAGCGATGAACAAAATTTTTAAATCTGGAGTTTCTCGAAATAAATTATTTATTTCATCGTCAACAATGCGCTGGTAACTAGGTTGATCCCTTTCAGCAAAACCCGCCAGAATAAAATTTTCATCTCGGCCATCAGCCTCTGAATTTGCCGTATGTTCCGTTTCCTGAGAACCATGACCAGCATAAGCGAAGACGAGGATATCATCCTTTTTGGCTTGACTGGTGAGAGACTTCCACTTACTCAAAATAGTATCCCGATCAGCTTCTTTATTTTGCAGCACAATAACTTGTTTGGCGCCAATTTTATTCAGCGCATCGGCAATATCCTGAGAGTCGTTTACCGCTCCATCCAATGTTGGCCATTTTTGGTAATCATCAATACCGATGACTAGGCCATAAACATCAGTGGCGCTCACAGGAGTTGATATGCCAAACAAAAACGCTCCCGGCAACAAAAATTTTTTTGCCAGTCGATATGTATTTAGCGAAAGGATACTATTTTTTTTCATACGAATTTTTCTCTACTTGCTAAGGTTCCTGATAATCGGCCGTAGCTAATCAAATTAGCTCGCTCGCATCAGTCAATCCTTGATTGTGGTTAGAGGAAACGCTAACCGGGTCAAATCGCTGCCGCTAGGTATAGCAGCCGGACGCTGAGTATATTTAGGTTGCTCTTGGCGGATCCGCATAATTTCGGTATGAACAAAGTTGACAATCTGGAGAGCTGTGACCTTTTTATCACGACGACCGGCCGCGTCTCCTTTGAGTCCAATAATTACGGTATGGCCAAAAAGGCCATTACCTGTGCGCCTGTTATCTACCGTAATATATTCATCAGCAGCCTCTTCAGCAGCGCCAGCGGCAGCAATCATCAATAATTCACCAAAACTTTCACGCGCTTTGGAAAGTGATTCGGATTGTTGATCCAAATCACTATTCTTCACGTTGTAGGCACCAGAATGGCAAGAATCAAGAAAGATTAATACATTATTGGCCTTGTCAGAAATCTTTGCCAGCTTTTCACCTAACAATGCCTGGGAAATGCCAGTTTGAGTGTAGTCGCTAGTCAGTGAGTTCTGTGGAATGAAATAATAGATATTCTCATTATTCATCCCATGACCCGCCATGTAAATGACTACAACATCTTCCCGTGAAGCTATTTGAGCAGCAATTTGATCAAACGCCTTCTCGATTTCTGAACGTGTTGCTTGTTCATCGTAAAGCTGGACAACAGAAACTTTATCAAAATCTGAACTTACATTATTTTCCAGCAGTTTAGTAAAATCCTGAGCATCTTTGACTGCAAAACGCAAAGCGGTTCCAAATTCACGGTATTTATTCACCCCGATTGACAGAATATGCAATGTAGGTTTTTGACTTCGTGTCGCTGACGCAGTTGGCGTTGTCGCCACTGCTGGAACGACCAGTTCTACGAGTCTGCTCTTGCCATTAGCCCGGCTACGACCATCGTAAGCTCTGACCTGAAGTCGATTAGACCCAGGGTCCAGTTCCAAATCCCGTTCCAAGATAACCTCGCCTTCCTTTGCGGTGTTGTTTTGCTCAACAGGAGAAGGAGGCACCGCACTATTTATCGCCTGAGAGGCAGGAGCGCGTGAAAAGCCGCGAGTCTTGGCATTAGCGTTTTCCACAACAACGCCATTGCGCAATAACTGGATGTCGCTGACGCCGCCATTCCGTTCCTTGAGTTTGAAACGCAACCGCACCAGATTTTTACCAGCGGGAAGCACATCACGTTGCAACACCGGTTCTTCCTGCCTGATTTCGGCAGGAGTAGCAGCGGCAGAGGCCGAGGTCGAAGCAGCAATCGTAGTCATCGGTTGCTGAACCCGGGAAAAGGCGCGGGTGACCACTTTGCCAATAGGAGAGCAGGAACTCGCACCCGTTGTGGCAGCGACTGCAGGCGTAACGGTTACCGCCGGCATGGATTCCGCACGACGAAAAGCGCGGGTCACCGTATCGGTTTTTTCGAGCAGACAATATTCAACCAGTTCTACTTCCGGTACTGGTGCCGCAAAAAGCCCATTGACAATTTCCTGGGCTTTGGCAAATTGAGCTTGCAGAGCATCTTCATAGCCTCCAATCATTTTTTTGCTTAGCAAGGATGGCGAATAAAAGCTCTGATAAAGTTGACCAAAATCGATCCATTCAGGGGTCTTTTTACTACCCCGGTTGAGATGGTAACCGGCAAGATTCTTGCCGCCATTCATCGAGTGCGCAAAGAAACCCTCTTTAGTCCAGGCAATCCAGCGTAAGTCATCAACACTGAGAAACAGGCCGGCGTACTCCTCGATATGAGCCTGACGGCCCGGTTGGGCAGGATGTAATCGATACCAATGCAAAGCGCCATCCGCCAGAGCCGCTACCAGGTAACGGCTATCGCGGGAGAGATTGACTCCATAAGCGGCTGCCGGTACATCGATTTTAACCTGCTCAACGCCTTGGGCGTCAAACCAGCGTATATAGTAATCAGTTCCCAGAATGAATCCACTACCATCAGGGGCAATCGCTAAACTACGGGATATTTCATTGGGACTCAAGGCAATAGGATATTGGCTCTTGAAAGTCGGTGTCGGAGTATTTTCCCATTTGTCGACTGGCGAACGTGCGTCATTGGTGACTGGTGGAGTTAAACCGGCGTCACGAGGGGGATTAACGATCAGTTCCTGTCTGGACAAGTCGAAACGAACCGCCCGTTTGGAATCAAGTTGCCACTCCACCATGAGGCCATCAGCAGAAAGAGCAAAGCGGGAGCGGAAAATGCTTCGGAAGTCAGGGATTGGCGTATGATGGCGAACTATGGAACGACCATCCGGAGCTACAATTCCCCAAGAGGGTTCAGCGGTAGCGTAAAGCCACGAACCATCAGGCAGGACCGCTAAGCTGTTAATGGTATTCTCCGCAACGGGTATATCTACTGGATGACCGCCATTCTTCGGCCAGCGTCGAATTATTCGTTGGTCGCCCTTCTGTGCGCCGCCGGCCGCCAGTAAATCTTCATCTGACCAGGCAACCGAAGAAAGGCTTTCTCCCGCTAATCCACCGATAGCAGGGGTTTTCACAACTTCACCCTTAACGGTGTCAATGAGTTCGACGTTGGGTTTATCTATATAACCGACCGCGAGAAGGCGCCCGTCCTCGGAAAAGGCCAAACCATAAGGTCGTTTCCCGGCCTGGCCTTTTATTTGTTGGGCTAGTTGAAATTTTTCATCGTAGATACGAACAAAACCATCATTACTACTGGTCGCCATGCGCCCATCGCCAGCGAAGGTAATCCAGTTACAGGACGAATCATATTTTTTGTCTTCGGCTAATTTTTTACCGGTAACGCTGTCCCAAATTTTGATGCCATTACCACTGGCAAAAGCCGCTGCAAAGCGTGTTCCATCTGGACTATAGACAAGGTGAAGAATCTCGGAAGGCAATTTGGAAATGAGATTCTTCATTCGCAGTTTGGCCGTATCATACACATAAAGAACGAAACCCTCTTCATTGGTGATATTACCGGCAAGAAGCGCAACTTTACCATCAGGAGAGAGCGCACCCGCATAAAGCGAACCTTTGAGGCCATCAGCAACAGGAACCCGCATTACGCCTCGCAGATCGCCACCGGGCAAATTCCACAAGCGCGCCGTTTTATCATCGGAGACCGTCAGAAGCAATGTACGGTCCTGACTCAGGGAAATTCGATTGATCGTCGCCGTGTGTTGACCCGCCTCGATACGCAAGTACGGGGACTCCGTTATTATGGATCCAGAGTTAGCCGATGCCTGAAAAGGTGTTGCTAGTATTATGAATAGCAATATAGCAAACCACACTGCTAAAGAAATTGCACTTTTTTGGGAGAATTCAAATTTTTTACCGTTAGACGATTCCATAACAAGGTTCCGATTAATTTTGGAGTAATTTGTTTCTAATCAAAAAGTGGAGGAGCAATATTTTTGTCCCTCCACTCAAAAATATTTATGAGCAAATCAAGGGGCGGTTTCTAATGCTGCTCCACGAAATCCCGGCGTTCAAAGAAACGCCCTGATCACTTACTGCATACACATAGCCAGGGAGGCTTCGCCAAAAACGAGCTTCATCCGCTTGCTCGAACCCGTTATCACTCTTTACGGCTAAATTGGCTTCATAGTTCTTGGCAGTGCTAACTGTCGTTTCAGCCTTGCTTTGATTGGAAGAGAACTTGGAAGCAACCTGGACAGCATTAGGGTTGCCACCTGTTTTTTGATTAACCTCTTTCTTTTTGTTGCTTGCCTGTCTGGCAGCTTCTTTTTGTTTCTCCAGCTTTGCCAGAGATTTTTTGTCACCAGTCTTGCGGTTTTTGGAAATTCCTTTGTCAATTTTTGCTACCTCTTGCTTATACTCTCTATCAATCATTCTGTCATTGGCCGCCATGCGCTTTCTTGCCGCCTGCTGTTCCGCTGGCGTCAATTTGGAAATATCGAATTCCGCCACTATCTGCTCATTAGCATAGCTGAATTCTTCCTGACGCTTGCCGATATTTTCAGCAACCATTTGCATCAGATTATTATCGCGCTTAACCTGTTCCTGTAGCTTGCTCCAGCGAGCCTGCGCTTCACTCCGGGAAATCCGTCTAGCGGCATAATCAACACGGATTTGATTACGCTGTCTCATACGGCAAGCGACCAGCGCATCGACAGCAACGCTGGCCTTGTCCAATTGTTCACCTTCGCGGGTGAGGTCTTTGCTGATTGCCAAAATACCCTGATCACGACCTTGATCCATACGGCTCTTATAGTAGCCGCCAATAGCTCCAACTACGCTACCTATCGCTGCGGCCTTAGCAATATCCTTACCAGATCCCCCTGAAAGGGCAGCAATAAGTCCTCCCGTCGCTGCCCCTGCAACCGCACCCTTGAGCATATCTTCCGCAAAGAAGTTACCCGTAGAGTCAAGCGCCACTACATTCGCTCGACACACATCGGAACCGTCATCAGGTCCAATGCGTTCCTCACGGGTCAAGGGAGTAGCACAGCCGACGAGCATGATGCTGCTGGCGACCAGAGCGGTTAATCTGGGGTTGATGGTGGCGCGAGTGGTAACGTTAAGATGTTGCATGGACTTTTCTCCCTACACCGTTAATTTCAGAGTTGGTTTGGTTTGGATTTTAGCACATTCAGCTAATTTTTCGACAGGGTATTAGATTTTTGCTCAGCCAGAGCAAGTTCGCGCTCATAAACCAAGTCAAATACCCCGTTATGGTTTGCTCCTATTTTTCCTTAACACCCCTTAAACCGCGCCTACAAAAGTTTCCATTGGCCAGTAACGGGAAAATCCCCAATTAAGTCACGTTTTTGCAATAACAATAGTCGAAAGTCAGCAAAAATATTTTCAAGACTCTGAAACATTGGTATTGCTTAGCAGTATGGTTTATTGCACTCCGGACACTCCCCCGTCCTGTACGATCCCGCTAAACTACCCGGACGCCACCTCGCGAGGTTAAACCCATGCCCCAAGCCGTACTGATTGAACCGGCGGTGCCGCGCCAGATTTTCCTGCCCAGCGATGACGGCATCCCTATGGAAACCGAACGCCACAAGCTCCAGATGGATTTGCTGATTTACCCGCTCAAACCCTGGATCAACCGGCAACCGGACGGCGGTTATGTCGGCGGCAATATGTTCGTCTATTTCAGCATGGACCAGGTGCGCAATCAGGACTTCCGGAGACCGGATGTATTCGTCGCGCTAGAGGTGCCCCGGGGCGAACGTAAAAGCTGGGTCGTATGGGAAGAAGGTAAGGAACCGGATGTCGTTATCGAACTGCTCTCCGCGACCACCGCCCACGAGGACAAAGGCCGAAAAAAGCGCATCTATCAGAACCAGATCCGGGTTGCCAAGTATTTCTGGTTGCTGGCGGGGAAAAAACAGTCGTTATCCAAAGCGGATACGGATTAGTCAATCTGCGAACTCCGCCGGACGTTTCTGCATCGCCGCTGCTGCCTCGCGGGTATCGTCAGACAACAGCATCGCGGCGTTCCAGGTCGTAACGAGGAAATCAGGATCGGGGTTGATCGCGCCGTAACCACCAAGCCTTAACCAGCGCCGCCAGTTTCCGTCCAAGGCTCTTGTGCTCATCCGCCATCGTTTCCAGGAAATCCGACAGCGCTTTGGACTTGTTAATGGTGTACAGGGTCAACGCCGAGGCCAGCGCGAACATAAACGCGAACAGCGCCAGGCGATACCAGCCCGGTTCGCCCGCTTCATCAAACACGTTCATTCCCAGAACACCGGTCGTGATCGTCCCAATCATCCCAAAAGTAGTCACCACGGTCAGCCGTACCACGGTATTGGCTTGCCGCCGCAATCCATCACTATCCAGATATTGATGCATGTCATAGACCGATTGCCGCACTTCATTGAACAAGCGCGGCGTGTCCAGATGCCGGACACACATCTGATACAGATCCTTAATCTGCATCTGGTTGGTGATTTCGTGGAACCAGTAGCGATGGGTAAAGCGCAGGAAGATTTCCATGGTGTGGCGAATCTCCCGCTTGAAATGCTTGACCGACTCCAGATGGCCGATTTCCAACTGACTCAGCGCGACGACTAACCGGTCGGACAACATCAGCAGTGCGGTTTTGTGGGTGTGGGCAATCAGGAACAGCAGGAAGTATTGATGGCGGAAATGACTCAGCAAACCGCTGTCGGCGTCGGTGAAATAACGGTCGCGGGCATTACCGACAAAGACAAAAGCATGGCCGCAGCAGATCGTGCGCGTGTCAATCCAGTCCTGACCCTCGCGGTCCTCACGGTAGCGGTCATAGCAGTAGCGGCTCTCGAAATCCTCCAGAAACTGCGAGGAATACGGCAATGTCCGCGAATCGCCTGGCCCGGCCACCAGACCCAGCCGCACATAATCGCCTCGGGTCAATCGGCGCAAATCGTCGACCGCCAGATAGCCCATTGCCGGCATCCGGTGATACTCAATCTGCCGATAGCGTAACGGTCCCTTCTGATCGGAAAAATGCAGCACCATCGGCTGCAACAGATATTCCCAGTGAGCGGCCAAACGTGGGGTGCGATGTTGGCAAACAAAGCTGAGAAATTTCTCCCGATTCTCGTAATCGGATGCCGCTAATACTTCCCCGCCCAGTGACAACCACTCCACCTTGCTGAAACAGCGCCCGCCCTGTCCATCCGGTTCCCAGTGTGGCGGATAGGCTCGCCCGAACCGGAACAGGGCGTCTTGAGCCTGCGCCAGGCTGAGATTCTCGGCGTAAAGCTCCACGACCAGAATGGCAATATCGAGATCGAAGAAAAAATACAGGTCGATATGGGCGATATCGAAAAGAACCGGCATTTCACCCCGGTTGAACGTCACCCGCGCCTGCGCGACATCTTCGCGACGAAACACCTTGATCGGCGAATCGCCATAGCCCACTTCATCACCGACCCCGCGCCCGCTGCCTTCGCCATAGAGAAAGCGCTGCACATAAGGCAAAAAGGTAATGAACTCAGCGTAATGCCGTTCTTTGAATTCACGCGGATCGCTGGGAAATTCGTCAGTCAATTCCACCCAGGGATTGTCCGGAGCCAGTTTCAACAATTCCCAATGCTTCTGGATTTGCGAACTCTGGAACGGCATCAACTGCAACGGCCACAGCAGGATTTGCCGAAACTGCTTAATTTGAACCGGCTTATTTTTTTCGCTATCGCCCACGGGATTCTGCTCTTGGTCCGGTCTGCACAAAAACTCCCCTCTCCCCGTGGGAGAGGGGTTGGGGGTGAGGGCTAGGCGGCTTCCACGACCGGAATCTTGCCAATCCGCGCCTGCCATTCCTTCGGCCCGGTCTTATGGACGCTGGAACCCTTGGAATCCACTGCGACCGTCACCGGCATATCCTTGACCTCAAATTCATAGATCGCCTCCATACCCAGATCCTCAAACGCCAGCACACGCGCTGCTTTGATCGCCTTGGACACCAGATAGGCCGCGCCGCCGACCGCCATTAAATAAATCGCCTGGTTATCTTTAATGGCGTCAATCGCAATCTGGCCGCGCTCCGACTTGCCAACCATGCCCAGCAACCCGGTCTGCTCCAGCATTTGCCGGGTGAACTTGTCCATGCGGGTCGCCGTCGTTGGACCGGCCGGACCGACAACTTCATCACGGATCGGATCAACCGGGCCGACGTAGTAAATGAAGCGGCCGGTGAAATCGACCGGCAACTTCTGCCCGGCGTTCAGCATATCGGTCATGCGCTTGTGGGCGGCGTCGCGTCCAGTCAGCAACTTGCCATTCAGTAACAGCACCTCGCCGGGCTTCCAGTTCGCCACATCAGCGCGGGTCACGCTACCCAAATCCACCCGCCGGGCATTGGTCGGCGCGTAGGTCAGCTTCGGCCAATCTTCCAGACTGGGCGGATCCAGTTTCGCCGGTCCCGTACCGTCGAGATGGAAATGCACATGACGGGTAGCGGCGCAGTTCGGCACCATCGCAATCGGCAGATTGGCGGCATGGGTCGGATAATCCAGCACCTTGACATCCAGCACGGTCGTTAAACCGCCCAGCCCCTGTGCGCCAATGCCCAGCGCGTTGACCTTCTCATACAATTCAATGCGTAACTCTTCGGCGCGGTTCTGCGGCCCCCGAGCAATCAATTCCTGAATATCGACCGGCGCCATCAGCGATTCCTTGGCCAGCATGAACGCCTTTTCCGGGGTGCCGCCGATGCCGATGCCGAGAATCCCTGGCGGACACCAGCCCGCGCCCATCAGCGGCACGGTCTTCACTACCCAATCCACCAGATCATCGGAAGGATTGAGCATGGCGAACTTGGACTTGGCTTCCGAACCGCCGCCCTTGGCCGCACAGATGACTTCAAGATGATGACCGGCAACGATTTCGTAATGCACCACTGCCGGAGTATTGTCCTTTGAGTTCTTGCGGGCACCAGCGGGATCGAGGAGCACCGAAGCGCGCAGCTTGTTATCGGGATTCAAATAGGCGCGGCGCACGCCCTCGTTGACCATCTCCTGAACGCTCAAGGTCGCGTCCCAGCGCAGGTCCATACCCACTTTCAGGAACACCAGCGCGATGCCGGTATCCTGGCAAATCGGGCGATGGCCTTCGGCGCACATCCGGGAATTGATGAGAATTTGCGCGATGGCGTCCTTGGCGGCGGGCGATTCTTCCCGCTCATAGGCCGCGGCCAGCGCCTTGATGTAATCGACGGGGTGGTAGTAGCTGATGTATTGAAAAGCGTCAGCGATGCTCTGGATAAAGTCATCCTGGCGAATAGTGGTCGTCATAAATAGAAACTCCTGCTGGCGGATGGGGGCGCGGCAATGCGCTTAAACAGTGTTATGGCGTGCGGTATTTTAACAGCATCCTGCGCTGGGCGATGCGCACCATGATGACCGCACGGATGCCCAAGGCTACGAAAGCTCTGGATTAAAACAATTCGATATCCTCTTCTTCATCCCCCACGGCTATCTTGTGTCTCTTTTCTTCCAACGCCCGCATATAAATCCCCAGCGCCTGTTTGACACTCTTGCCTTCCATCATGGCGTCGAACATCAACCGCTCTTCTTCCATGGTGTAGCGGGATTTGATTTTCTCCTGCATCCCCATCCATTCATAGGGGTTGTATAGCCGCCGCACATCGGACACCAGATCCGCCAGCGATCCCAGGCTGGAGGTGACGTGGCTCAGGCGCTGGGTCAGCTTGTCGTAAAATTGAAAAGCCACGATGGTCGAATGCATCATGTCGCTAATTGTTGCACAACTCTCAATCATCGCCGTTTTGGCTTGCAACCCTTCCGGGGTATCCGGCAGAGTCGCGGCGATTTTTTCGATCATCTTCACCTGTCCGACCATCGATGTGAAGGAGTTGCTCAATACCTCGACGGAACCATCGCTATCGCGCATCGATATTTCGATCTGCGCCACGGCCAGCGCGAGCATAAGAATCGTTTCCCGAACCTGGCTCCAGTCCAGATCGGGATTACGCGCCGTTGAACCCTGTACTTCAACCATGATAAAATCCTCTGAAAATTTATTTCAAAATAAATAACTTATTTGGATTTTTCGGCCTGAGCCGCGTTCAGCAACCAGCGGCACAGGATTTCCTGATAGGGAAAACTATACATCAAGATTCATTGTAGGCGGGGTTGTATGAAGGTCCTGCTTCATTCTGGCGCATTGATTTTGCCGACCCGGCACCGCTCAACGCTTTGACCCGCCCCGTAGCGTCACCGATAAACCTTCAAGAATTACTTTTCAATCAAGGCCCCGCAGTTCTCAATAGCGCCATTCCAGTCGGGTGAGGTCCGTTCATCACGAATAAGGCCTGTTATTTGCTTATAGCCCTGCAACGCCTCTCATTCAGAAAGAGTCATTCGATGTCTACAATTTCCTCCCCTCCCCAGGCGCTGGGCCTGTACCGGCCGGAATTCGAGCGAGACAGTTGCGGTTTTGGGCTGATCGCGCAGATGGATAATCAGCCGAGTCACTGGCTGGTGCAAACTTCCATCAATGCGCTGGCTCGCCTGACCCATCGTGGCGCAGTCGCTGCCGACGGGAAGTCCGGCGATGGCTGCGGGTTGTTAATGCGCAAACCGGATGCCTTCCTGCGCCGGGTCGCCGCCGAAACCGGTATTTCACTAGGCGAGCAGTACGGGGTTGGGATGGTGTTTCTCAACCACGATCCAGCCCTGGCCACTGCGGCCCGCGCCGATTTGCAGACGGAACTGGAAAAGGAGGGGCTGACCGTTGCCGGTTGGCGAACTGTACCAACCAATGCCGATGCCTGTGGCAATGAATCACGGAACACGCTACCCGTCATCGCGCAAATCTTCGTGACGCCGCCGCCGGAAATGTCCCCCGATGCGCTGGAACGCCATCTGTTCGTCGCCCGTCGCCGCGCCAATTTGCACATCCGCCAGCGCGATCCGGTTTACTACGTCCTCTCGCTGTCGGGCCGGGTCATCAGTTACAAAGGGCTGGTGATGCCGGCCAACCTGCCGGTGTTCTACCCCGATCTTCACGATCCAGCGCTGGAATCCTCGATCTGCCTGTTCCATCAGCGTTTTTCCACCAACACCCTGCCGCAGTGGTGGCTGGCGCAGCCGTTCCGCTACCTCGCGCACAATGGCGAAATCAATACCATTTGCGGCAATCGCCACTGGACTGAAGCCCGCAGCCATATTTTCTCCTCGCCGCTGCTGCCGGACATGGCCGAAATTCGCCCACTGGTCAATCTGCACGGCTCCGACTCCAGCAGTCTGGACAACATGCTGGAACTGCTGGTGATGGGCGGCATGGACATCTTCCGCGCCATGCGCCTGCTGATTCCCCCGGCCTGGCAGAATGTCGAACACATGGACCCGGATTTGCGCTCGTTCTACGAATACAACTCGATGCATCTGGAACCGTGGGACGGTCCCGCCGGGATTGTGTTGACCGATGGCCGCTATGCCGGCTGCGTGCTGGATCGTAACGGCCTGCGCCCG
>JAUPTV010000236.1 GCA_030917925.1 Pseudomonadota bacterium
GCTGCCAATGTCCTCCATGCCACGCAAAATCTGTCCGAAACGCTGCGCCATAGCCAGTCGTTGTTGAAAACTCACGGCTTGCTGCTACTCAACGAGATCAGTCGGCCCCAGGATTTCGCGACACTGACCTTTGGCCTGACGCCGGGCTGGTGGCGTTATGCCGATGAAGAAGACCGTCTGCCGCATGGACCGGCGGCGCATCCGCGACAATGGCTGCGCCTGCTGCATGACGCCGGATTTGCCAACGCGGCAGCTTTCCCGGAACCAGAACAGAGCGAGGCGGCAGCGTTCCAGTGTGTGCTGATCGCTGAGAGTGAGGGGTGGCTGGAAAGTGATAATCGGGTTGAACCGAGTGCCGTGGTCGAACCACCCCGGCGCGGAGCGCCACCCCTCCTTATCCAAGGAGGGGAAAAGAGGGGCGTGGTAGATGCGCAACAGGTGGTTGAAAACTGGCTGGCGGGGATCATCGCCGCCGTCCTCAAGCTGGAGCCGGACACGCTGGAACCGCAGGAGCCGTTTGAACGTTATGGTCTGGAATCACTGGCGGTGTTGGAAATTATCGCCCGACTGGAAAGTGATCTCGGCAAGCTGCCAAAAACGCTGCTGTTTGAATACGTCACCCTGCGGCAACTGGCGGCGCATCTGCTGGAGCAATACCGGCACTCACTGGAAACCACCGTATTAACCTCCTCTCCACCCACTCCTGATGATTCCGCTACCGACATCCCCTCCTTGGATAAGGAGGGGTGGCGCGTTAGCGCCGGGGTGGTTCGACCCGCCGATATCCTCGCCTCGCCCCTTGTGGGAGAGGAGTCGGGGGTGCGGGGTGCCGAACCCATCGCTATCGTCGGCCTGAGCGGTCGCTACCCCGGCGCTGCCGACCTCAACCAGTTCTGGGATAACCTGTGGGCCGGACGCAGCGCCATTACCCCGGTTCCCCCGGAACGCTGGGACAACGCCCGCTATTGCGACCCCGAACAGCGGGATCGGAGCAAGAGCTACACCCCCTACGGCGGCTTCCTGCGTGACATCGATGCCTTCGACGCTCCCCTCTTCCATCTCAGTCCCCGTGAAGCGCGGGCCATGGACCCCCAAGAGCGCCTGTTCCTGGAAACGATCTGGGCCACGCTGGAAGATGCCGGTTACACGTCTGATCGACTGGCGCAACGCAGCCACACCGCAGACGGCAGTGATGTGGGCGTGTTTGCCGGGGTTATGTACGGCCCCTATCAATGGCTGGCGCTGGACGCCTGGGCGCAGGGTCAAATCAGCGACGCCTATTCCGCGCACTGGTCCATCGCTAACCGGGTGTCCTACCTGTTCGATTTCCACGGCCCCAGCCTCGCCGTAGACACCGCTTGCTCGTCCTCACTGACCGCCATTCACCTGGCTTGTGAAAGCATCCGCCGGGGTGAATGCCGGGCAGCACTCGCGGGCGGCGTCAATCTGGTTCTCCATCCACTGCACCACATCGCGTTGAGCCGAATGCAGATGGTCTCGCCCGGTCCGGAATGCCGGGCTTTTGGCGAAGGCGCAGATGGCTTTGTCAGCGGTGAAGGGGTTGGCGCAGTCCTGCTGCGGCCCCTGCGCGACGCCCTACGCGATGGTGACCGCATCTGGGGCGTGATTCGTGGCAGCGCGGTCAATGCCGGTGGCCGCACCACGGGCTATACCGTGCCCAGTCCCAAAGCCCAGGCCAGTGTCATCGCCGCCGCCCTGCGTCAGGCGAATGTCGATCCCCGCACCCTGAGTTATCTGGAAGCGCACGGCACCGGCACCAAGCTCGGTGATCCGGTGGAAATTCAGGGCTTGCGGCAAGCGTTTGCCCAATTTACTGGCGACCGGGAGTTCTGCGCCATCGGCTCGGTCAAGAGCAACATCGGGCATCTGGAAGCGGCAGCGGGGATTGCTGCACTAACCAAGGTGCTGCTGCAATTACACCATCGCCAACTGGCGCCCACCCTGTATGTCGATTCACCCAATCCGCTGATTCCCTTCGCTGAATCGCCTTTCCAACTTCAGCAGCACGGCAGCGCATGGTCAACGTCGCCGGGAACGCTGCGCCGGGCAGGCATCAGTTCCTTCGGGGCGGGCGGCGCGAATGTGCATCTAATTGTCGAGGAAGCGCCGTCAGTGCTGCCGATTGAACCCGCGACGCTTCATCCGCAACTGATCGTCCTTTCCGCCCAACAACCCGAATCCCTGACGATGCTAGCCGCCCGGTTGCGTAATTATCTGCGCGGCTTGGACGCCTTACCGCCGCTGGCCGCTATCGCCTACACCCTGCAAGTCGGTCGGCAAGCGTTGCCGGAACGCTGGGCGACAGTGGTTGGCGATACGCCGCAACTGCTGGCAGCGCTGGATGCGTTTCTGGCGGGCAGTCTGGCACCGACACCTGCCTGGCGAGGTCGGATTCAACGCGATGCGCCCCGCCATTGCGCCACGGCTCCCATGGACGAAGCAGCGCTGGCGCAACACTGGCTGGTCGGCGGCGAAGTCGATTGGGACAGCTTTTATCCCGATCCCAAACCCCAGCGTCTGGCCCTGCCCAGCTATCCCTTCGCCCGCAAGCGGTACTGGCTGACTGATCCGGGATTTGCGGAAGAGGTCGGGAATCGGGAATTGCCGAACCCCGAACCCCGAACCCCGAACCCCGTTTCTGACTATTACGACGCCACCGCCCGTTCTGATGCTGGTGATCCGGCTGAACAGTTCCTATCACTGGCTCCGCTGCCCCAGCCATTGCCGGACTTCTCCTGGACGCTGGCGTTTTTTGCCCCGGAGCGCTATCCCCAACAGCGCCGGTTGTTGCGTCAACAACAGGAAGAATTGCGGCAGGTACTGTTGCGGAAGGTCGATTTCCAGCGAGTCGCTACCGTGTTCGACTTCGGTTGTGGCGTGGGCGCGGATTTGCTGCGATTGGCGCAACGCTACCCGCACTTGCGCGGCGCAGGCTATACCCTGTCGGTCCGGCAATGCCAGTTGGCAAATCAGCGGTTTGCCGCTGCGGGTCTGGGCGACCGGCTGCGGGTCGATGCACGGGACAGCGCAGTTGACCCGTTCCCCGGCGCGTTCGATCTGATTATGGGCGTTGAAGTGGCGCACCACATCGCCGATAAACCGGCGCTGTTCGCCAATCTCGCCCGCCATCTGAATCCCGCCGGGCAACTGGTTCTCGCTGACTGTGTTGCGCCAACGACCGCCGTACCGTTGCCCGATACCGGCTCCTTCACGCTGAATCATGCCCAATACAGCGAATTGTTAAGCCAGCATGGCCTGCGGATTGTCGATTGCGTCGATGCCAGCGTGGAAATCGCTCATGGTCTGCATGACGCCGATTTCGACCGCACCCTGGCGCAATTGCAGGCTGATCCGGCCAGTGCAGATCAGATTGATTTACTGATTCGCACGCACCGCTCCTGGGATCATTTCGGCAAAGCCCTGCAACTGTGCCTGATCCGTTACCTGCTGCTGACCCTCATTAAGGATGTCGCTACTGCGCCATCAACCCTTTTAGAGGCCAATCGCGCCATGCTGGAACACGCTACCCCTTATGGTCAGGTTCTTCCCGGTATGCCGCCCGCTGCCGATTCCTCTGCTGAAACCGTGACTGACCTGCTGCGTCGTCACTTGGCGACGGTGTTGCAATTTGAGGTTCATGAGATTGACCCGGATGCCCGGTTCGCGGAACTGGGCATGGATTCGCTGACCGGGTTGCGGTTCCTGGATGCGGTCAATCAGGCGCTCGGCCTGAGCCTCGGCGTTGAAGTGACATATAACCACTCTAGTATCAATGACTTGTCGGCGTTTATTACGCGGGAGCATGGCGGACAGCTTATCAAGACCCGTCTGGATCAAGCGCCTCCCTACCAAGAGCAAGAGTCAAACCACCCCGGCGCTACGCGCCACCCCTCCTTATCCAAGGAGGGGAATGTGTTGCCGGAAACTCGCGTCGAACCATCAAGAAATGCTCCAGTTGCCATCATCGGCTTGGCCACTCGCTTTGCTGGTGCCGCCAATCACCGCCAGTTTTGGCGCAATCTGGCCGCTGGCGTGGATGTGGTCGGCGAAGTACCGCCGCATCGCTGGCGTATTGACCAGCACTATGATCCCGATCCTCAGCGCACGGATGCCAGTTATGGCAAATGGTGCGCTTTCCTCGACGATTACGACCGGTTCGATCCGCTGTTCTTCAATCTGTCGCCGCGTGAAGCGGAGTCCATGGACCCGCAGCAGCGGTTGTTCCTGGAAGAGTGCTGGAAAGCGCTGGAAGATGCCGGTTACGCGGAATCCAGTCTGGCCAAAATGCGCTGCGGGGTTTACGCCGGGGTGCTGGGCAACGAGTACGCGGATCTGCTGCAACGCCATAGCCACACGCCTGATGCTTACCAGATGCTCGGCAATGCCGCCTCGATTCTGGCAGCGCGTATTGCCTACACGCTGAATTTGAAAGGCCCCAGCCTGAGTCTGGACACGGCCTGTTCATCGGGCCTGGTCGCCATGGATCTGGCCTGCAAGGCGCTGCAACGCGGCGATATCGATTTGGCGCTGGCCGGGGGCGTCAGCCTGTATCTCAGCGAACGGCCGTTCATTCTGATGAGTCGAGCCGGGATGCTGTCCCCGACGGGCCGTTGCCGGACGTTTGACGCCGCCGCTGATGGCATCGTCACCGGCGAAGGTGTGGGCGTGGTGGTGTTAAAGCCACTGGCGCAGGCGCTGGCCGACCGTGATCATATTTATGGCGTCATCATCGCATCGGGAACCAACCAGGATGGCCGGACTAACGGCATCACCGCGCCTAGCGGCGACGCCCAAACGGCGCTGATTCGCGAGCTTTACCAACAAGCGGGCATTGACCCGGCGACCATTCGCTATATCGAAGCGCATGGCACCGGCACCACGCTGGGCGATCCCATTGAAGTCAGCGCTCTGGGCGAAGCCTTTCGACCGTCCGTGCTGCCTCGTCAGTCCATCGCCCTGGGATCGGTCAAGAGCAATATTGGCCATACCGCTGCCGCCTCCGGGATTGCTGGACTGGCCAAGATTCTATTGAGCCTGCAACACGGTCAGTTACCGCCGTCGCTGCACTTCCAGAAACCCAATCCCCGGATTCACTTTGAAAACACGCCGTTCTACGTCAACGACCGGCTGCGCGACTGGCCGGAACCCCGACGGGCCGCATTGAGTGCTTTCGGTTTTAGCGGCACGAATGCCCATGCGGTCATTGATCCCGCGCCGCCACTGCCCTCTGCGAACCGGTGCAATGGTCCCTGGTTATTCACGGTTTCGGCCAAGACTGCCACTGCTCTCGATCAACGGTTGGCCGAATTGGCGGACTTTCTGGAAACGGATGGGGCAACGCTGTATCCCGGCGATGTCAGTTTCACGTTGAACGTGGGGCGGACGCATTTCGCCCACCGGGCGGCGTTCGTGGCAGCGGATTTCCCTGATCTCATCCGGCAATGCCGAAGCGCCTCTTTACCACCGGGGGGAACTGGTGCCGGGTCGGCGCTGACCGCGTTGGCGAACGAATATCAACAGGGCGGAGAAATCGACTGGACGCGGCTATACGCTGAGGAAACCGTGGGCCGGGTATCGTTGCCGACCTACCCCTTTGCCCGTGAGCGGTACTGGTGCGATCCGAAACCGAACCCCGAACCCCGAACCCCGAACCTCGAACCTTCCTGGCTATTCCGACGAATCTGGCAGGATGCCCCGTTGACCGCGACTGCGCCTTTGCCCAGCCCGCTGCTCCTGTTCAGCGAAGACGCCGCGCTGGCTGCCGCCTGCCGCGCCCAGGCAGCGACGGTGATTCAAGTCATTCCCGGCGCTGAGTACCACTGGCGCGATGCGCAAACTCTCACCCTGCAACCGGCGCAAACCGCTGACTATCGCCAATTGCTCAACGAGTTGCGGCAACGTGGCATCGTCCCCGGTGCCATTTGGCACGGCTGGGCTATCGCTGACCTCCCCGGCGAAGGTCTGCCCGCCCTGACGACTGCGCTGGCCATCGGACTCCATGCGATGCTGGCCTTGACCAGCGCCCTGATTCCGACGAAAACGCCGACGCGAGTGCTGTTCTGCCATAGCGATGCGGCCACGGTTGCGGGTGCGGCGCATAGTGCGGTGGCCGGACTGGCACGGTCACTCGCCGCAACGGGCCGCACTCTAACCTTGTGCAGCATCGCGCTAAGTAGCGCTGATCGGATACTGAACCGCCTGCTGATGCTGACCCGGATTGAGTTCGCCCAGTCCAGTGTTGGCGCAATCCGCTATCAGGATGGGCGTCGACAAACGGAAACCGTGACGCCGCTTGACTCGGCGCCCCGCTTCCCGAACCCCGAACTCCGAACCGTGCTCATCACCGGCGGTCTCGGCGGCGTCGGATTCGCTCTGGCTAAAGAACTGGCGCGGCGGCAACCGGTGCGGCTCGCATTACTGGGCCGTTCCCCTCTGGACAGTACCCGGCAACAGCGACTGGATGAACTGACCGCACTGGGCGCAGAAGCCCGCTATTTCCGCGCTGATGTAGCCCAACCCGAAGCGTTGCAGACCGCACTGGACGCGATTCACACCCATTTCGGCGAACTGCACGGAATCATTCACGCCGCCGGGATTCTCGATCCCCGGCCCCTGGAAACCCGTAGTGAAAGCGACTGGCAGGCGGTCTTGGCCGCCAAGCTCCAGGGCGCAGTGCTGCTTGATGAACTCACCCGCGATCAACCCTTGCGGGCGTTCCTGCTGTGTTCATCAATGGCCGCGACGGTCGGCGATTTCGGCTTTGGCGACTATGCCGCCGCTAACCGGTTCCTCAGTGAATTCGCCACACGCCGGGAAGTCTGGCGACAGCAGGGACACCGGCAAGGCGTCACGGTCGCGGTGGAATGGCCACTCTGGGAAAGTGGCGGAATGCGGTTCCTTGACCAGGGACAAGCGTTGTTCCAGCAGATTTCCGGGATTCAACCCCTCACGGCTGAACAGGGCGGGCAAATCCTGCAACAGGCGCTGGCGCTGGGCGAACCGGCAGTGCTGGCAGCAGCAGGAGATCGGGACAAGCTGTTGAACTACTTGAACCGGGGGACACCCGAACCCCGAACCCCGAACCCCGAATCCCGCCCGCTCTTACGTCAGGAACTGCGTCAATGGCTGGCCGAAGTCACCCGATTGCCCATCGAGCGACTGGAAGATCAGGTCAGTTTCAGCGAATACGGTTTCGATTCGATTCTGCTCAAGGAAAGCGCTATCGCGATTGGTCAGCGGTTGGGCATCGATCTCAGTCCGACGGTGTTCTACGCGCATGGGACAGTGGCGGATTTGAGCCAGCATTTGCTGGATACGCATCCCCATTTGGCAGAACGGTATGTGACTTCCCAAGCGGTCGAACCACTCCGGCGCTTCGCGCCACCCCTCCTTATCCAAGGAGGGGAAGCGGCTGGCGCTCTATCTTCTGTGGTTTCTCATCTCGAACCCATCGCAGTTATCGGGATGAGCGGGCGTTTCCCGCAATCACCTGATTTAGCGGAATATTGGCAACATCTGGCGGCTGGCGATGATCTGGTTGGCTCACCGCCCGCAGAACGACTGGCTCGTGGCGTCACGCAGGGCGGTTTCATCGCTGATCCCGAGCGGTTTGATGCCGCTTTCTTCCAGATTTCCCCGCATGAAGCCGAATTGATGGACCCCCAGCAACGGCTGTTTCTGGAGGAAAGCTGGCGGGCGCTGGAGGATGCGGGCTATCGGCCCTCGGCCCTGGCTGGACGCCGCTGTGGCGTCTTTGTGGGCGTTCAATCCAACGACTATCTGGAATTGTTGCGCGAGGTCGCAGAACCGCAAATGGTCGCCGGGACGACCCATGCGTTGTTGGCGAACCGGATTTCCTGGCTGCTCGACTGGCGTGGCCCCAGTGAGGCGCTGGATACGGCCTGTTCCAGTTCGCTGGTCGCGGTGCATCGGGCGATGCAAGCCTTGCGCGCCGGGGAATGTGAGTTGGCGCTGGCGGGCGGGGTCAACCTGTTGCTGGCGGAACGTAGTTCGGCGCTGGTGGACGCGATGGGCGTGTTGTCGCCCAGTGGGCGTTGCCGCACCTTCGACCGCGCCGCTGATGGCTATGTCCGTGGCGAGGGTGTCGGTGTAGTGGTGCTTAAACCACTGTCCCGAGCGCTGGCGGATGGTGACGCCATTCACGGCGTACTGCTGGCCAGTGGAGTCAATCACGGTGGCCGGGCCAGTTCGTTGACCGCGCCCAATCCCGAGGCACAGGCGGCGCTGTTGACCGAGGTGTGGAGCGCTGCGAGCATCCCGCCAGCCACCATCAGCTATCTGGAAGCGCATGGCACTGGCACCGAGTTGGGCGATCCGATTGAAGTCGAGGGTATTCAAGCGGCTTTTGCGGAACTGGCGAAACGCTGGCAAATGACTCTGCCGGCCCAAAGTTGTGGTCTGGGTTCGGTCAAATCCAACATCGGCCACCTGGAACCGGCCAGCGGCGTTGCGGGATTGATCAAGGTCTTGCTGGCGCTGCGTCACCACACCTTGCCCGCTACC
>JAUPTV010000237.1 GCA_030917925.1 Pseudomonadota bacterium
CCTAGCCAGCCGACGCCCCCGGAAGCCGTGCTGAGCGGGACGCCCACCACCGCCGGGGCCATGGCGTTCACCCTTCAGGTCATTGACGAAGGCCAGGGCCATCTGCTGGCGCAGCAGGCATTTATCATCACGATCAGCCGCGAACCGCCGCTGATCTGCCCGTGGGGATTGGGACCCGACAGTGACGGCGACGGCGTCCCGGACGGTACCGAGGCGAATCAGGGCACGGATCCGTTCGCGAAGGACAACAACATCTTCGGCGATCCTGTCGGCTTTATCGCCCAACTCTACCGCGATCTGCTCC
This sequence comes from Pseudomonadota bacterium, assembly GCA_030917925.1. Taxonomy (GTDB): domain Bacteria; phylum Pseudomonadota; class Gammaproteobacteria; order Competibacterales; family Competibacteraceae; genus UBA2383. The sequence goes on from JAUPTV010000237.1 coordinate 305, forward strand.
ACCGGGAACCAGATGCCGCCGGTCTGACCAACTGGCTGGCGGCGTTACGCACCGGTCAAGCCACCCGGGGCGGGGTCATCGAGGGCTTCTACCAGTCCGGCGAGTTTCAGAACGGCCCCGGAGCGATAGCCCGACTCTACCAGGCGGCCTTGAACCGCACCCCGGACGCCTGTGAACTGGCTGGCGGGGTGGCCCAGTGGCAGCAAGGCCAAGCCCTGGCTGACATCGCCAAAGCGTTGATCGCCAGCCCGGCTTTCCTCGCCCAAGGATTGGCCGACGCTACCGCGTTCATCACCGCACTGCACCACCACGTCTTCAACCGGCCCCCCTCACCGGCCCGGCTGACCTACTGGTTGCGCCAGATCGAACAGGGTGCCGACTGGGGCGACGTACTGCTGGCCTTCACCCAGACCGCGCCGGTCGGCACCGCCCTGGTCCACCCGGTCCAGGTCGACTTCTACTACCGGGGCTTCCTCAACCGCGATCCGGACGCCCCGGGCTATGCCCATTGGGTCCAGGCCCTCAACCAGACCCGCGATCCCGGCCTGGTCCATGAAGCCTTCCAGGCGGCCTCGGAATACCGCTACCGGGTGCTCGGCCCTGCTGGTCTCATCCGCTAACCGGGGGGTTCACCGCGCCAGGGATCGGCGCGGTGCTTGACCGGACCACCTGCCACACCACCCGTTCCAACCCAATCTCCACCACCGCAAACAGGCGCAGATCGGTCAGTCCGTACCGCTCGGATAAAGCTGCCCCATACCGTCGCGCCTGATCCGCCGCCGCATCCAGTTCCGCTTTCACCGCTGATAGCACCGCCAGTTCGGCCATCGATTTGGCCCGAACCTGCTCCCCGGTCAGTTTCAGCTTTTTCAAGTCGACGTATTTGAATTCCAGCAGCAGATCCAGGGCCTTCGCCGTGCGCCGGTCCGTGCGCACGATCAGGCTCAGATCGATATACCCATGATCCATCTCGGTTTCCGAGACCATCATGTACAGCCGATCATCAAACAACAGGGTCAGGAAAGCGATCTTGACCATCAACTCGTTACTCCAGCGATAGTCCCGGTTGGAGAGAATCGGGAAGTAGCGCTGTTCGATGAAGTCGGCTAGTGGTTGGAGGTCGCCGGTCTGGCAGAAGTGTTTGCGTAATTGTGGGATACGGGTCTTGTCTTCGTAGGTGTCCAGCCACATTTCCTGGAGCCGTTCGACATACAGGGAGCGTGCGACCAGATTGGGGATGTTCAGGATGCTCTCGACAAAATCGGTCTGGCCGGTGAGGGTCAGGACACCGAAATAGTAGAGCAGGGAGGCCATGAACGGCTGATCCTTGACCGCGATGAGCACATCGGCGACGCCGAAGCGTTTGGCCAGTCGCGGAATGATAATCCCTTCCTCACCATTCAGGGCCTGAGCCAGCACCTCCTCGCCATGGGGCAACTCCGCGATGTAGCGCAATTTGCTGCGATCCATCGCTAGATTCTCGTCGAGCATGTCCCGCGGATAGCGGCCCTCGGTTTGAAGAGCTTTGAGAAAATACAGGCTCAGGGTTGGGTTATAAATCTGTTCGTGACTGTCCGGGCTGAAACAATTTCCGTTTTAAAAGGTGCGCATCAGGTCCAGGGCTTCTGTCGGGGACCAGGAACCGCCTTCCGCCGCCAACCGTTCCAGCACCGCGGCGATTTCGGCCTCGGTGAACCCGCACAGATCATTGAACGCCGCCTTGAGATAAATATCTTCGCCGACGTTGTAGCCGCTGGTCATGTCGCTGAGAACCACCGGGGAAACGCCGGTAATGAACACCCGGTCAATCCCGCGCCCGGCCCCGGCCTTGACCGCCTTGAACAGGCTTTTCAGTACGCCCTCGCCATACAGCAAGCCTTCATAAAATTCCTGCCGGCGGCCGGTCATGAGGACTTCATTGGCGAAGTTATCGTATTCATCGATCAGCAGATACAGGGGATGGGCTTCCTGACGCACCCGGCGCAGCAGCGACGACAGGGACACCACCGCATCCTCCGGGATGATGTCAATATCACTCCAGCCATAGTGGACAGCGCAGTCCTGGATGGCGGCGTTGACATGGCGATACAGCGCCATTTCGATGCCTTTCAGGTCGCCTTGAGCCTTCACCAGCGAGAAATCCCATTTCATGATGAAGTATTGGTTATGCAACGGCGTGGGGCTTTGGCCAATCGCCAAGTGGCCGAACAGGCGCTCAAACTGGTTGGCGCGGTTCACGTCGTAGTAATGCTCCAGCATGGAGAGCAGCAGGCTTTTCCCAAAGCGGCGCGGGCGGATGAAGATGAGTTGTCGCCCGGCCTCTTCCAGCAAAGGAATCCGGTCGGTCCGATCCTGATAGAAATAGCCTTCCTGGATCAGGGTCCCGAAGTCGTTTAAAGCGTATGGAAATTTCATGGCGTGGCCTCTTGGCGGCGGTCGAAACAAATCCCGCATATCGTGGGCAGGGGGTCGGGCGTTGTGGCAGCATCGGGGTTCAGGTCGCCGCCGGTCTGGAAGTCCGGCGATCATCGGGAAAAGCGAGTATGGCCTTTCCTGGAATGCTGTTGAGGAAGCAATCTTGAAATGTAGACAGCCGGTCAAGCGTTCGCCAGTTTCCCGGATTTCGCAAGCTTAATGCGGGGAGTTCTGTTAATCTGCGCCTCCGTGGCATTGTTCCAGTCTCCCGCCGCGCCCATTCTGGTCAATTCTCTTATCCATCTGCCCAAGACTGGCGCCGACCTCCGGCGACAGGCCGATGTTGCCTTGAAATTTTTGGAGTCTCATGTCGTTTGCTTCCCTTGGACTGTCCGATGCGCTCGTTCGTGCGGTGACTGAACGCGGCTACACCGTGCCCACCCCGATTCAGCAACAGGCGATCCCTGCCGTGCTGTCGGGTGGTGATTTACTCGCTGGCGCACAGACCGGCACCGGCAAAACCGCTGGTTTTACCTTACCCCTTTTGCAGCGCCTGGCGACGGATAACGGCCGCAGCGCCCAAGCGGGCGGTCGTGCGCCGATCCGCGCCCTGATTCTCACCCCGACCCGTGAACTGGCCGCGCAGGTTGAGGAAAGCGTCCGTGAATACGGCAAATATGTGAAATTGAAGTCGATGGTCATCTTCGGCGGCGTCGGCATCCAGCCGCAAATCCAGCAACTGCGCAATCGGGTAGATATCCTGGTCGCCACGCCGGGCCGTCTGCTGGATCACGCCGGTCAGCGCACGCTGGACCTGTCGCGTGTTGAAGTGCTGGTGCTGGACGAAGCCGACCGGATGCTGGATATGGGTTTTATCCACGACATTAAAAAGGTGCTGGCGCTGCTGCCCCGGCAACGGCAGAACCTGCTGTTCTCGGCGACCTTCTCCGATGAAATTCGGACCCTGGCCGACAGTTTGCTGAACCGCGCGACGCTGATCGAAGTCGCCCGCCGCAACGCCCCGGCAGAAGCGGTCAGCCATCGGGTGTATCCGGTGGATCGGGAGCGGAAGCGGGAATTGCTGGCACATCTGATCAAGGAGAACGGCTGGCGGCAGGTGCTGGTGTTTACCCGTACCAAGCACGGCGCTAACCGACTGTCCGAGCAGTTGAGCCGCGACGGCATTGCGTCGCTGGCGATTCATGGCAACAAGAGCCAGTCGGCGCGGACCCATGCCCTGGCGCAGTTCAAGAACGGCGCACTCCCGGTGCTAGTTGCGACTGACATCGCGGCCCGGGGTCTGGATATTGTGGAATTGCCGCATGTCGTCAATTTTGAATTGCCCAACGTGCCGGAAGACTATATCCATCGCATTGGCCGCACCGGTCGCGCCGGTTCGGAAGGCGCAGCGGTCTCGCTGGTCTGCGTGGATGAGAATAAGTTACTGGCGGATATTGAGAAAGTGCTCAAGCGTTCGCTGCCTAAAGACGTGCTGCCGGGTTTTGAACCCGATCCGCGCATCAAGGCCGAGCCGATTCCGAATGGCCGTAATCGTGGCGCGATGCCCAGTCGTGCGCCCCGGTCCAGCAGTCACACCGCCCGCGCCGAACCGGCCCGGTCGAGTCATTCCCGCAGTCAGGGTCCCAGTTGGCGCGGCTCAGCCCCTTCCCGTTCGTCGGACAGTCGAAACGCGCTAAGGTAGTCACGCTCCGGTTCCCACGTTCCTGCGTGGGGGCCAGGCGACGGGAAGTCCTGCATCCAAAATTTCCGCAGCGGTGGGTTGAATTGTTCCGGGGTCCTTGGTCAAAATGGCGATAAAGACCGTGAACCCATAGAACTACCCCACCTGCTGCAGGAGATCGGCGATGAGCGATGTTGATCCCATTATTGGAATCTGGTATCGCATCCAGGAATCCGGCTATGATTTTGAAG
>JAUPTV010000238.1 GCA_030917925.1 Pseudomonadota bacterium
CCACGGTCCTGGAGCAGGCGGTGACGATCAATGTGCTGGCGAATGATACGGGGACCGACATCGTACTGACTGGAGTCGGGACGCCGAGCCACGGCGCGGCGTCGAGCAGTGGGGATGCCGTCACCAATACCCCGGAACCGGATTTCAAAGGGACCGACAGCTTTAGCTACACGATCAGGGATGGGTCAAATCGCACAGCTAACGCGACGGTGACGGTGACGGTGGCGACCAAGGAAGAGCAAAAAGAGCAGGTCAAGGAAACGCTTGAGGAAACCACCACGGATCCTAATGCTCAAGAAATCGGCAGCGTCATTGGCGGGGTATGCGTTGAGCAAACGGGTCAGACCAGTTTCCAGCAGAACTGCAATGCGCTGGTCGTTGCCGCCGCGCAGGGTGATCCGAGCGTAGGACGGGCGCTGGAGCAAATTACCCCGGAAGAGGCCGCCGCCGCTACCGAGGTCGCCCAGACCAGTGCACAAGCCCAGACGGTGAACATCAAGGCCCGATTGTTTGCATTACGCACCGGCGTCATGGGCATCAATTTTGACCGTTTGAATATTCAGCGCGGCGGCTGGACGCTGTCCGGCCAGGATTTGCGTTACCTGCTGGCCAGTACCGGGGGCGGCGGTCCCAGTGCGCCAGTGGAAGCCAGTCGCAACGCCTGGGGTATTTTTATCAATGGCGCTATTGATTTTGGCGACCGGGAAGGTACCGACCGGCAGGAAGGATTTGAGTTTAAAACCCGTGCATTGACCGCAGGGATCGATTATCGATTCACCGATCAACTGGTTTTGGGAACTGCATTGTCTTACGCCGTCATGGACAGTGATATGGATAATGAGGGCGGTTCGCTGGATGCGACCGGTTATAGCCTGTCGCTGTATGGAACCTATTACCGTTCCGATCAATTTTATGTTGACGGAATGATTAACTACGGTCGGTATGATTATAATCAACAACGTAACGTGGCTTATCAGTTGCAGGACGCCAGTGTTAACCAGAATTTGGTGAGCCAGTATGGCGGGGGACAGTTTCTGATTGATGTGGGCGCAGGTTACCGATTCAGACACAATAATTTTACCTTTGGCCCGGAAGTCCGTCTGAGTTATCTCACCTCTGATGTAGACAGTTTTCAGGAGCAAGCCGGAACCCCTGGCGGCGACGCCTCCTGGGCGGTAGCGATTGATAGCCAGAATCTGCGATCACTGGTTTCAAGCGTAGGCGGAAGAGCCAGTTATTCGATGGACTTATCATGGGGCATTTTACAGCCACAAATGGAGTTCAGTTGGCTGCATGAGTTTAACGATGATGCCTATTTTGTTAGAGGTCAGTTTGTGCAGGGCGGAATAACCGCTGATAATTTCTTTAATTTAGCAATGGATCCGGTGGATACCGATTATTTCCGGCTGGGTTTGGGACTCATGGCGCGATTCAAGCGCGGGCCGTCTGCCTTGCTCCAATATCGGACCTATCTGGATTACGAGAACTTGGAAGAGCACGGCATTATGGCGCAACTCCGCTGGGAGTTTTAGCGCGTTCGGGATGTTGTTGGATGAACAAATCCCGCCAGATAATACTCCAGAAGCGAATCGGCGACCGCCTGAACGGGCGATCCGCCAGCGACCTCCAGTTTATGGTCAAAGCCCAGGATGCAGATGCCATGAATCCCGCTCCACAAAGCTCGCGCTGTCAGGGCAATATCTTCCGGTGAACGCCAGGGGCACAGTTGCGCCAACTGCTCCTGCGCCATTTCAAATAGTTGCGCCACTTTTTCAGTAAACGATTCAGGCGGCGATTCGCCTTCTGGCAAGCGATGCTGATAAATGGCCAGCCAGCGCCGGGTTTCAGTCAGGGCGAAATCAATATAAGTCTGCGCCAGGGCGCGGATGGCCACCGCCGGCGGTGGATGGTCGATGATCGCCGCGGCCAACCGGGCGTGGAGCATTTCCAGTGTGCGTTCGTTGACCTGGATGATTAGATCATCGAGGTTACGAAAGACCATATACAGACTGCCGACGGTATACCCGATTCGGCTGACCACCTTGCGAGCGCTTAAACCCGCCAGCCCTTGTTCGGTAATCAATTCCACCGCGGCCTGCAAAGCAATTTCCCGCAGTTCTTCGCGGGTGTGTTCGTTGCGTCTACCCATGACCGGACTCTTTATGTGGTTCGCGCCCACTAAACCCGGCGGCGTGGCCAGAGGTTGTCAATGCGCGGGTAGAACACCCGCAAATCAGCCTGAGCCTGGGCCTCCCGCACTGCCTGACGGATCAGGGCGATATTCAGTTGGGCGCGTTGTTTGAGAATCTCTACCCTGAGTTTAGCCAATTCATCCGGGCCTGCCAGTAATTCCCGTTCTATCGCCAGTCGTTGCTGGACCTGCTGTTGGCGAAGATTGGCCAGGACGGCGGGACTGACGCCTTGCCGGGGATCATACCGAAACTGCTGTTCCAGCGTCTGCCGCCAATTCAGCAATGCCGCCGACCGTTGCCGACCGAGACGCTGGCCGAAGCCGGGGACGCCCTGCAACGCCTCCGGGGTAACGTCAGCGGCAGTTTCAATCCCGTAGGATTCCAGCGCCATCCGGTCGGTAATGCCAATGCCGGGAATCTGGGCGGCGTCGATAAAGTGATTTTCCAGGAAGGTCTGCACCTGTATCTGGCGCTGATCCGCTTCCAGACTTTGTAAATCGCGCTGCAACTCATCCGGCAGGCGGCGATAACGATCTTGCAAGGTTTCCAGAGTTTGCAAAGCGGTCAGGAAGGGCTGTTCACTGGCCTGTTGCTGCCAGGCGGTGTGCAGTTCCACCCGTTCCCGGCGGGCGGCGAACAGTGCCAGACGGCGACGCTGATATTCCCGGCGGACCGCGCCATCCCGCAGCAATGACCAGACAGCGACAGCCAGGGGTAGCCAGAGCCAGATCAGCACCGGGTGAATAAGCGACGCCAATACCACGGAACCGGCGCAGACGGCGGCTTTCATGGCGTTACGGTATCGGGCGCTTTGCAGCGATTCCAGCAGTGGGGTGGGCGTGATCGAGGACGGCGGTTCGGGATGCGGCACGGCGTCGTAACCGGGGGAAGCAACGGCCACAATCCGTTTCCAGGCGCGTTCCAGATCGAAATCGGGATGGCCGGCCATCGGATTGGTGGGCGTGGCGGGACGTGGCGCGATAAAGAACGCGGCACCGCTGCCTTGTTCCAGCGCACACCACGGGCAGGTAGATAGCGCACGCGGATATTTGTGCAGGGCGTTTTGCCCGCAGGGCCGCAATTCCCGATTCAGTCGCTCCAGCGTAGCGATCCATTCCCGTGGCGCTGGTCGGCCCTGTCCCACGGTCAGGGGTACAAAAGCCCGTTCAAACAGATCAGCCACCGGGCGGGGTAATACCGTAAAGGGCAGGGTATGCGGTGGCGGTTCCATCAGCCAGTCGGCGGCGTGGGGGCCAAAAGCGAAACGATGTTCCTTGATCGCCCGTTCGATGGGCATGTCGCCCCGACCCCGATAGCGGCCGGCGAAGGGATGGCGGCCCATGAACAGCAAATGAAAGCAGAGCAGGGCCAGGCCAAAAGCGTCATGGTCCGGGGTGCGGCGCAGTGCGTGAAAGGAGCGGCCCTGCAACTCGGGGGCGGTGAATTGCGGGACGCCAACCTCGCAGGGGAACTGCCGGTCGCCGGCGCTGATCTGGAACGAGTCGCAGTCAATGAGCTTGACCAGCGCCTGGGCGGACACGACGACATTGCCGGGGTTGACATCACCAATGACGTGGCCACGAGCGTGGATGGCCTCGAAGGCGCTGGCGAGATTGCGAGCAGCGTGAATCAGAAACGACCAGTCGGCATGAGGAAAGGCACGCTTGCGGTGCGAGGGGCCATACAGGCTGTGGATTTCCTGGCAACCGGTGACCCGGGGCATGATGAATCCTTGCACTGGACCGCCTGCGCCGATCCGCAACACATCCACCGGCCAGGCCGCGATGTCCAGCAGCGCGGGATGCGCTTGCCGGGCCATGTTTTCCAGTTTCAGCGCCTTGTCGGAGTTGACCGGCTGGTGGTAAACCTTGGCGACGACGTTGGGCCGACCCGGAATTTCATACACCACGCCTTCACCGCCACGCCCGAGGGTCTGACCGGGTTCAACCGGTTGACCGGCGTTGTTATACAGCTTCGGCACCGGGGTCTTCCGGGGTGGGCAGAAGGGCCAGGATCAGGGTTTTGTCATCATGGGTGCGCTGATTGATCGCCGGACTGTCCAGAAATTGTTCGAGCGCCGTAGCCAGTGCCAGTGGGCAACCGGTTTCGGGATAATCGCGTAGGCATTGGAACAGGGGGCGAAAAAATGGTTCGTGCGCCTGGCGGGTTTGATAATGCAGGGCCAACGGTTGCAGGCCATCGGTCAATAACGCGATCTCGGTAATGGCTTCAGTGAGCAGCACACTGTCCAGGCGACTGGCGGCAGTCGCGTCGGTCACGAAAAAGGTTTCGTTGGGATATTCCCCGCCCTGGGGCCAGAATACCGGTCGGTAGCCGTCCCCGGTCCCGATCACGATCACGCCATCGCCGATTTGCAGGAACAGCGCCTGGTCCGCAGCAATCACCGCGCCCAGCAGGGTGCAGGCGAATTCCCGAATCGGTACGCCCGCCGCTTCGGCCTGCTGAATCAATGCGGCTTGCACCGCGTGTAACCAGGTTTCGGCCAGCGCCGGACTCCAGTCCGTCGCCGTCGCCGTCGCTTGAGACAGCGAGGCCGCACATTCCGCCAGCAGGGTGTGACAAGCCTGTTCCGCGCCCTCGCGTGACCGTAATGCGCTGCCTGCGCCATCGGCAACGGCCATGACCAGCGCCGACGTGCCATCCGGCAACGTCAGCATCTGCACGGCGCAGGCGTCCTGACCTTCGCTGCCGCTGACTCGATGTGCGACGCCGGGGACGGCAGCCTGTACATAACGCCAGCCGCCGACTTCAGTCATATCGAAGCCCACCCGTCAGGAACCGCCGGGTTGCTCAGTGGGACTTCAGTTCCAGGGACGGAACGGGAGACTGAACGCATCGAGTTGGAAAGCCACTGGAACAGTTCGCGGAAGCGCAAGCCTTTGAGCTTGAGCGGCTGGCGCACGGCAATCTGTTGCAGGATGTCCAGATTAGCCCCCTCGACGCCCACGGCGAAGAAGGCGAAGGCGCGGCTTTCTTCACCCATGCGCACCTCGGTTGCCGCCGCTTTCCAGTCATCCGTGGGACTGCCATCAGTAATCAGGAACACCCAGGGCCGAAAGAACGGAATGCCATTTTCCCGATAAAGCTGCTTGCGCCGGTTCAGCAATTCCAGCCCTTGCAAAATTGCCATACCCATGGGCGTATCCTTTTGGGCGGTCAGATGCGGCGGGATGAATTGGTCGGCAGTCTGGAATTCGTTGACCACCTCGACCGGGCCAAAGCTGACAATGGCGATTTCTACCCGCTTGGCGGCCAGGCTGTCCGCCAGCAACTCCTCTTTGAACAGAGCCAGTCCCTGATTCAGTTCAGTGATGGGCTGACCGTTCATCGACCAGGAATTATCCAGCAGCAGAACGCAGGGACATCGTGGTTCCGGGTTGTCAGCAAATTCAGCGACGCTGAAATCGACGGTGAAGGGGGTTTGTTGGGACAGATCGAGTTCGTTCATCAGATTCTCCGCGGAGCGCAGATGCATAATCGGGTAAATATACCGCAATCCGTGAAACCACGTCGGCGCTGGGCGGCTATAATGCACCCAGCAAAGGTTGGGAAAAGCCGGGGAGAAATCGATGAGTTTGACCAGAATGGCGGGGATATTCATGCTAACCGTGGCGGTGACGCCTGGTTGCGCCTGGTATCAGTCGTTTATGGCGAAAGTGGCTCCCCGTCCAGCGGCTCCCTCCCAGGTGCTACCGGTCGAAGCACCGACCCTGGAACCGAAGTTGGACGCCATGGACAACCGGATGGCGCGGATCGAAGAAATGTTGACCGAGGTGCGCAATCAGGGGCAGCAGCGCCAACGGCAGGAAGAGCAGTCGCAACAATCGTTGACCGGTCTGCGCCAGGAAACGCGCAATACTCAGGCGGCGCTAACCCGGTTGCAGAAACAGCTTGCGACCCAACACACTGCGGTTGTAGCGCGGTTGGGTGAAACTGCCGGGAACCCAGCGGACTTCTGGGCGGTGGACATCCCCATGGGCCTGTTGCCGAACGGTGGCCAGAGTCATGAAGTGCGCCGCATTCCCGCCCAAGTGCCGGATAAAGCCAAGGAGATTCTGGTCTACGCGCAGGTAGCGACCGGCTATGTCAAGGCCGGTCCGCACCGCTTTCGGATTTCGGTGCGGGTCGAGGGGACGCGGGAAGCAGCGTTCTATCTGTATGCAGTGGGTCAGCCGCAGCCGAGTTGGGCTTACAATTCCGATAATGTCTGGTTGCCGATGCCCCGGGATCGCCAGTTGATTCTCCGCGCCGAGGGCGAACCGTTTTTTGGTGACTGGGGCAGCGAAGTCCGCATTATTGCCTGGCGGTGACTACTCAGCCCTCACCGTCTGAATCATGTTTAAAACATATTCAATTCCAGTTTGGCCCGCATCGACATCAATTCCGGGGTCCAGGGCGGTTCCCAAACCAGCAGAACGTTGACGGATTCGATACCGGCACGATGCCGAATGGCGTTCTCCACCCATTCCGGCATCGAACCCGCGACCGGACAGCCGGGCGCGGTCAAGGTCATCCGTATGTCGGCATGATTGCCGATGGGATCGACGTCGATGCCGTAAATCAGGCCCAGTTCATAAACATCGACCGGGATTTCCGGATCGTAGACAGTCTTCAGCGCTTCGATAATCCGGGCTTCCAGTTCATCGGCGTCGGGCAGGCTGGAAACAGCATTAGCATCGGTCATGATTGAATTCTCCTGGGCGCTGGTCGCCCCTCACCCCCGACCCCTCTCCCAGAAGGAGAGGGGAGTCTTTATTCAGTCACCACAGCTTCTTTATGTTCTTCCAGCGCAGCGCGGACAGCGTGCCAGGCCAGGGTGGCACATTTGACCCGGCTCGGATAATCGCGCACGCCCGCCAGGACGCTGAGTTTGCCCAGTCCCTTCGGGCACTCGCAATCGGTGGTCACCACGTCGTGGAAAGCATCAAACAGGTGCTCCACTTCGGCAATGGGTTTGCCTTTGAGCGCTTCGGTCATCAACGACGCCGAGGCGCTGGAAATCGCGCAACCGGCCCCCTGAAAGGTGATGTCTTTAATCACCTCGTCCTCAATATCCAGATAGACGCTGATCCGGTCTCCGCAGAGCGGATTCACGCCATCGGCATGATGAGTGGGATGCGGCAGGATGCGGAAATTCCGGGGCCGCTTGTTATGGTCCAGGATGACTTCCTGGTAGAGATCGCGCAGGTCGTTCATAGCTCGAACATTTCCTTGACTTTCCAAAGGGCCGCGACCAGGACATCCACCTCATCGCGGGTGTTGTAGACGGCGAATGACGCCCGGGCGGTGGCCGGGACGCCATACCGTTGCATGACCGGCTGTGCGCAATGGTGGCCAGCGCGAATGGCGACGCCCTCACGGTCGAGAATGGTGCCGATGTCGTGGGGATGCGCGCCCTGCATGGTGAACGCCACCAGTGCCGCTTTGTCCCGCGCCGTCCCCATGATCTTCAGGCCGGGAATTTCGCTGAGTTGCACTGTCGCATAGTCCAGCAGGGCGTGTTCATGGGCGGCAATCGCGTCCAATCCAATCGCATTCACCCAGTCCAGCGCCGAGCCCAGCCCAATCACATCAGCAATACTCGGGGTGCCCGCCTCGAACTTGTTGGGTAAATCGGCGTAGTCGGTTTTCTCGAACGTCACCAGTCGGATCATGTCCCCACCGCCCTGATACGGCGGCATGGCTTCCAGCAGCGCTTTCTTACCGTACAGCACCCCGACTCCGCTCGGCCCGTAAATTTTGTGGGCGGAGAAGGCGTAGAACTCACAATCCAGCGCCTGCACGTCCACGGTCAAATGCGGGATGGATTGCGCGCCATCCACCAGCACCGGGATACCTCGCGCATGAGCCATCTCAATGAGTTGCCTAGCCGGATTGAGCGTACCTAGCGCGTTGGACAGATGGACGAAGGCGACCAGTTTCACCGGTCCGTCCAATAGCCGCTCATACTCTTCCAGAATCAACTCGCCAGCGTCAGTGAACGGCACGACTTTCAACTTGGCCCCCGTGCGTTCGCACAGCAATTGCCAGGGGACGATGTTCGAATGATGCTCCATGCCGGTAATCAGTATTTCATCGCCAGCCTTGACGGTCTGACCGCCAAAACTGCTGGCGACCAGATTGATGCTTTCGGTGGTTCCCCGCGTGAAAATAATTTCCTGGGTACTGGCGGCATTCAGAAAAGCCCGCACTTTCTCCCGCGTCTTTTCGTAGGCAACAGTGGATCGTTCGGACAGCAGATGCACGCCGCGATGAATATTGGCGTAGTAGCCGGTATAGCACTCGGTGATCGCGTCGATGACCGCCTTCGGCTTCTGCACCGATGCCGCGTTGTCCAGATAAACCAGCGGCTTGCCGTGGACCCGCTGGCGCAGGATCGGAAATTCAGCGCGAATGCGGGCAATATCCAGTTCCAGTGTACTCATCAGGTGCCTCCCTCCAGCAGATCCAGCGCCAGACGAGTCGCCAGCCACCGGGTGAGGCGCTCGCGGAGTGGCATCAGGCGGATGCGATTCAAACTGTCATTGGCGAAGGCGTACACCAGCAGCGCCCGCGCCTGAACGGCGGGAATGCCCCTGGCGCGGAGATAGAACTCGGCATCGACATTGAGAAAGCCAGTTGTGGAGCCATGCCCGCACTTTACGTCATCGGCCAGAATTTCCAGCCGGGGATTGGCCTGGGCCTGCGCCTGTTTGGACAGCAGCAGGTTCCGATTCAGTTGGCGGGCGTCGGTCTTCTGCGCGTGCTGGCGAACGTGGATCATTCCATCAAACACCGTGCGCGCCTGGTCATCCAGCACCGCCTTGAAGACTTGCTCACTGGTTCCATGCGGCTGCGCGTGTTCGACCCGGACATGGCTATCGCTGAACTGCTGATCCCGCGCCAGGGTCAGGCTATTCAGTTGACAACTCGCGCCCTCACCATCCAGCAGCGTCTCCAGATCAGTGCGCGCCAGTTGAGCGCCCAGGGAAATCAGATGTAATTGGACCTGACTGGCGCGCTCCTGGCGTATCCGGATGCCGCCAAGATGAAACGCGGTCGGCGCTTCCTCCTGAATCTGGGCATACTCCAGCACCGCGTTTTCGCCCAGCGCGAGTTCCGCTACCGGCCCATTGAGATACTGGCCCTGTCCGCCATACTCAACCACTACCGTTGCTTGCGTATTGGCCTCCATCGTCAGGAGGATGCGCGGATGTGCGGCCAGATGATTGCCAGTGGTGTGGAAGACCAGATGAATCGGCGTATCCAGCACCGTCCCGTGCGGCAGATGCACCAGTGCGCCATCTTCCCAGAAGGCGGTGTTCAACGTGGCGAAGGCATGGTCTTTCAGACCCGGTACACGCTCCAGGTGCGGCTCAATCAATTCGGGATGGGTCAACAGCGCCTGACCGAGACTGGCGACCAGCGCGTTGCCAGGCAAATTGCGCAGCCGCGATAGGCTCGGCGTAAACCGGCCATTGACAAAAACCAGTCGATGCGACGTTTTACCCAGTGTCGGCAAGACCTCAGCGCTAACGGACGCCTCGCCGGGGCGTTGCCAGGCGATGGGCTGTAAAGCACTCAAATCGGTGAGTCGCCAGAGTTCCTGCTGGCGGGTGGGCAGACCCAGTTTCCCGAAACGATCCAACGCGGTGCGGCGCAATTTAGCGATGGCGTCAGGTTCATGGCGGCGGGCCATACTGTCGGCAAACCGCTGGCGGTACAGGTCAGAGAAGAGCGGCGCGGTCATGATCGCGGTCTCACGCCGCGACCCGGCGCGCCCGGCCCGGTTCCTCGTTGTACAGCGCGTAACCCTGCTCCTCCAGTTCTACCGCCAGTTCCTTGCCACCGGAGCGGGCAATTTTACCGTTGACCAGCACATGAACATGGTCGGGAACAATGTAATCCAGCAACCGCTGATAATGCGTAATAACCAGAAACCCGCGTTCCGGGCTGCGCAAGGCATTCACGCCGTCCGCGACGACTTTCAGGGCGTCGATATCCAGCCCGGAATCGGTTTCATCCAATACCGCGAAGCGTGGTTGCAATACGGCCATTTGAAAGATTTCATTGCGCTTCTTCTCACCGCCGGAAAAGCCTTCATTCACCGAGCGCTTGAGCATGGATTCATCCATCTTTACCAGTTCCATGCGCTCTCGCACCAGTTCCCAGAAGTCCATCGCGTCTACCGGCGATTCACCGCGATATTTGCGGACCGCATTCACCGCCGCTTTCAGGAAATACAGATTAGCGACGCCGGGGATTTCTACCGGATATTGGAACGCCAGAAACAGCCCTTCACAGGCACGGGTTTCCGCATCCATCTCCAGCAGATTCTTACCGTCAAAACGGATTCCACCCTGGGTCACGGTATAACCCTCACGGCCCGCAATGACGTTAGCCAGCGTACTCTTGCCGGAACCATTGGGTCCCATAATGGCGTGAGTTTCACCGGGTTGAATGGTCAGGTCGATGCCCTTGAGGATGTCCCGACCCTCGACCGTGACGTGCAGATTGTGGATTTCCAGCATGTTTTTGATATCCTGAGTTTAGTCTTTAAAATCTTCAGTCTTCAGCCGTTCAACCCACGCTGCCTTCCAGCTTCAATTCGATGAGTTTCTGCGCCTCGACGGCGAATTCCATCGGCAATTCCTTGAAGACTTCCTTGCAGAACCCGTTGACAATCAGGCTGACCGCATCTTCAGTGCTGATGCCGCGCTGTTTGCAGTAGAAAATCTGGTCTTCGTTGATTTTCGAGGTGCTGGCCTCATGTTCCACCTGGGCGCTGGGATTCTGCACATCGATATAGGGGAAGGTGTGCGCGCCGCATTGGTCGCCCATGAGCAGCGAGTCGCATTGCGAGTGGTTACGCGCGTTTTCTGCGGTTGGCAGAATTTTCACCAGTCCCCGATAGGCGTTCTGCCCCCGTCCCGAGGAAATGCCCTTGGAAACGATGGTGCTGCGGGTGTTCTTGCCAATGTGGATCATCTTGGTGCCGGTATCGGCCTGCTGATAATCACGCGTCAGGGCGACGGAATAAAACTCGCCGACGGAATTTTCACCCCGCAGTATGCAACTGGGATACTTCCAGGTAATCGCGGAACCGGTTTCCACTTGCGTCCAGGAAATCTTGGAATTACGGCCCCGGCACATGCCCCGCTTGGTGACGAAGTTGTAAATGCCGCCTTTGCCTTCAGCATCCCCCGGATACCAGTTCTGCACCGTGGAGTATTTAATCGTCGCGTCGTCCAGCGTGATCAGTTCCACGACTGCTGCATGAAGCTGGTTTTCATCTCGCTGCGGCGCAGTACACCCTTCAAGGTACGACACATAAGCGCCTTCATCCGCAATAATGAGCGTCCGTTCAAACTGTCCGGTATTGCTGGCGTTGATGCGGAAGTAAGTAGACAACTCCATTGGACAGCGCACTCCCTTCGGGATGTAGACGAAGGAACCGTCGGAGAAGACCGCTGAATTTAAGGTGGCATAGTAGTTGTCGCGGTAAGGCACGACCGTACCCAGGTATTTTCGCACTAGGTCGGGATATTCATGCACCGCTTCGGAGAAGGAGCAGAAAATAATGCCCTTTTCGGCCAGTTTGCCCTTGTAACTGGTCGCTACCGACACCGAATCGAACACTGCATCGACCGCAACGCCCGCCAGAATTTCCTGTTCCGCCAATGGAATGCCGAGCTTTTCATAAGTGCGGCGCAATTCGGGATCGATCTCATCCAGGCTCTTGGGACCCTCGCCTTTCTGCTTGGGTGCGGAATAGTAGGAAATCGCCTGGTAATCAATCGGCGGATAGTGAACCCGCGCCCATTGCGGCGTAGCCAGGGTCAGCCAGTGGCGAAACGCCTCCAGCCGCCAGTTCAGCAGCCAGTCCGGTTCCTGCTTTTTGGCCGAAATCAGCCGGATCACCGCTTCATTCAGACCCGGCGGCACAGTGTCATGTTCAATATCCGTGATAAAGCCGTATTTGTAGTCACTGGTGGCCAAGCGTTCGAGAGTGCTGTCGGTCATCTTCAAGGATTCCTGCAGGCGAATTCAGTAGGTTAGACGAGATGGTCAGCAGCGCTGAAGGTTGCGGTCCGATGCGGTCGATGAAAACGTACCGGAAGCGACGACTGTGGGCGACTCATTTCCACCAGGCTGATGCTTTGCAGCGCGGTATGAATGGCCTGATTGATGCGTGGCCAATGCCCGCTGACGTCGCAATGCTCCTGCCGAATGCAACCTTCATGGGCGTCGTCAGCACTGCATTCGGTAATAGCGAGCGGACCTTCCAGCGCACTAATAATGTCTGCGGCGGAAATATCCATGGCGGGCCGCGCCAAGTGATAGCCGCCCTGTGCACCTCGCTGCGAATTCAGCAAGCCGGCGCGCGTCAGGGCTTTGAGAATCTTGCTGACCATCGGCAGCGGCAACCGGCGCTGTTGCGCCAGGGCGGCGGCGCTGCGCGGCTGGCCTTCAGTCTGCGCCAACCCAGTCATCAGCAAAATGCCATAGTCGGCTTCACGGGTGATGCGAATCATCCTGCCCTCCCCAAGGTTTATCCAATCAGCACTTGATTAGTGCTATTTGTGCGTAGGATAGTTCCAAACGGCGCGTTTGCCAAGGGGAGCTTCATTAATAGGGAATGCGAGGCCGACGCGGGCAGGACGCCCAATAGTCCGCTTGATTCCAGCGTTATGGGTTTCCAGTCAGCCAGGTTGCGCCGAACTTATTCCACAACAGAGTGGCGCTGGCGGCGGCCGCCAGGATGAGCGGCAACACGATCCACAGGACGCGATAGCGACTCGGCTCCTGTTTCAACGGCAGCGGCGGTTTCAGTTGCGGCGGCAGTTGCGCCTTGTACTCCAGGTCGCGCCGCGCCTGTTGTTCATTCTCCAGCATGGCTAGCAGGCGCATCTCGCGCTCGCGGGCTTGCCGCAACTGATCCTGTAATACCTCAACGAGCGTGTTATTCATAGGAGGGATGTCAATCGGCGCTGGAAGTTGATTCTTGGGTTGCATTGGAAAATTGACCTCTCTGGCTCAGTGATAGGGTGGATGAGATCGGCGCTAACAACAGTGGCCACCCGGTCACGGATGCAACGACCGGGCGGGTTACAGCGAAGTTAATGCTGGATGACCGGGTGATAGATAATCTCCAGTTCCGCACCTTCGGTTTGTAGAAACTTGATCATCTGGCCCTGCATTTCAGCCGTTACGCCCAGGGTGGCGGCATTGGGCAGTAGCAGCGTTCCATGGTCCCCCTGATTGAAACGCACAATGGCGCGCACGCCCTGGTCATTCCACACCGAGCGACTGACCGATGGCAGCCCCATCACTCTGGCCAGCGGTTCCGTACCGGCCAGTGGTGCATTTTCAACCGAATTGGGCACCACCTGGTCGGGCAGTGAAGCTGAATTTGCGCCGCCTACCACCTCAATCAAGTGAATCGGATGCAGACTGGCGGCAGCAGTGGCGTAATTGATCGGATCGCCGGCATCGATAACTGTTTGCGCAGCGCTCATGAAGTTTTCATAGGCCGGCGTACCCTTGATGATGCCAACTGACGCCAGTCCGGCAGCGATGATCGGTCCAAAAGCGGCTGATCCATCGAGCAGTTTGGCAATACCGCCGCCACCCATACCCAACGTTGCACTGGCAATCTTGTCCTCAATGCCCAGGAAGGTAGCGCCGGTGATCGCGCCCAGCGAGTGTCCGACGAAATAGATCGACTCGGCGTTAAGGTCAGGGTTGCCGTCACTGTTCAAGTCCACCAGCGGCAACGTCGCGGTGAGTTGTCGCAAATCCTGAGCGGCTTCCCGCACATTGTCGCGGGAGGTGAGCAGGCTATTCAGATTGATGAAATGAGTGCCGGAGGCGTCGATAGCGCCATCCGGGCCAGCAGCGCTGGTCTGGTTGTTGATCAGATCGAGATCGAAAGTCCGTTCCATGCCCTTCATGTAAAAAGGGTTGGTGACGTCGGTAACGCCGTGCAGCGGCAGATCAATCGCGACGGCGGCATAACCGGCGAACGACAGCGCGTCAGCGAGGGCTAACAGATTGGTGCGGTCTTTGGTAATACCGTGCTGGAAAATCACGACCGGCCAGCCATTGGCAGGTTTGCTCAGGCCGCTCCTGGCGTTGGGAACGGTCATCAGCACCGGGATTTGCAATGGCGCAGTTGGCGCAGTCGTCGCCGCTGGCAGCGGATTGTAGCGGGTCACTGCCCCACTGTCGGCAGTCTGCCAGTAACCGCTGGTCGGCTGGTTCTTGCTGAGATAGTAGGGAATCGCCAGTCCCCCGGCGTAGATGTCGGAGAAGCCGGGGAGTCCCAGGCCAATGGCTGTAGTCGTCAGCCCGGTCGATTTTACTGCCATCCCCAGCGGTTTGAGGTCTTTGCCCAGCGCCATGAACGCATCGTCAATCGATTGGGTCATGAAGGTCCAGCTCAGCACGATGCTGTCTTTGGCGACGCCCTGACTGGTGGCGGCGCTTTCCTGATTGTTAACCAGTTGCCGCAGCGGCTCCAGCGCCTGCGCCTCGGCGTCGCTCAGTCCGGGAATCACACTGTGGCCATTGGCATCCACCAGTGGGGTAGTCCGTTGGGTCAGCGCATAAGTTGGCGAGGGTAGGGCGTTATAGCCGCCGCTATCCTGAATGCCATCAGTCAACGTGACCAGATAGCCGGTTTTGGGTTTCAGCGGGAGCAGGGGATGAATATTCAGCGTGGTCTGCGTCTCGTCCTGCGGCAGCAGATTGACCTGATAATCGACGCCAGCCTTGAGTTCATGGTGGATGGCAGTGATCGCGAACGGTGCTGGCGTTCCCTGATCCAGGAATGGATTGACCAATTCCACCTCAAACACGCGCACCGTACTGCCCGCCTTGACCGTACTGGCGTTGATCGTGCTGGAAAACTGTGCGGTCAGCGGCGCAACCGTGGAGAAACCGTCCAGTTCGTTCATCGCAACCCGTGGATCGGCCAGATTATCCGGGTCGGCAACCAGCATATTCAACGTGCCGTCGGTAGAGCCGCTGAACAGCAGATTGTTGGGAAACGGGATGACGCCGGCAGCCGGATCGAACTGAGCGTAAAAATCGGCGCGGGTCGCCGCATCGACCACACTGAACGTGGCCAGACCCATAGCCAGGCAGAGCGGGGCCAGCCGGATGTTTTTTGTTAGAATTCGCATGCGAATACTCCACTAGGGGGCAGATTTCGGGAATACGCTAAAAGCGTAGTCGGTTGCAGGCCGGCAAACAAAATTTAATTTTTGGAAACGATACTTTGTCAGGCAGTTCGGTTATATTTGATCAGAATTATCGCCTGAATTTTCAGGCGGTTTCACCGTCTCAGTTTTCCGTGTTGCGCTGATCTACCCAACTATTGCCATGAAGCAGTTCTTTAAACGTCACTTGCCCGACCCCCACCAACTGCGTTCGCACAAGAACCTGCGTTTCCTCGGCGATTTGCTGCATGATCCCCGACTTTGGCATTTTAGCCGCCGCTCGACAGTGCGTGGACTGGCCGCCGGTATGTTTTTCGCGTTTGTCCCCGTGCCCTGGCAAATGCTGCTTGCCGCGACCGCTGCTGCCCTGTTGCGGTTCAATATGCCGGTGGCCGTGGCCATGGTCTGGATCACTAACCCGGTGACGATTCCGCCGATCTTCTTTGCTTGTTACCAGTTCGGCGCCTGGTTACTCGGGACGCCTCCAGTGGAATGGGCGTTTGAACCGTCGCTGGACTGGTTCCTGCGGCGAATGGGTGAACTGGGGTGGCCGTTGCTGGTGGGGTCTTTGACCATTGGCGTCATGGCCAGCGCTGCAACGTTCGTGATTGCCGATCTGCTCTGGCGTCGGCATATTATTAACAAGTTTCGCCGCCGCCGGGTCGTAGCCGTTTCGGGCTGAATTATCGAACTGGCCAGCGGTTTTTCCTTCTCTTCGCTGTTGTTCGGGCCGGATAGCCTCTGGCCTGCTGCAAGTGATTTTCATTCAGGTAATATCTGGTATGTCATCTCCCATCGAACATTTTGAACAGCTTGCGCTGTCCCCTGCTCTGTTGAAAACCCTCCAGGAACTCGGTTACGAAGCGCCAACACCGATCCAGGCGGCGACCATTCCCCCCATGTTGGAAGGTTGCGATGTACTGGGTCAGGCCCAGACCGGCACCGGTAAAACCGCGGCGTTTGCCCTGCCCATTCTGGAAAAACTGGACTGGAACGACCGGCAACCGCAGGCGCTGGTCCTGACGCCGACCCGGGAACTGGCGATTCAGGTTGCAGAAGCCTTCCAAAGCTACGCCCGTCATCTGCCCGGTTTTCACGTCCTGCCGATCTACGGCGGTCAAAGCATGACCCTGCAACTGCGCCATCTGCGGCGTGGCGTCCACGTCGTCGTCGGTACGCCGGGCCGGGTCATGGATCATCTGCGCCGGGAAACCCTGTCGCTGGCCACCTTGCGCACCGTCGTGCTGGATGAAGCCGATGAAATGCTGCGCATGGGCTTCATTGATGATGTGGACTGGATTCTGGAGCAGACGCCGGCGACCAAACAGGTCGCGTTATTCTCCGCGACCATGCCCGAGCCGATCCGCCGGGTGGCGCATCGTCATCTGCGCAATCCCCAGGAGGTGCGGATAGAGACCCGCACCGCCACCGTCGCAACGGTCCGGCAGCGCTACTGCCAGGTTGGCGTTCAGCATAAACTCGATGCGCTGACGCGGGTGCTGGAAGTTGAAGATGCGGACGCCATATTGATCTTTGTACGGACCAAGGTGGCCGCGACGGAATTGGCGGAACGACTGGAGGCGCGCGGCTATCCCAGCGCCGCCCTGCATGGCGACATGACCCAGGCATTGCGCGAGAAGACCATTGATCAGTTGCGTGGCGGCGGGCTGGACATTCTGGTAGCGACCGACGTTGCCGCGCGTGGACTCGACGTGCAGCGGATCAGCCACGTCATCAATTACGACATTCCCTACGATCCTGAAGCCTACATCCATCGCATTGGCCGCACTGGTCGGGCCGGTCGCGCCGGCGACGCTATTTTGTTTGTCGCGCCGCGTGAAATCCGTATGTTGCGGACGATTGAAAAGGCGACCCGGCAGCCGGTGGAAAAGATGCCGTTGCCGACGCAGGAGGCGATTACCGGCCACCGGTTGGCGCAATTCAAGCAGCAGGTCAGTGAGGTGTTGTCATCACAGGAACTGGAATTTTTTCAGCAGGTCGTCGCTGAAATTGAGCGAGAACAGGAAGTCAGTTCGCATGACGTCGCGACGGCCCTGGCCTATCTGGCGCAACGTGACCGGCCCCTCCAATTTGAAGACACCATTCCCAAAGACGCTGAACGGGAAAGAGAACGGAGTCGGGATGACGATCGAGGTCGGGATCGGGAACGCCCGCCATTCCGACCGGACCGTGAGGAACGCCCACCGCGTGGCGGAGAACGGCGCGACGCTCGCAGTTCCAGCGATTTCAGTTCGAATAAAACCCGTTACCGGATTGAAGTCGGCCGCGAACATGGCGCGACGCCGCAGAACATCATGGGCGCGATTGCCAATGAGGCTGGGATTGAGGGCCGCTATATTGGCCGCATCGAGATTTACGATGACTACAGCACTGTCGATTTGCCGGATGGTATGCCGCCCGAGATTTTCCAGCATCTGAAACGGGTGCGTGTGCGGCAGCAGATGTTGAATATCAGTCCCTTTGATGGCGCGGAACCGGACCGGAAGCGGCCGGCTCGCCCGAGAACGGAACGGACAATGGGCGATCGAGAACGGGCGGAACGCCGGGAGCGGAAACGGCCTGGGCGGTCTCCAGCGGATTCTTGACATCCTCCCCGGCCTGAAGGCCGGGGATTCCTGACCTCACAATCAGGATTTTCTGTTTCATAGAGGATTGCCCAGAGGAGTTAAGGCTTGGTTTTCGCCGATTCGATTCCCCAGAATGGGGAGTCTTACGCGGTTTGAACCGCAGCCGGCAACTCCCCCAGGTCTCACATCCTCTCCGCAGACTTCACATTCCGCCAGCCCGGCGGTAGGTCTTGAATAGGAGGCAGTGGTGATGTTACCCAAAAACGCGGCGCTTCAACAGTCCCCACCGGGGGGACTGCCGCGCCGCCCGCTATCCCTCCCCGGTCTGAAGGCCGGGGTCTCTCGCGGGAAATCTTGATGAGCCGGCTATTGAGAAAGGTTCCCTGATGAAATTTCTGGCGCTGGAAACTGCGACCGAGGCTTGTTCCGCTGCTGTGTGGATTGATGGCGCTGTGTGGGAACGTTATGAACAGGCTCCGCGTCGCCATGCTGCACTGATTTTGCCAATGATCGAAGCGGTTTTGGCCGAAGCGGAACTGACAATGAATCAGTTGGATGCTGTTGCTGTCGGGCGGGGACCTGGCGCATTCACCGGGGTGCGGATTGCAATCGGTATCGCCCAGGGGCTGGCGTTCGCCGCTGATGTGCCGGTCGTTCCCGTGTCTACCCTGGCGGCGCTGGCGCTGGGCGCGGCGCGGGAAACCGGCCAGACCCGGATAGCAACCGCGCTGGACGCCCGAATGGGTGAGGTGTACTGGGGAACCTGGAGCGTATCTGGCGAAACGGTGGAATCCGTGGGTGATGAGCGGGTGTGTGCGCCAGCGTTGGTGAATGGCGCACCCGGCCCCTGGTTCGGCGCAGGCAGTGGCTGGCTGGCCTATGCTGATGCCTTGTCCCAGCGGTTGACGGTGAACGGTTGGCTGGGCGACCGCTATCCGCAGGCTGGCGATGTGGCCCGATTGGCGGCTGATCCAGCCCGACGCGGGGAGTGGGTTGCGGCAGAACAGGCGCTGCCAGTTTATCTGCGGGATCGGGTGGTCGGCGTTTAAAAGGCGAACGGCTAAAGGTTGGGAAATTTGGTGTTTGGCATTGAATGCGTATTCGCGGTAAGCTATTACGGCAACAAGATAAAACAATTAAAGTAGTCTTGACTGCCCGGAGGATCTGCATAATGAACGCCACGATGACCGTTGATGCTGTCCATAGTAAAGCGCTACCTGATCTGGTCACCAAATGGCTGGCCGCGCGTCAGGAAAGTCTGGTGTTGTATCACCGGCTGTCTGCGCTTAAACCCTTCACCGTCACTGATCCGGTGCGTCATCAATTGCGGCGTTTCCGGCAGGCGCTGGTGGATTATCTGGCGCTGGGGCCGTTCGAGGTTTTTCAGGCTCTCGAGGAGCAATCTACTGATTCACCCTATCGGCAGGCCCGCGAACTGGCCCGGCGCTGCTATGGCCATATTGGCCGCACAACTCAGGCCGCTTTGGCTTTCCATGATCGTTATGATGGGGATTTGTCCGATCCAGCGTTGGCCGGGCTGGATGAGGAACTGTCACGACTGGGTGAGTCGTTGGCGGCGCGCATCGAACTGGAAGATCGGATCGTCGCTGCGGTCCGCAAGAGTTCTATCGCCGCTTGAGTTTCAAAATAATCCGGGGGATCGAAGCTGCTCTGCCACTGGCCAGCTTCAGTATCATAGAGCCTTGCGGCTCGCTCCCCTCGCCCCTGTTGTGTACCGGC
>JAUPTV010000239.1 GCA_030917925.1 Pseudomonadota bacterium
CTTGTCCGTGGTGGCCGATGAATTGGCGGCGCTCTGGGATGACGAAGTTTTTGAGAAATATCCGAGTTGGTCCGAAATTAAGGCTGAAAATTTTATCAGCCTTAACGCTGAATCCTATTTTAGCGGCGAAGGCGATATAGGCGGGCGCAACTATGCCCAATGCGTCAAATACGGCATTGGCCGGGAAGTTATCGCCAAGATGCTTGAAGGGACGGAAACCAAGAGCGCGATTGAACAGGCACTGGCGTCATTGCCGTTGACTGCCAGGCGCAAGCGCGGCGCGTTCGGGACGGGAAGGACGCCCAATAAAAAACCCGGCATTGCGCCGGGTCTCCTAAACTTCGATGTAGCCGGCAACCCCTGCAAGGCCCCGGCTACCAACAATCCACACTCCCCATCACGGAGCATGAACGATGAAATCTGTCGCTAATTCTGGCGTAAACACGTCTGTTTGTCACCCCTTCCAAAATATCCCCGCTGAACTTCGCGCCCTACCCCAGTGGGTGTGTTGGCATTACGAAGAGCGGAAGGGCAAGCAATCCAAGCCACCCATCCAAGCCAAGAGCAACGGTAAGCTGCTCAAAGCTCAAACCGATAACCCGGCAACGTGGGCGGATTTTGAAACCGCCGTAGCCGCCGCCGTGCGGCTGAATCTTGAGGGCGTCGGGCTGAATCTGTGGGAATCAGACGGGCTGACTGGCCTTGACCTTGACCACGTTTTCGACCCGGCGACCGGCGAGCTTGACCCGCTAGCTATTGAAGTCCTGGCGCGGTTCGCTGGCACCTATGCCGAAATTTCCCCCAGTGGAACCGGTATCAGAATCTGGTGCTACGGCAAGCCCGGACGGTCGGGAAAGATAGGCGGGAAAGTGAAGTGGTTGGAGGTCTACAGTCACCCCAGTCACCGCTATTTGACTGTCACCGGCAACCAATGGCCGGGAAGCGCCGACGCTGTTACGGAGCAGCAGGACGCCCTTGACTGGCTGCATGGGCGATTCATGAGCAAGGGTAAAGATGATTCCACAGGCCAGGGAGAAGGAGCCGCCAAGGCCCGTAGCAACGCCCCCCCCTCTGTGGAAACTTCTCTTTCCCTTGACGATACCGCGCTTATCGACAAGGCCCGCCAGGCCGCCAATGGGGCTGTTTTCGAGGCGTTGTGGCGTGGCGACCTATCAGGACATGGCGGCGACCATTCATCGGCGGATTTGGCCTTGCTGAACGTCCTGGCCTTTTGGACGGGGAACGATGCAGCCCGGATGGACAGGCTATTTCGCCAGTCGGGATTGATGCGCGACAAATGGGATGTGGTGCATGACCCGGCAACAGGCCGCACCTATGGCGGAATGAGTATCGACAAGGCCATAGCCGGTTGCCGGGAGACCTACAGCGGGAAGCGGCCCGATGGTGGTCAACAGCAGACCCGGCAAGAAAAGGCTGCGCGGCCCGCTGGCGACGATGCGCCAGGAACCGGACTGAATCCCTACCGTGGCACAGATGACGCTAACGCCGACCTGCTACTGGGCATTCATGGCGCGGATATTCGCTACTGTCCACCATGGGATAAGTGGCTGCTGTGGTCAGGTTCACATTGGCGGATTGATACCCGCCTGGATATTGACCGGCTATCAGCCGATGTTCCCCGGTCATTGCGAACGCGGGCGATCACGCTTACCCAGGAACAGCAATCGCTTTTGGAAAGAATGGCGGCGCTGTTGAGTCGAATCAACGCTGATCCAGCACAGCGGCAAGGGCTGACCAAGGAACACAGTCGGCTATTGGAGCGAAAAACCGCAATTGATGATGAAGTGGATTGGCTGCTGAAATTGGCCGGCAAGTTGGAGGGAACCGCCAAGCGTGGCTGTATGTTGCTGGCGACTCGCCACAAGGTGGTTGTCCATCATTCTGACCTGGACAAGGGTCATTTCCTGCTGAACGCGAGCAATGGCACGGTAGACCTTCAATCCGGCAAATTGCGGGCGCATGAACGGCGCGACCTGCTTACCCACGATGTAGAAATCCCCTTTGATCTCGCCACCGCCGCGCCCACTTGGCTGCAATTTCTGAACAGCACGTTTTCCGGCGATGCTGACCTGATTGGCTTTGTGCAACGGGCTGTCGGCTATTCGCTCACCGGCGACGTGCGGGAACAGGTGCTGCTGATCTGTCATGGCGTGGGCAGCAACGGCAAGTCCGTTTTTCTCAATATCCTGCAAAAACTACTCGGTGCACTGGCGTTTCAGGCCGCGCCTGATCTGCTGATGGCCGACAAGCAACGCCGACACCCTACCGAGCAGGCCGACCTTTTTGGTAAACGGCTGGTGGTCTGTCAGGAAACTGGCGAGGGGCGGCGCTTCAATGAAACCCTGGTCAAGCAATTGACCGGCGGCGACACCATCACCGCCCGGCGAATGCACGAAGACTTCTGGCAGTTCAAGCCGACCCACAAGTTGTGGCTATCCACGAATCACAAGCCGGAAATTCGCGGAACCGATCACGCGATATGGCGGCGCATCCGGCTGATACCGTTCAACGTCACGTTCACGGATGACGGCCCGGCCCGCAAAGATCCGGACATGGAAGCGAAATTGACCGCCGAACTCCCCGGCATTCTGGCGTGGGCTATCGCTGGTTGCCTGGACTGGCAACGCTACGGGTTGCGCCCACCTGCCGCTGTTGCCGAGGCCACAGCCGGTTATCAGGCCGAAATGGACGTTTTGGCCGCGTGGCTTGGAGAGTGCTGCATCGTCGGAAAACGGTATGAAGCCAAGGCCGCTGACCTTTACGCCAGCTATTGCCGGTGGTGCGAGCAGTCCGGCGAACGCCCGGAAACTCAACGCAAGTGGGGTATGCGCTTGACGGAGCGTGGATTTTTGCGGGAACAACGCAGAGTCGGGATTGTTTACCTTGGGATTGGCGTTGTTGATCACCGTGAACCTTGTGAACCTTGTGAACCAGAAAAGGCTATTTTTTCACTTCTTGATTTTTCAAAAAGCTCTTACGGGAAAACTGCCGTAGAAGGTTCACAAGGTTCACATCATTCACAGACCACCCCCCCTCCTGTGGAATCCGTTCCCGACGTGGAGGAATTCTGATGCAAGCCCTGTCCAGGCTACGGAAAGCCGGGTTTGTGCCTGGCATATCGCCCGCTGGCGGGTTGCTTATCGCGCCCGCTTCCCGCTTAACCGACGCGCAACGCGCCTATATCCGCGCCCACAAGGTGCCGCTGATCGAGGCGTTGCGGGCCGAACAGATCGCGCCTGAACCATCGCCCGCCACGCCCTGTTGCGGCGATTGCGTCCACAGCATCACGCCGGCTGACACTGATCCGGCCTACGGCTGGCGACTATGCGCCGCTGGCGGATTCGGCGGATTCGCCCGTGCGGTTCAGCGGTGCGAGAAGTGGGAAGCGCGGCTGGTGGCGACGGGCTGAACTGGCAACCCTTGTGTAACAAAACTGTAACTATCTTTTGGACTTACCCCGGGGGTAAAGATCGGAAGAGCACAC
>JAUPTV010000240.1 GCA_030917925.1 Pseudomonadota bacterium
GATTCAGCAGGTGATTGATATAGTTTACCACCCGGCCAATCTCATCACTTTCGTGTCCGGCCGAGTGGGTGAGTTTGACGCCCTGCTCAGCGGGCAAGTCGCGTAACCGGTCGGAAATCTGCCGGAGCGGACGGGTAATCAACCCGTAAATCGCCAGCACCACGGTGACGCCAACCGCCACGATCTGCACCATCAGCAGAATAGCGATGAAATAGGAAGCCTGGGCGACCCGGTTTTCCAACGCCACCGGATCAGGCGCAAGCAGAATTTCGCCAACCGTCTCGTCAGGATTGAACGGAGAAAGCAATGGGCGATGGATAACATGGGCTGGATTTCCGTCAATAACCGGTTGGACACCGCCCGCATCGGTTGGTCGGACGGCTTCCGCCAGCAGGGTTGCTCCGGCACGAATCACGATCCGCTTTACAATCTGGTTACTGAGCAATCCCTGGCTGACTTCGTTAGCCAGTTGCCGGTCCTGCAGAAAACAGGCAATGCTGGCGGGGCGTTCGACGGTATCCAGCAATTCTCGCAGTTGATTCTGGGTGCGGGTGGTTTCCCGTTCGATGGCCAGGGCGTTGCCCCACCACAAAGAGACAGCGCCGACCAACAGCACTACGACCAAAATCCATAAAGTCGCGCTAGTAACAAGGCTGGTTTGCCGGGGTATTGACATGGGAGAAGTGCGCATCTTGCTGGTTAATGGCCCAGAGTGTAGACCACCTTCACCCTTGGATTGACCTGGGCGCTTTTGACATAGCCAATAGCGCCAATGTTATTTTCAACGATGTCCAGCACTTCATCCGTCGCCTCGGCTTGCCGGGGCGGCGATCCTTGCCCGGAGAAGATCAGCCGCGCCCAGTATGAGTTGATTTCAGCCAACTCCTTGCTAACCAGTTGTGCATAAAACTGCTGTTTTTCGGCGTTTGCGCTATTCAAATCCACCGCCAACGCGGCTTTCCCGGAGGGCAGTTTTTTTTGGCGGCCAAGGAAAATGTTAATGACTTCGGCCTTGGTTAATTGCTCTACGCCGCTTTGCGGGTTGACGATGACCACCAAATCGCAGGTCTCGGCAGGAAGGCCCGCGCTGAATAACCAACCGAGTAACCCGACAAGCCTGATCCACGCCCAGACCGGCGATCCACCGCCGGTTCCACGAGGTAAACATTGACCTGGTTTTGAACGGCGCATGACTGGATCTCCGTCCTAGAACACAAAGTCCAAAGTAGCGCTGAGCACGGTCGCCCGCCCGTCCCAGTCCGGGTCTGAATCCGTCCACAACGCGGAGGGAAGACGATCATTGCGAATGAAGTCCAGTTGTAGTTTGAAATCCGCATTGCGGGCGAAATCGTGACGCACCCCCAGAGAAAAGGTCTGCTGATCGAACTGATAGGGTGATAACGCTTGAATAACCCTGGCGTTGAGGGCATCAAACGGCGGGATATCCGGCAGACCGGTCGCGTAGGAGTCCTGTTCGGATTTGATTCTGGAATACACCAGATAAGGCGTCCATGACCCGATTCGATACCCCACAGACCAGAAACCAGAAATGTAATCGGGAAACGTAATGGATTCGGACGAAAATCGCTTGATAAACAGTTGGCTCTGCAACGGCCCCTGGTCATAGGCGACGCCGATATCGAAGAGATTAAAGCGCTTTCCCGCAATACGGGCTTTTTGGGCAAAGGCGATGGCATCAGGAACACCAGTGTCCTGCACCAGAGTGAGTAGTGGATCAGCAGGAGTCTCGTTTTCCAGTTGGAAGACTCGATAGCCGATCCGAAACTGCCAGTTAAGACGCTGATACTGAAGATATCCGCCCACGAGCGCGCTGCCGTCCAGCTCATACTCATTCCCCGCCGCCGTAGGAACCGTCTCGCTGGCCTGCCCGGCATACAG
Organism: Pseudomonadota bacterium; assembly: GCA_030917925.1. GTDB lineage: Bacteria > Pseudomonadota > Gammaproteobacteria > Competibacterales > Competibacteraceae > UBA2383. Next base: position 1,900 of record JAUPTV010000240.1, read on the forward strand.
CTTGCCCTGGAGAATGCCTTCACCCAGTTCGTGCGTCGCGGTGAGGTCGAAACCATCCCCATGAGACATAAAGGATTGACCGAAATACTCCACTGGCGGACGAACCCAAAGATAGGTGTAGCCCGCATCGCGGGAGTCCGCCTGAAAGTTGAAATCAATGCCGATTCGCCCGACCCGCATCTCCAAATCCGGGTCGAAGGCATACTTCAGGAAAGCCAAAGTCACGTCCGGGGTAAAGCTGCCGTCATAGCGGTATCTGCTGACCAGTTGCAGCGCGCCGCTAAAATCCTCACGGGGTTTCCAGTCAAGCTGAAGTCCCAGCCGGGAATCAATGTCCCAGCCGACGCCATCGCCGCGAGCGCCTTCTGGCTGGCTGTTGTTGCGGATAAACCCGGCCTGACCGTCGAAATTGTAGGGGCCACCCAGAGTGCCAAAACCGCGTAGCGAAAAGGTCTGGTCGCCCAGCGAAATTTCCGCCAGCGCCACTGATGAAAACCAGAGTCCAATCAGGAGCAAGATCAGGAATCGCGTTGATAAACCGTTCATAAAATCCTTATCTCCACTGGATATTCACAGGCAGAGTGGCGTTGACAGAGAGGCGACTACACCTTATCCCGACCGCAAGCAACCGCGTCAGCCGTTCCGCCTCGTCTTCAACGAGTTCCGCCCCATTTTCCATACACGCCTCCAGCGCCATCGGGCGCGGCGTAGTGCTGGCTATCGCGGCAATGCCGCAGGCGTAAACCGCCTGATAATCGCGCCCCAACCCGCCCGACAGACATACCACCGGCACGTTGTATTCCTGAGCGACTTTGGCAATGCCGACTGGCACCCTCGCCGGTCAGCACCCAGTCGGCTTGCCGAATCAACTCCCGCAAACCCGTTGCCGCGATCACAATTTCAATGCCGGGTTGCAGGCGAGCATTGGCGAACCACACATTCGCCACGATTCCGTTGAGGGCGGCGTGGCCCCAACTAAATCCATAAAGGTGATCTTGGAGTTATTCGTGCCCGGCGTGGCCGCGCCTTAAGCGGTGGTTCCGGGTTACTGGACAAAATTTTGCTGGGCTTAAGTGGGTTTCTGCGGTTTAGGCTGCTTGTTGGGTAGGGAGCGATTTAAAGTACACGCTTCTCTATCAGGCTTGCAATTTTCGGCGCGCCTTGAAGTACCCCGCCGTCAGCAAAAAACAGACCTGATTGGTGGGGGTGCGCAGGGTGACCATCGAATCTTTCAGCAGTAACGGTAAGGAGAAGAACCGTTTGCGCTCGGCGCTGTTGAAGACCGGCGGGGACTCAAAGGCCTCCTCCTCCAGGGTGTTGAAGATCTTCATTCTTGCCATGGAAAACCCTCGCCAAGCGGAAAATAGGCGGCGGCATTTATACTTTAAACGTCGTTTATACGATAAAGAAAATTAGATGAAAAAGCTTGATATTTATATCTATTCTCTTATCAAATAACCTGAAATTTCCGGTATTCATCGAAGGGCGTCACCATGCCGACAAAAACAACGCTTTCAGTACGCCAAACGGTCGCCTATTTGCGGGTATCCACGCTGGACCAGAGCCTTGAGAAGAACAAGGCCGATATCCTGAACTTCGCCAATCACCGTGATCTGGGCCAGGTGCAGTTCGTCGAGGAAACGGCCTCCGGGCGAAAGCCTTGGCGAGACCGCCAGATCGCGTGCGTGTTAGAGGCATTGCAGGACGGTGATGCCCTCCTAGTGGCCGAACTCTCACGCTTGGGCCGCAGCATGCTCGAATGCATGGAGATTCTGGCGCTCGCTACGCACAAGGGCATCCGCGTTTATGCAGTGAAGGGGAACTGGCAACTGGACCAGAGTATCCAGAGCAAAATCATCGCCTTGGCGTTCTCCATGGCGGCAGAGATCGAGCACGACCTGATCTCACAGCGGACCCAGGAGGCGTTGCACTTCAAAAAAGAGCAGGGAATCGTATTGGGACGGCCCAGGGGGCCGGGCAAGAGCAAGCTGGATGCCGTCCGCCCCGAAATCGAGGGCCTGTTGGCTAATGGTTCGACCCAGAAGTTCATCGCCCGACGCTATCATACCACCGAGGCCAACCTGCACCATTGGCTAAAAAAACATGCCCTAAAAACATCCCGACAGCGCTCAGTCTCATAAAATTCTATGGGACTTTTGTGTCGTTTGTTTAAACACACCCGTTATTGCCTTTCCGGCTGATCAGCGGACACCCCGAACCACCCCGGCGCTAACGCGCCACCCCTCCTTTGCCAAGGAGGGGAATCCGGAAATCCGGCTTTCACCGGAAAAAGCGATATGACCC
>JAUPTV010000241.1 GCA_030917925.1 Pseudomonadota bacterium
CCACGAAAAACACGGAAAAACACGAAAATTTTTCTCTTTTTCTGTGTCATTCTGTGGCTAAAATTCTCACGTTTGGCTGCGGTGAGGATCAAGGCGGGTATCCTCTTTTCAGGAAATGGTCTTAAAGATACTGCACGTCGGCAATTTCGTAACTCTTGACGCCGCCCGGCGTATGCACTTCCACTGAATCGCCGACGCATTTACCGATCACCGCCCGGGCAATGGGCGAGACGAAGGAAATTTTGCCAACTTTGATGTCCGCTTCATCCTCACCGACGATCTGATAGCATTTTTCCGCATCGTTCTCTTCGTCAATCAACCGCACGGTCGCGCCAAACACTACCCGGTCCGACACAGGCAGCGTGGTGATATCAATGATCTGGGCACCCGCCAGTTTGGATTCAATCTCGGCGATGCGGCCCTCAGCGAAGCTTTGCTGATCCCGCGCCGCATGGTATTCGGCATTTTCCTTCAAATCGCCATGGGCGCGTGCCTCGGCAATCGCGGCCGTAATACGCGGCCGCGCCACGGTTTTCAGTTCGAGCAATTCAGCGCGGAGCCGGGCCGCGCCTGTGACCGTCATAGGTACCTTTTTCATCATCCCAACAACTCCCGGTGCAGATCCTGAAGACAATTCACGCTGCTGTTATCGAGTTCGCGCAAAGCCTGACAAGTAGCCCGTGCGGCGGCAAGCGTCGTGGTATAGCTGACTTTGTGCATGAGCGCCTCGCGACGAATGGAAAAGGAATCGGCAATCGCCTGTTTGCCTTCGGTGGTGTTGACGATCAGTTGAATCTGGTCGTTCTTGATCAGGTCAACGATATGCGGACGACCTTCGCCCACCTTGTGGATGGTTTCGCAGGCGAGGCCGTGTTCACGCAACGCGATGGCCGTGCCTTTGGTGGCGATCAGCTTGAACCCGAGCCGATCCAGGTCACGGGCAATTTCCACCGCTTTCGCTTTGTCAATGTCGCGGACACTGATAAAGGCCTGGCCACCACGCGGCAATTGATCGCCAGCGCCCAGTTGCGCCTTGGCAAACGCTTCGCCAAAGGTGCGCCCGACGCCCATCACTTCGCCGGTGGATTTCATTTCTGGCCCCAGCAGGGGATCGACGCCGGGGAATTTGACGAAGGGAAAGACCGCTTCCTTGACGCAATAGTAGGTGGGAATAATCTCGCCCGCTATCCCCTGTTCCGCCAGGGTGCGCCCGACCATGCAGCGGGCGGCGATCTTGGCCAACGGGCGACCCGTGGCCTTGGAAACGTAGGGAACCGTGCGGGAGGCGCGAGGATTGACCTCCAGCACATAAATATCGTCGCCCTGGATAGCGAACTGGGTATTCATCAGACCGATGACGCCCAGTTCCAGCGCCATGGCTCGCACCTGCTCGCGCAGCCGGTCCTGAATCGCTGGCGTCAGCGAGTAGGGCGGCAGCGAACAGGCGGAATCGCCAGAGTGCACGCCAGCTTCTTCGATATGCTCCATGATGCCGCCGATAATCACTTCCCGCCCGTCGCTGAGGGCGTCCACATCCACTTCCACCGCGTCGTTCAGGAAGCAGTCCAGCAGCACCGGCGATTCGTTGGAAACCTGCACCGCCTCGCGCATATACCGGCGCAAATCCTGCTCTTCATGCACAATTTCCATGGCGCGGCCGCCCAGGACGTAGGAGGGCCGCACGACCAGCGGATAACCAATCTCCCGGGCCAGTCGCACCGCCTCTTCGGGTTCACGGGCGGTGCGGTTGGGCGGTTGCAGCAGGTTCAGATGGTGAATCATCTGCTGGAAGCGCTCGCGATCTTCGGCGCGGTCAATCGCGTCCGGGCTGGTGCCGATAATGGGTACGCCATTGGCTTCCAGCGGTCGGGCCAATTTCAACGGCGTTTGCCCGCCGTACTGGACGATGACGCCTTTGGGCTGTTCCTTGCGCACAATCTCCAGCACGTCCTCCAGGGTCAGCGGCTCGAAATACAGCCGGTCGGAGGTGTCGAAATCGGTGGACACGGTTTCCGGGTTGCAGTTGACCATGATGGTTTCGTAACCATCTTCGCGCAGGGCCAGCGCGGCATGGACGCAGCAGTAATCGAATTCAATCCCCTGGCCGATGCGGTTGGGACCGCCGCCCAGCACCATAATCTTGGCGCGGTCGGTCGGCTCTGCCTCGCATTCCTCTTCATAAGTGGAATACAGATAGGCAGTGCCGGTGGCAAATTCGGCAGCGCAGGAATCCACGCGCTTGTAGACGGGATGCACGTTCAATTCTTCGCGCAGGTGCCGGATCGTAGTTTCATCCGAACCGGTTAACATCGCCAGCCGACGGTCGGCAAAGCCTTTGCGCTTGAGGAAATACAGCCGGTCTCGATCATGCAGCGCCGCCAGTCCCTGCACCCGGGTCTCGCCAGCGATCTGCACCAGTTCCTCGATCTGCTCCAGAAACCAGGGGTCGATCCAGGTCAGTTCATACAACTTCTCGACCGAATAGCCCCGCCGGAAGGCTTCGGCGACGTACCAGAGGCGCAGAGGGCCGGGAACGCCCAACTCCTGCTTGAGCACCGTGTGCGGATCGGGATGGTTACTGTCGAGCACTTCGTTGAAACCGTCTACGCCGATTTCCAGCCCGCGCAGCGCCTTGTGCATCGACTCCTGGAAGGTGCGGCCAATCGCCATCACTTCGCCGACCGACTTCATTTGCGTGGTCAGGCGGGGATCGGCCTGCGGGAATTTCTCGAAATTGAAGCGTGGCACCTTGGTTACCACATAGTCGATGCTCGGCTCGAACGAGGCCGGGGTGCGGCCGCCGGTAATCTCGTTTTTCAATTCATCCAGGGTGTAACCGACCGCCAACTTGGCCGCGACTTTGGCAATCGGGAAGCCGGTTGCCTTGGAGGCCAGCGCCGAAGAACGGGAGACGCGGGGGTTCATCTCGATAATCACCATCTGCCCGTTCTCGGGATTGATGGCGAACTGGACGTTGGAGCCGCCAGTATCCACGCCGATCTTGCGCAGCACCGCCAGCGAGGCGTCGCGCATGATCTGATATTCCTTATCGGTCAACGTCTGCGCCGGGGCGACAGTGATCGAGTCGCCGGTATGCACGCCCATCGGGTCGAAATTTTCAATGGAGCAGACGATGATGCAGTTGTCGGCGCAATCCCGCACCACCTCCATCTCGAATTCCTTCCAGCCCAGCACCGATTCCTCAATCAGCACTTCACTGACGGGCGACAGGTCCAGGCCGCGTTCGAGAATTTCCACCAGTTCCTGACGGTTGTAGGCGATACCGCCGCCGCTGCCGCCCAGGGTGAAAGAGGGGCGAATAATGGTGGGAAAGCCGATTTCGTGATGCTGCGCCAGTGCTTCTTCCAGCGTGTGGGCGATCACTGAACGGGGGGTCGCCAGGCCGATGGCATGCATCGCCTTGCGGAAGCGGTCGCGGTCCTCAGCCATATCAATGGCGTCCGGTGACGCGCCAATCATCTCGACCCCGTACTGCTCCAGCACCCCATGGCGCGCCAGGTCCAGTGCGCAATTCAGCGCCGTTTGACCGCCCATGGTCGGCAGCAGGGCATCGGGACGTTCCCGGGCAATGACCTGCGCGACCGTCCGCCAGTGGATGGGCTCGATATATACGGCGTCCGCCATGTTGGGATCGGTCATGATCGTGGCGGGATTGGAGTTCACCAGAATCACCCGGTACCCCTCCTCGCGCAGAGCCTTGCACGCCTGTGCTCCGGAATAGTCGAACTCACAGGCCTGGCCGATCACAATGGGACCGGCGCCGATAATCAGGATACTTTTTAGGTCAGTGCGCTTGGGCATAGGGGTCAACGACGAAAGGCGAAAGGGTTCGGTAGCAGGTCGCGTCGAGGCCGTTCGACCGCCCGGACCGGAGGACGGTATTCAAACTCATTGGCCGGACTTTGCCATCAAGTCAATAAACCGGTCAAACAGCGGGGCGACATCATGCGGGCCGGGACTGGCTTCGGGATGTCCCTGGAAGCTGAACGCGGGCCGGTCGGTACGGGCAATGCCTTGCAGCGAGCCATCAAACAGTGAGCGGTGCGTGGTGCGCAGCGTGGCGGGCAGCGTGGCTTCGTCCACCGCGAACCCGTGATTCTGGCTGCTGATCATCACCCGGCGACTTTCGAGGTCCAGAACCGGATGGTTGCCGCCGTGATGGCCAAATTTCATCTTGACCGTGTGTGCGCCGCTGGCCAGTCCCAATAATTGATGACCCAGGCAGATGCCAAACAAGGGGATGTGCGCGTCCAGCAATTCGCGAATGGCGGTAATGGCGTAGTCGCACGGCTCCGGATCGCCGGGGCCATTAGACAGGAAGACGCCATCGGGGCGCAGTTTCATGATCTCGGCAGCCGGGGTTTGCGCTGGAACCACGGTTAATCGGCAACCCCGGTCAGCCAGCATCCGCAAGATATTGCGTTTGACGCCGTAATCATAGGCGACCACATGGTAGCGGGCGTTATCCACCGTGGGAAAGCGGTTGTCAGCCAGTTGCCAGCAACCCTCGGTCCAGGGATAAGGCGCAGCCGTAGTCACCACTTTCGCCAGATCCATGCCTTTCAAGCCGGGAAAGGCGCGGGCCAGGCTCAGCGCCTGTTCAACGTCCAGAGCCTCGCCGGCCATGATGCAGCCGTTCTGTGCGCCTTTTTCCCGCAGGAGCCGGGTCAACCGGCGCGTGTCAATGTCGGCCAGCGCCACGATGCCGCGTTCACGCAGATAGTGATCCAGCGGTTGCTGGCTGCGCCAGTTGCTGGCCCGGCGCGGGCAGTCGCGCACGATCAGGCCACTGGCGTGAATTCGGGCGGCTTCCTCATCGCCCTGATTGGTGCCAACGTTACCGATATGCGGATAAGTCAGGGTGATAATCTGTTGGCAATAGGAGGGATCGGTCAGAATCTCCTGGTAGCCGGTGATCGACGTATTGAAAACGACTTCACCCTGGGCATGGCCATCAGCGCCGATGGACTCGCCCCGGAACAGACTGCCGTCTTCCAGGGCTAGAAGCGCAGGTTTCCTCAAGAGAGCCTCCAGAAAGGGACGCGCATAAGAAAGGAGCGTGGAACCGCTCCTCCTGAATGATGCGGGAATGGTGCGCAGTTTACCAAATCTCGCCGCCTGGCTCTAGCCATATCGTTTCAGCGCAGGCCCAGCACATCCTGCATGTCATAGAGGCCAGGATCGCGGCCCGCCAGCCAGGCTGCTGCCCGCACCGCGCCCTTGGCGAAGGTCATTCGGCTTGAGGCGCGATGAGTGATTTCAATGCGCTCGCCCACATCAGCAAATAATACGGTGTGTTCACCGACAATATCGCCAGCGCGGACGGTCGCGAAGCCAATCGTGGAACGATGGCGCTCGCCAGTCACGCCCTGCCGGCCATAAACCGCGCAGGCCGCTAAATCCCGGCCCAGCGCTTTAGCAATGACCTCGCCCATCGCCAGGGCGGTGCCTGAAGGCGCATCGATCTTATGGCGATGGTGCGCTTCGATAATCTCAATATCTACGTCGTCGCTTAAGACTTGCGCGGCCATTTCCAGTAATTTAAAACAGAGATTAACGCCAACGCTCATATTCGGCGCGAAGACGATGGGAATAAATTCGGCGGCGTGTGCAATGGCCAGTTTCTGTTCGGCGGATAGCCCGGTCGTGCCAATGATGATCGCTTTCCCCGCCGCCTGGCACAGAGCGAGATGGTTCAATGTCGCGGCGGGCCGGGTGAAATCGATCAGGGCATCGAAACGGTCGATGAGTGGCGTTAAATCGGCGGTGATGGGCACATTCAGGCGACCGATACCAGCGATTTCACCGGCATCACTATCAATGAACGGACTGCCTGGATATTCCGAAGCGACGGTACAGCGGACCGCTTCTGTCTGCTGACAGGCATCCAGCAGATTACGGCCCATGCGGCCGGCAGCACCGGTGATTGCGACCTGAATCATGCAATAATCTCTCATGCAGAAAAAAGGGGCTACGCAACTGCGTAACCCCTGGCATTATGGAGCGGGTGATGGGAATCGAACCCACGCTATCAGCTTGGGAAGCTGAAGTTCTACCATTGAACTACACCCGCTGTTGACTTCGCACTTGTTCCCCGGACCAGAGAACAAAATAACGATGAAATTCTAACGCGAAAGCCGACGCCTGGCAAGTCTGGTAAGATGCCCGCCAGACTTGAGGCGCACGGATCAGTATTACTCGGGAATGCGATAAGCTTCGATATCGGCCACGTCCTTCAGCCAGCCCGGTTTTTTACCGCGACCGGTCCAGGTCAGGTCCGGGTTTTCCGGGTTGCGATATTTCGCCTTGCCCTTGCGGCGACCGGAGTATTCCAGAACCTCCAGGGGCGTCATGCCGAAGTGCGATGCTTCGTCGAACCACCGATGACGAGTAACCTGGATTTCATCGACCTTTTTACGATCAATTTCTTCCTGAGCTTTTTTGATCAGACTATTCAGTTGCTCAATGGAAGCCGAGTCAAGGATATCGTGGATGACTTCACTCATGGTTTTTTGCGTACCGTTAGTTAATGATGGGTTTTGGGAAAGGCAGCGATTGCCGCCATGGAATGATTGTAAAACATTCGTTTTTATTTCTGCAATCATTTTAATGCCTGTTAAACAAAATGTGTGAATAATCTATGTATGCTTTCGATCACCTTATTCATTCAGGAGTGGTAATGCGTTTAGCCGATACTCTGAACAACTCTTTGCAAAACCCTGCAGATTTCGCTCATGGCCCAGCCTTCCCGTTACGACCGATTCGTAGTTTTGTCCGGCGCGAAGGCCGAATGACGCACGCTCAACAACGAGCTTTGGCTGACTATTGGGCAACTTTCGGCGTGGATGCAGTGGCGGGATTACTGAATCTGGAAGCGCTATTCGGTCGCAGCGCATCACGGACTTTGGAAATCGGCTTTGGCAATGGTGAATCGTTGGCAACCATGGCCGCGGCACATCCTGATGAGGATTATCTGGGCATCGAGGTGCATCGTCCGGGCGTGGGTCATTTATTGTTGCGAGCGACAGCATTGCAACTGACTAACCTACGGGTTTTATGCACGGATGCAGTAGAGGCGCTGGATCGGCAAATACCGGATGACGCTTTCGATCGCATCCAGATTTTCTTTCCTGATCCCTGGCCCAAGGTGCGGCATCACAAGCGTCGGCTGATTCAGGCGGAACGGGTGACTCTGTTGGTGCGCAAGCTGAAACCCGGTGGGCAATTGCATGTTGCGACCGATTGTGAAGATTACGCTGACGTCATATTGGCCCTGTTTAACGCGATTCCTGAACTGGAGAACGTTGCAGGGGATGGGGGATTCGTTCCGCGTCCGGTCTGGCGGCCTCTGACCCGGTTTGAGCAGCGCGGCCAACGCCTGGGCCACCTGATTCGCGATTTGCTGTTTACGCGCCGCGTTTCAGGGGATCATCGGGAACAGAATGCTTGAATCCTCTAGCCGAATCGTTCATCTTTGATCACAATAAATAAAGCTATGTTGGCCTGAGCGACTATGGCGATGGGTTGTGACCGCCGACTCTTTCTGGGCAGCCCGACCCGAACTCAAGACGGCGACGAGGTAAATTCATGTCCTTACCCTTATTTTTGAAAAAGTTTCGTATGGAATGGCCAGGATTCTGGCTGGCGGGTCTGATGCTGTGGATCGTGACAGGGCCAACGCTGGCGCAGGAAGTCGGCGGCTTTGCGGCACCGACCATTGCCGCTCGGTCAGCGGTGCTGATGAATCCAGCTACCGGTGAAATTCTGTTTGCCAAGGAACCGCAATTGCAATTACCGCCCGCCAGCACCACCAAGGTGCTGACTGCGCTGGTCGTGCTGGAACGGTTGAATCTGCATACGCGAGTGCTGGTTAGTCCCCAGGCGGCCAGTGCGCCGCCCAGCCGGATCGGCCTGCGTGCCGGTGAAGCCGCCTTAGCTCAGGATCTGTTATACGGACTGATGCTGAAATCCGGCAATGACGCGGCAGAGACGCTGGCGGAAGCTGCCGGTGGTTCGGTGGCCGGATTTGCTGAATTGATGAATCAACGGGCCAGGCAGAGCGGGGCGCGCAGTAGTCATTTCATGAACCCGCATGGGTTGCCTGACGAGAATCATTACACCACGGCCTATGATCTGGCGTTAATTTTCCGGCAGGCGATGAATCATCCGCAGTTTGCCGAGATTGTCGGCACCCGCAGCGCTGATTTGCGGATCGAATCCGGGCAAGGCTTGTATGGTAATTGGCGGATGGTTCCGGTGGTCAGTCATAACCGTTTGCTGGCGTCCTACGAGGGCGCACGCGGCGGTAAAACCGGCTTTACAAACAAGGCGCGGCGCTGCTTTGTTGGTGAGGTAGATCGCGGCGGCGTGCGGTTGATTGTGGCGATTCTCAACAGCCCCAACAGCGGCACGTTATGGCAGGATGCGCGCAACCTGCTCGATTATGGCTTTGCCCGGTATGGCCTGGCCCCGCCGCCGCCCGTCAAACCGGAACCCCTACCCGTGATGGTCCGGCGTACTCCGGCAACTCCGGCAGCGGCGCAAGTCGCGGCAGTACGATCAGTGTTGCGCAAGAATCAGAGGGCACAGGTGGTTCGGGTAAAGCCGAATGTTCGGCAACCCGTTGAGAAGGTCGCGGTGACTAAACCTGGCGCTAAATCCAAGCCCACTGTCGTGGCGGCGACGGCTAAAAAACCGTTGAAGAATCCACCGGTCGCCAAGACCACCGTCAAGCGCAGTAAACCGGTGCCAGTGGTCAAGGTTGATGCAAAGCGTCCGGTGACCAAGGTGGCTCGCGCCGAACCGGCAGCAGTTCCAAAGCAGAAGACCTCGAAGCGCGGCGGATAGGCGATGGGTTCAACACCCTCCCCTGGCGGGGAGGGTTGGAGCTGGGGGGGCTAGGTGCGCTGCGCCAGTGTGATCACATTGCGCTGGACGGGACCCACATAGAGTTGGCGCGGACGGCCAATCTTCATATCGGGTTCACTAACCATTTCCATCCAGTGGCTGATCCAGCCAGACGTGCGGGCAATGGCAAACATGACCGTGAACATTTCTACCGGGATCTTCAACGCGCTGTAGATAATGCCGGAGTAGAAATCTACATTGGGATACAGCTTGCGTTCGATGAAGTAGGAATCGCTCAAGGCGATTTCTTCCAGGCGCATCGCCAGTTCCAGTCGCGGATCGTGACCAAAGCTATCGAGGACTTGATGGCAGATGTCCTTGATAATCCGGGCGCGTGGGTCAAAATTTTTATAGACCCGGTGACCAAAGCCCATCAACCGGACGCCGGAGTTCTTATCCTTGACCTTGGCCATGAACGCATCGACATTCTTAACATCGCCGATCTGGTCGAGCATCCGCAGCACGGCTTCATTAGCCCCGCCATGCGCTGGACCCCATAAACAGGCAATGCCTGCGGCAATCGCGGCGTAGGGATTACAACCGGAAGAACCCGCCAGCCGCACGGTGGACGTCGAGGCGTTCTGCTCATGGTCGGCGTGCAGCGTGAACAGCACGTCCAGCGCCCGTTCAGCCACCGGATTGACTTCATAACGTTTGCCTGGCCGACTGAACATCATATACAGCAGGTTGCCGGTGTAGCTTAGATCATCGCGAGGATAAACTGCCGGATCGCCGATGCTATGCTTGTAACAGGCGGCGGCGATGGTCGGCATTTTCGCGATCAGGCGGCGGGCGGTGACCATGCGATGTTCATAATCGCGAATATTGAGGCGGTCATGGTAGAAGGCCGATAGCGAACTGACTGCTGCGGTCATCATCGCCATGGGATGGGCGTCGTAGTTGAAACCCTGGAAGAAGCGGCGGAGGCCCTCGGTGATCCGGTCATGCCGAATGATGCTTTCTTCAAAAATCTTTTTCTTTTCCGGGTTGGGCAGATCGCCATACAGCAATAGGTAGCAAACTTCCAGGAAGTTGCACTGTTCGGCTAATTGCTCGATGGGATAGCCGCGATACAGCAGTTCGCCTTTGTCGCCATCCAGATAGGTAATCGTACTCTGGCAACTAGCGGTGGACATAAAGCCGGGGTCATAAGTGAAGTAGCCGAATTCCTTGGCCAGTTTGCCGATATCGACCACGGACTGGCCGTGAGTCGGCTCCAGTACCGGCATCTGTACGGCTTTGCCGGTGACATCATCCTTAAAGGTAATCGTTGCCATTCATAAACCTCCGGGGTGGTGGCTGGGTCGGAACACGCTGATGTTTCCCGCAGTTGTGGTGATCTGGCGATGCCCACTCTATCAATCGTTATCGCGGGGCTTGCGCACCATGGCGGCAAGCGTTGGCAATGATAACCAAATCCGGTGTGCTTTGCAGCAAACCCCCCGGAAGTGGGGGGAAATTCCGATAGCAACCGATTAGGAGACCAGGCCGTACTTGCGGCGGAAGCGGTCGACGCGACCAGCGGTATCGACGATCTTCTGCTTGCCGGTGTAGAAGGGGTGAGACTGGCTGGATACTTCCACTTTCACGAGTGGATATTCCTTGCCATCGGTCCACTGGATCTTTTCCTTGGCGGCAATGGTGGAGCGGGTGAGAATCGTAAAGTCAGTCGAGATGTCCTGAAAGACTACTTCGCGATACTGGGGATGAATGCCTTTCTTCATGAGGGCGGAAATCCTGTGGGGTTGAGAGGTCGGTATCGCCCGGCAACCAGCGGGGTTGGTACGCTGGATGGGCGACTGAACTACATAATTTAGCGGTTTTTGGGGTCCACCCGCAAGTTCAGTGAAAAACCGTGTCAAGCTAACTTGTATAAAGGTCGCTGAATCAACTATCATTACTGATCATCAACCCGCCGGAATAGCTCAGTCGGTAGAGCAACTGATTCGTAATTAGTAGGTCGGAGGTTCGATTCCTCTTTCCGGCACCAATCAAATCAACGCCTTGGCGACTCCACCGCTGAGGCTTTTTTTATCCGACATGCCACTGGCTCATCCTGAAACCCCGCTTTCCGAACTCGCGGCGAGCATCAAAACCTGGGGGCGGGAATTGGGTTTCCAGCAGATCGGGATTGCCGACCTTGATCTGAGTGAACCCGAAGCCCGGTTGTAGGACTGGCTGGCGTCCGGTTTTCATGGCGACATGGATTATATGGCCCGGCATGGCAAAAAACGACAGGATCGTTCTGCCGTAATGACGATCCACACGCTGGGACTGGATTATTCCCGGTTGAACACCCACAGGAAGAAGGTTATTAAAGCCAGCGGTCTGTTTGATGATGCGCTGACCGATGATGACCTTAAACAGTTGGCTGACGCGATCATGCAACGGAATGATGAGGGCCATTTCGTTGAATTCTGCTTTGCCATTTCATCGGTTTTGAAAGAGTTGGCAGATATATAATTCACGGTTTGAATTGCGGCAGACTGCCGGGCGGCAACCGCCCCTGCAAACCGCGCATCATTTTCATCAAGCCACCGCCCTTCATCTTTTTCATCATTTTCTGCGCCTGGTCGAACTGTTTAAGCAGGCGGTTCACATCCTGAATCTGCGTTCCCGAACCGGCAGCAATGCGCCGTTTGCGCGAGCCTTTGATGATGTCCGGCAGGCGCCGTTCGCCGGGGGTCATGGAATTGATAATCGCAATCAGCCGTTGAACCTCCTTATCGGTGGCCTGCTCCTTGAGTGCAGCGGGAGCGGCGTTGAACCCCGGAATTTTCTCCAGCAGTCCGCCAATGCCGCCCATCCCCATCATCTGCTGCATCTGTTCGCGGAAATCCTCCAGATCAAAGCCCTTGCCCTTTTGCACCTTCTCGGCCAATTGCCGGGCCTTCTCCTTATCAACCTTGCGCTCCATCTCCTCGACCAGACCGAGAACATCGCCCATACCGAGAATGCGTGAGGCCACCCGGTCGGGAAAAAAGGGTTCGAGGGCGGCAGTCTTTTCACCAACGCCCAGGAACTTAATCGGCTGGCCGGTAATGTGGCGGATGGAGAGCGCCGCACCACCCCGCGCATCGCCATCGGTCTTGGTGAGCACGATCCCGGTCAGCGGCAAAGCCGTATTAAACGCCTGCGCGGTATTCGCGGCATCCTGGCCGGTCATGCTGTCCACGACGAACAGCGTTTCAATCGGGTTGAGCACCGTATGCAGGCGCTGGATTTCCGCCATCATCGCTTCATCGACGTGCAGGCGACCGGCTGTATCGACAATCAGCACTTCCACGCCATGGGTTCGGGCGTGCTCCAGCGCCTGCCGGGCAATCGCTTCCGGTTCCTGGCCGGGATCGCTGGGGAAAAATTCCGCGCCCACCTCGCTGGCCAGTTTGCGCAACTGGTCAATGGCCGCCGGTCGGTACACGTCGCAACTGACCACCATCGCCTTTTTTTTCTGTTGTTCCTTGAGCCAGCGGGCCAACTTGGCGACGCTGGTGGTCTTGCCGGAACCTTGCAGACCGGCCATGAGGATCACCGCCGGGGGCTGCGTCCGCAGATTCAACTCGGCGTTGGCTTCGCCCATCGTCCGAATGAGTTCTTCGTTGACAATCTTGATCAGCACCTGGCCGGGGGTCAGACTGAGCAATACTTCCTCACCAATTGCCCGTTCGCGCACCCGGTTAATAAACTCGCGCACCACCGGCAGCGCCACGTCTGCCTCCAGCAGCGCCATGCGCACTTCACGCAACGCATCCTTGATATTGTCCTCAGTCAGGCGGCCCTGGCCACGCAGATTTTTAACGGTGCGGAGCAGTCGTTCGCTCAGATTCTCAAACATGCCGGTTTAACCCTGGATTGATGATAGGTGGGCGATTATAGAGGAATCCCCCCGGCCTGTGCGCTTCAAGCTGCAACGATTCCATGTCATTATCATCAAGTTTTTTTATCCCTCGACTTTCAGGGAACTTCGCTTTGACATCCTCCCCGCCCTAAAGGACGGGGATTCCTGACTTCACAATCAGGCTTTCCTGCTTCACCGAGTCGAACCGATGGCTGCTTTCGCAACAACCGGAATTACCGTCTCTCCACAGGCTAACACCGCCAGCCCGGCGGCTTTGATATTCCGCGCCGCGTTCACATCGCGGTCATGCGTCGTATGGCACTCAGGACACGTCC
>JAUPTV010000242.1 GCA_030917925.1 Pseudomonadota bacterium
ACCAAGCGGCGCGCAACGCCAATGACGGCATCTCTCTGGCACAGACGGCGGATGGTGCCTTACAGGAGTCTGCGGCGGTCCTGCAGCGGATTCGGGAACTAGCGATTCAGTCGGCCAACGATACCAATGTCGGCACCGACCGCGCCTCGTTGCAGAAAGAGGTCGGGCAATTGCAGCAGGAACTGAACCGGATTGCCAACACCACCGCCTTCAATGGCAAGAACTTGCTGGATGGCACATTCGAGCAGCAGAAGTTTCATGTTGGTGCCAACGCCAATCAGTCCATTGGCATCGCCGCCGGCAACACCCAAGCAACAGCCATCGGTGCACACACCGTTCAAGCCTATACCACCTCGGGCAGTGGTGGTATGTCGACGGCCACCAGTTCGACGACGAATGCAGTCACCTCTGGCTCCTTGATCATCGCTGGCGCACAGGGTGTGGCAACCGTCACGGTCAAAACGGCTGAGTCGGCTAGAACCATCGCTGTGAATGTGAACGAGAAGACCGCAGAAACCGGGGTCACCGCCCGGGCCACTACCCAGTTGCAGATCACCGCATCGGGTGCCGGTGCCAGTGGCGGGGCCATCAGTTTCACCCTCAGGGGACAGAATTTCACCAACAGCACCACGATCCAGCAAGACGTAAAGATCAGCTACAGTCTGGCGGCGAGCGGAGCGGATGGCAGTGGCGATGACAGCTCACTGGCGGGGCTGGCAGCGACCATCAACAGCTACACGGGCACCACCGGGGTCACCGCCAAGCTGAATCAGGATAAAACCGGCCTGATTCTGGAACAGGCCGACGGTTATGATATTCAGTTGACCGGCAGCACTGATTCGACGCTGGGTTTGGTTACTCAAGGACTGACGTATGATGCGGCCAGTTCCGGGGCGGTGGCCAACAGCGGCGGCTACCAGTTAGCAGGAGCTACCGCAGGCATCGCAGTGGGAACTTCGGCGACCATCACTGTGGGAGGAGAAGTGACGTTTGAATCGGGTAATCGCTTCAGCGTCACGGCTTCGGCAACCAATGTGCTGGGATCAGCGACCGGGACAGCAGCGACGGCGAGCGGCATCGGCACCTCCAAATTGAATACGGTCGCCGACATTAATGTTTCCAGCCAGATTGGCGCAAATGACGCGATTGGCGTAGTCGACAACGCACTGTCCTTCATCAACGACCTGCGAGCGGATTTTGGTGCCATCCAGAATCGCCTGAGTTCAACGATCAATAACCTGCAAACCAGTGCGGAAAACATTAGCGACGCCCGATCGCGGATTCAGGATGCCGATTTCGCCAAGGAAACCGCTGATCTCAGTCGTGCGCAAATTCTCCAGCAGGCGGGAACTGCCATGCTCGCCCAGGCCAACCAATCACAGCAGAATGTGATGCAATTATTGCAGCAATAGGCATAAGTGACCGAGGCTCAAGGCATAACATGGATTTCGATCCGTTCGGACCGGCCACGCCGGGTGGTCATCACCCACTGGATGATCATTCAGGGAAATCGTCCTGATGAACATTCAGGGTTCCGGTTTCAGCTTCGATTTCGGAAAAATCGAACCCAAACGTCTTGCCGCCAAGCCGGGAACGGCAGTCCAGCCAAAAGCTGAACCCCAAACGCCGCTATCACTGATGAGCCAGGTCAATAGCAAACTGCCTGCCGTACTAACCGGCGTTAAAAGCGACATCAGCGCCAGCCGTGAAAACGGTTCATCCGAAGCAGCGGACGAGACCAGCACGGAAGAAACTGCTGTAGAAAGCGCTGAAGGTTCGGACGAAGCCGGCGATCTGTCCAGCGACTATGAACCGGCGGATGAACTTGACGAAGAATCCGATAAACCCGATGATCAGACCGAAGAGCAGCGTCAGCAAAAGGGCAACTGTCTGGACGCGCTGGAAACGCAATGTCGCTCCCGGTTTCTGATCCTCGACCAACTGATCGACCGGTTGACCGCTACCCACGCTTTGTTGACGCAGCAAATAAAGGACCACCCTCGATTTGTTGACGCAGCAAATAAAGGACCACCCTCGTGAACCCGTCTATCGATTGGGAACCGCAGATCCAGCGTCTGCGCTACTTGAGCCTTGAAATACTCGAACTCGCTCAGGCGGATGAGTGGGAGATCGTGACCGAGAAGGAAGTCGAGCGCCGCGCCCTGATTGAGGCGCTATTCCAAACCCCGCCGCCCGCCGCGTGGGTTCCCCTGCTCAAAGATGTCGTCCAGGTTACGCTGAGCAGCGACGCCCGGGTGCAGGAATTGGCGTGCGCCGAAATGGACAAACTGAGCGACAAGCTCCGGGCGCTAAAACAGGGACGGCGCGCCCTTAGCGCCTATGATGTTGCCTGAACTGGTACGATTTGCTTCCTGATACCCGATGCCCATGCCGCCATGACAACCACTCCCGAATCTCCCCACTCCAGCCTGGTGTTCACCGGCCATCTCCCCCTGACCTGGCGGGAACTGCCGGCATTGCCCGACGATGCCGAGTTACAGCGCCTGGAACAAACCAACCTGCATATCCTGCACACCCTGTTTGCCCTGGACATCCACGCCGGCGATTATGGCGAGGACCCTTCGGCCTTCACCGGTGCCTCCGAACTCAAACGTCTGGATTTCAAAGTCAGCCTGCTGCTGGAAATGGTCGGACATCTATTTGCCGCCCAACAGGCCATTCCTCCGGAACGCCTGTTGACCCTGACAGTCACCGACCTGACCTGGCGCGTCGATGCCGCTCCGCCACTCAACGCCCTGCTCCAACTGGAACTGTACTGCAATCTCAGTTATCCTCACCCGCTCATCCTGCACGCCCAAGTTACCGAAATTGCCCCCTCCCCGACTGATTTCCTTTTAAAGGCGACAACTTACCTACCCAGTCAAGCCCTTCAGGAAGACTTGGAGCGCTACATTTTTCTCCGTCACCGGCGCACAATCGCCCATCGCCGCACCAGCAACTCGCGTTAAAAATTTGACGCTACTGTGAATGTGGTTAAAATGTCCGATATTGTCAGATGAGACCCGTGCTCGCGTATCCGGTGCCCTCCAGTTCGCATAACGATAAACCTAAAGGATTTTTGCAAGTCAGTCGTTAGCCTGACTTTTAAGATATGGAATAGTCATGGGTTGCGCGAGTTCCATCTCCTTTCAAGGATTCCCCAATCGATGAAAACCGCGCTGCTCGTCATTGACGATGATCCCATCAGGGCCGGGGAACTCTGTCTATTGCTGCGATTTCTTGAAGAAAACCAGGTGACCCACGCGGATGCCGCCAGTTGGCGGGTTTGCGCTGAGCATAATCCCGACTTGCGTGGCATCTTTCTGGGCCGATGTGGAACCCAGGATCTGTCGATTGACGCCATCCAGACCCTGCGCACCCTGGCTCCCCGCGCCGCTATCGTCCTCATTGAAGAAGCTGAACAACCGCGCGCCCTGCCCTCCATGTTTGACACGATTCCAGTCTTCCATCTGTCTCGTCCATTTCATTACTCACAGTTAAGCCAGATTCTGGCCAAATCGCAACAAAGCCTTAACCGTGATCCCAAACCTGCTCAATCCCGCCGTAGCACCGAACTGTTCCGCAACCTGATTGGCAATAGCCCCTACATTGTGCGGGTGCGTGAACTGGTCCAGCGAGTCGCGCCTTCGGAATCGTCGGTCATGATCCTGGGCGAATCCGGCACTGGCAAGGAAGTCGTAGCCCGCAACATTCATTACCATTCCAATCGCAGTCAGGGGCCGTTCGTACCGGTCAACTGCGGCGCGATCCCCGACAATCTGCTGGAAAGCGAGTTATTCGGCCATGAAAAGGGTGCCTTCACCGGCGCTATTTCGACCCGGCGCGGCCGCTTCGAACTGGCGCGGGGCGGCACCCTGTTCCTTGATGAAATCGGCGACATGCCGCTGAATATGCAGGTCAAGCTGCTGCGGGTCCTGCAGGAGCGCACCTTCGAACGCGTCGGCAGCGACCGCAGTATGGAGGCGGATGTCCGCATTATCACCGCGACTCACCGTGATCTTGACGAGCTGATCAAAGCCGGTGGATTCCGCGAAGACCTCTACTATCGTCTGAATGTATTTCCGATCGAAATGCCCGCCCTGCGCGAGCGAGTCGAAGATTTACCCCTGTTGATCGACGAACTCCTGCAGCGCCTGGCGCATAATCAGGGATCGCGGGTCAGCCTAAGCGCGGCAGTACTGCGTTGCCTGGCGCATTACCCCTGGCCGGGCAATGTGCGCGAACTGGCTAATCTGATGGAACGACTGGCGATCCTGAAACCGGATAGCCGCGTAGAACTGGCTGATTTGCCAACTAAATTCCGGGCGTATTATCCGACGGAACTGGCCGAAGAAGAGTCCAGGGAGAACAGTGAAGTCAGCGATCTCCCGGTACGACTGGCATCCACTGACGGAGTCGCTTTGCCGCCGGACGGTCTCGACCTGCGCCAATACATCATGGGACTCGAATCTTCACTGATCCAGACCGCCCTGGAAGACACCAACGGCATCGTCGCCCATGCCGCCTCCCTGCTGAAAATGCGCCGCACCACTCTGGTGGAAAAGATGCGCAAATACAATATTCGCCGCGGCGATGAGAGCGAGTAGCGAGCGTTTCAGGATTTTAAGCGTCCGCCGGAATTTTGGCGCTCCTCACGCCGATCCAATCACTGGCTCCTGTAGGTAACTAGCTGAATTTATACTGGTATTGTTTGAGGCACGGTTCTTGCTGTTTTTCAGGCATTGTCCGCAAGTATGGCTTGTACCCCCAGGGAGCCTGAACCTCATGAATACCCTCACGACGAACTCACTCGCCATTGGCGCGCCTGGCCAGGCCAGTCCCACCCGCCCGGCAGCTTTACAGCCCGAGATGCTGGAATCCGAAGACTTCGCCAGTGTTTTCAAATCTATGCTGGTCAGCGTCAACCAGTCCCAGCAATATTCCCGGCAACTGACCGAATCCTTCGATCTGGGCCAGCATAATGACCTGGCTGGCGTCATGATCTCTCAGCAAAAAGCCAAGCTGGCTTTTCAGAGCACCCTCCAGGTGCGCAATAAACTGATGACCGCTTATCAGGACGTCATGAACATGCCGGTTTAACGGGTGTTGACTGGCCTGCATGATCGCATGACGAGGAGAAAGCGCCGTGGCTGAAGCTGAAGCAAACAACGGGTCACTGCCGAATCCACCGGCCCGGATCGATTGGCGAGAAGAACTCACCAAATTCCGCCAACCGGGTCCTTTGCAAATCGGCATTCTGGCCGGGGTTGTCGCGCTGCTGGCGTTGCTGATCGCCCTGACCCTGTGGTACACGGCACCGACCTACGATGTACTCTATCGCGGCCTGGCTCAAGAAGACGCAGGCCAGATCATGGAAGCCCTGCAAAAAGCCAATATTCCCTTCAAGATCGATTCCCGCAACGGCGCTTTGATGGTCAACGCCGATCAGGTCCATGAAGCGCGGCTGAAACTGGCGGGCCAGGGACTGCCCAAAGGCACCGTCAACGGTCTGGAAGCGCTGGAAAAGCAGGACAGCTTCGGCGTGAGTCAATTCATGGAAACCACCCGCTACCAGCATGCCCTCGAAGGCGAGTTAGCACGTTCGGTCATGACCATTGGCGCCGTCGAAAGCGCCCGGGTCCATTTGGCGTTTCCCCGGGAAACCGTGTTCGCCCGCCAGCAACAGCCACCGACCGCTTCGATCCTGGTGCGGCTCCGACCCGGACGGGTGCTGGATGAAGGCCAGGTGGCCGCCATTATCCATTTGATCGCTTCCAGTGTGCCTAAACTCAAGCCGGAACAGGTTTCAGTCGTCGATCAATACGGCAATCTGTTGACGCGCAATGGACGAGATGGCGCGAACGGCGGATTGAATATGGATCAGCTTAACTACTCGCGCCAGATCGAAGAACGCTATGCCCGCCGCGTCGAGGATTTGTTAACGCCGGTGTGGGGTCCCGGCCGGGTCCGCGCTCAGGTCTCCCTTGATCTTGATTTCAACACCAGCGAAGAAACCGCCGAACGTTACGAACCTCGTGAAGAGCCGCGTCCGGTGCGCAGTGAGCAACTGCTGGAGGAAAACAACCCACGGCAAAATCCGGTCGGCATTCCTGGTGCGTTGTCCAATCAACCGCCCGGCGCGGCAGTTGCCCCGGAAGTCGCCGCACCCCAGAATCCCGCCAATCCACAAAATCCTGGTGCTGCTCAGACCGCATCAACGCCCCCACTGCCGACCCGCAAGGAAGTGACCCGGAATTATGAGCTGGACAAACGAGTTACGCAGGTTCGCAGCGGACCAGGGCGCGTGTTGCGGGTGTCGGCAGCGGTCGTCATCGATGACCGGATCACGTTCCAGGAAGGCAAGCCGGTCCGCACCCCGGTCACTCCAGAAGAAATGGAGCGTATCACCAACCTGGTCAAACAGGCCGTGGGTTTCAGTGCTGAACGAGGCGACAGCGTTAATGTTTTTAGTGCAACCTTTGCCCCCTCGTCGCTGGCGGCCCTCGACGAACTCAATGCGGTACTGGATGAAATGCCGGTGCCGATGTGGCAACAGGCCTGGTTTCTGGAGCTGGTCAAATGGGGCGTGGTGGCGGTGATGTCGCTGTTGTTCCTGTGGATGGTGGTGCGTCCGGTCATGCGCCGTCTGTTGCCGCCGCCGGTGGTGGCTACGCCTGCCCTCGAAGGAGGCCAGACCGGCCAGACCGCCTTGCTGGGCGCTGGCGGCGAGGACAGTGGTCTGGAAGGTTTGCTGGAAGATCAGGTGCAAATCGGCGGTGCCTTGCAAAATGGGCGGCCCAAGGACGCTGCGTCAGGCGCAGGCAGTCCGGTC
Source organism: Pseudomonadota bacterium (assembly GCA_030917925.1). Lineage (GTDB taxonomy): Bacteria > Pseudomonadota > Gammaproteobacteria > Competibacterales > Competibacteraceae > UBA2383. The sequence continues at coordinate 6,833 of JAUPTV010000242.1, forward strand.
GAACTTCTCGAAGAGCGCATGGAACTGGCCCGCACCCTGGTGGCGGAAGATCCGAAACGGGCGGTCCAGGTCATCAGAAACTGGCTGACTATCGAGGCGTAAACCATGCCAGAGTTGAGCATTCCTCTTAAAAACATCGAACAAGCGGCGGTGGTGCTGATGGCGCTGGGCGAGAATCATGCCGCCGAAATTCTCCGTCATCTGCAACCACACGAGCTGCACAAGATCGGCGTCGCCATGGCGAACATGACCAATGTCAGCCGCCACCAGATCAGCGAGATTATCCAGACCTTCAACGAAGATGTGCTGAACCAAAGTTCGTTGACCGTAGACAGTGAAAACTTTATTCGCGGGGTCCTGAATCGCGCACTGGGCCGGGAAAAGGCCAAGGGGATTCTGGAACACATTTTCGATACCGACGGACAAACAGGTGTCGATTCGCTGAAATGGATGGACGCCAGTGCGATTGCTGGCGGCCTGCGCGAAGAACATCCGCAAGTCGTGGCGCTGGTGCTGTCCTCGCTGCAAACCGAGCAAGCAGCTCAGGTCGTGGGGTTGTTGCCGGCAACGTTGCGCGATGAAGCGCTGTTGCGGGTGGCGATTCTTGACGAGGTGCCTTCCGGAGCGCTGGAAGAATTGAACGAACTGATCGAGAAACAGGTAATGCGCAATATTAATGCCGCGGCAACCTCCAAGATTGGCGGTGCCAAGCGGGCCGCGGAAATCCTGGGCCGTTTGGACGCTTCTATCGAAGGCGAGATTCTCGACAAGATCAAGGAAATCGATGCTGATCTGGGTTCGAAGATCGAAGATATGATGGTGGTGTTCGAAAACCTGATGGGCGTCAGCGACCGCGATATTCAGACGTTGCTGCGCGAGGTGTCGTCCGAGACCTTGCTGGTAGCGCTGCGTGGTGCCGATGAGGGAGTGCGCAACAAGATTCTCGGCAATATGTCAA
>JAUPTV010000243.1 GCA_030917925.1 Pseudomonadota bacterium
CCCGAGGATCGGGATACGCTCGCAAGCATTTTTCGGACCGTTCACACCATTAAGGGAACCTGCGGTTTCCTGGGATTCACACATCTCGAAAAACTGACCCACGCTGGCGAAAATCTTCTGTCGCTATTACGGGATGGCAAGCTGAGATTTACCCAGGACATGGCCAGCGCCTTGCTGAATATGCTGGACGCGGTGCGCATCATGCTCACCGCCATTGAGCAAACGGAGGCTGACGGCGATCAGGATTATCTCGACCTGATCGAAACCCTCAACCGTCTCAAGGACGGCGGCCCGGCTCCACCTGTCGCCGCACCGGTTCCAGAACCCACTCCAGCACCACCCCCACCCGCGCCTGTCCCACCGCCAGAACCGGCTGAACCGGCGATTGCGACCGAGGATTTGTTGCCGGCCGGTTCGGTCTTCCTGCTCCAGCCGCCGCCCGCTAACAAACCGGATAAACCGGCAGTTAAGGCCGAGGATTTGTTGCCGGCCGGATCGGTTTTTCTGCTTCAGCCGCCGCCCGCCAAGGAATCCCCGCCTCTGCCGCCGCCCCCGCCGACGCGGAAACCCGAACCTCCACCTGCGCCAAAGCCGGAACCCCAATCGTTGGAGGTCGCCGCTAAACCGTCGCCGGAACGTTCATCAGGCTCCCCTTCGGCAGGCGGTGCCTCTATCGCTGACAGCTCGATCCGGGTCGACGTACCGCTGCTCGACAAGCTGATGAACCTGGTCGGCGAACTGGTGCTGGCGCGCAACCAGATTGTCGAGTACACCCTCATCCAGGAAAACCCGCATCTGATGGCGGCCTCGCAACGGCTCAACCTGATCACCAGCGAGCTACAGGAAGGCATCATGCGCACCCGGATGCAGCCGATCAGCAACATCTGGGCGAAATTCCCGCGCATCGTGCGCGACCTGGCGATCAGTTGCGGCAAACAGATCCGGGTCGAAATGGAAGGCAAGGAAACCGAACTCGACAAAAGCTTGATCGAGGCGATGAAAGACCCGCTGACCCATCTGGTGCGCAACGCCGTCGATCATGGCGTCGAAATGCCGGCGGCGCGGCAGGCGGCGGGCAAGCCCGAAGAAGGCTGTCTGCTGATGCGCGCCTACCACGAAGGCGGCCAGGTCCACATCGAAATCTCCGATAACGGCGCCGGCATCGATCCGCGTCGACTCCGCAACAAGGCACTGGAGAAAGGGCTGATCAGCCCGGAACGCGCCGCGACGATGAGCGATCAAGATTTGCGGCGACTGATCTTTCTGGCCGGCTTTTCCACCGCTGAGAAAGTGACCAACATCTCCGGGCGTGGCGTCGGTATGGATGTCGTCAAAACCAACATCGAACGCATTGGCGGCGTTATCGATCTGGAAAGCGAACTCGGCCATGGCACTACCTTCAAAATTCGCATTCCCCTGACGTTAGCCATTGTCCCGGCGCTGATCATCACCAGCGGCGGCGAGCGCTTCGCTATTCCCCAGGTCAATTTGCTGGAACTAATCCGGATCAACGAGGAGCAGCGCGAAGCTGCCATTGAATATGTCCACAGCCATCCCGTCTACCGGCTGCGAGGCAAGCTCCTGTCCATTGTTTATCTCAACCAGGAGCTACAACTGATTCCCACCGCCCAGGTCCTCAACCTCGTGGTTTTACAGGCTGGTCCGCACCAGTTCGGCCTGGTCGTCGATCAGATCAACGACACCCAGGAAATCGTGGTCAAGCCACTCGACAAGGTGTTGCAGGACATTCCGGTATTCGCCGGGGCGACCATTATGGGCGATGGTCGGGTCGCGCTCATTCTGGACATTCTCGGCATCGCCCAGCGGGCGCATATTGTCAGCGACAGCCACGATACGGGGAACGCTGCGCAACTGCCGGGCAGCCGTAACCGTGAAGCCGAAATTCAAACCCTGTTACTGGTGCGTTCGCCCGGCAACGGTCGACTGGCCATTCCCCTGGCACCCGTTGCCCGGCTGGAGGAATTTGAAGAAAGCCAGATCGAAAGCGCTGGTGAGGTGGATGTTATCCAGTATCGGGAACAGATTTTGCCACTGGTCCAACTCCGCGACATCCTCGGCGACCGGCGCCCCACCAGCCGCCCGGTCGGTGCCGAAACCGCGAACGCTATCCCGATGCTGCAAGTCATCGTTTTCGGCGATGGGGTACGCCGGATTGGGCTGGTCGTCGACGAAATCATCGATATCGTCCAGGATGTCTTTGAAACCAAAGGCCGCTCGACCCGTCAGGGCATCGCCGGCACGGTAGTCATCCAGGGCCGGGTGACTGAATTGTTTGATGTCCAGAGCTTCCTGCATCGGGTCGCGCCGTTGCTGGCGCTGGCCGAGGAGGCTTGAATCCATGGCCGATCACCGGCAGTTCTGCACATTTTTCCTGGATGACCGCTTCTTTGGCGTCGAAGTCGAAAAAGTCCAGGAAGTCATTCGCTATCAGATTGTTACGCCAGTGCCCCTGGCCTCACCGGTGATTTGCGGCCTGATTAACCTGCGCGGCCAGATCGTCACCGCGATTGACCTGCGGCGACTGCTGCGCCTGGCTGACCGGACGGATGACCGCCGACCGATCAATATTGTCGTTCACACCCGGCAAGGGACGTTCAGCCTGTTGGTGGATCGGATTGGCGATGTGCTGGACGTCGAACAATCCAGTTTCGAGCATCCGCCGGATACCCTCGATGGCATCGCCCGCGAACTGATCCAGGGCACCTATAAGCTGCCGGATTGTTTGCTGTTAACGCTGAATATCGACAAACTGTTCAACCCGGCCCTGTTGAACCGTTTCCACACTGTCGCGAAGAAAACCGAAGATTAGGGACTAGCCTGATCACAGGCGCTTCCCGGAGAAACCGATCAATGAGTTTCCTGAAAAATCTGAATCTGCATGGCAAAATGGCGCTGATTATCGGCTGGGCGGTGGCCAGTATGGTGCTGCTGGCCGCCCTGTCGCTCTACGATCAATGGCGTCAGGTGCTGGACGAACCCAAAAATCTGGCGCTCAGTCTGGTGGAAGTCGCCAGCGGCGTCATCGACCGCTATCAGAAACAGGAACAGGCCGGGGCACTAACCCGCGAGCAAGCCCAGCGCCTGGCCATCGAAACGCTGCGCAATATGCGCTATCAGGATCTCTACTTCGCCATTCTCGATCCGGATCAGCGCTTTTTGCTGCATGCTGCGCGCCCGGAACTGGAAAACCCGAACACGCGTGGCGGCCGCGACGCTAATGCGCTGGCGGCGATGACCGCCGACTTGATCGACGCCGCCCGCCGCGATGGCAGCGGCTTCGTCACCTATGAATGGCCACGGCCGGGTGCCAGTAAGCCGGTCCTCAAGGTCGCCTACGCCCGGGAATTTGCCCCCTGGGACTGGGTGCTGACCACCGGCGTTTATGTGGATCAAATGCACGATCGGTTTTTCGGTGCGCTCTTTCGCGAGATCTTCATCATTATCACTCTGCTGATTCCGCTGTTGGGCCTGTCGTTCGCGCTCACTCGCAGCATCCGGGCCGGTGTCCGGGAAGTGCTTGATCTCTCGCACAGTCTGGCTAGTGGCGATCTGTCCCACAAGGCCCGGGTGTTGTCCCGCGACGAACTGGGTGACCTGGCGCAGTCGCTGAACCAGACCGTAGAGAGCATTCACACCGTTCTGCAAACCGCCAAAGTTGACTGGAACGAGGTGGCCGAGCAGCGTCACGAAGTTGGGCGCGTCATATCGATGGTGGAAAGCGCCCCAGCCAACATCATGGTCGCCGATCACAACCTGCGGCTGCGCTACATGAATCCGGCGATGCAACGTCTGCTGCGCGGGCTGGAAGCGCATTTGCCAACGCCCGTCAGCGACCTGATGGGGCAGCCCATCGAGATGTTTTACCGCCAGCAAAATGATCTGCGGCGGATCATCGCCGATCCAGGGCAACTGCCCCACAAGGCGATTATCACTCTGGGCAACGAGTTTTTTGAACTGTACATCAGCGCGGTGCATGGCCGGGATGGCTCCTATCAGGGACCGATGATGACCTGGGAACTGATCACCGAAAAACTCCGCAATGAACGGGCAGTTAAGGAAAATGAACGGGCTATCAGGGAAAATGAACGGGTAGTCAAGGAAAATGAACGGGCGGTGAAAGAAGCGATGGATCGGGAGAAGGAGCAGATCCAGTTTCTGCAAGCCAAGGTGGAGCAGATGCTCAAAGCGGTCAGCGCCGCCGCCGCCGGCGATTTGACTCAGGAACTGGCGGTTGCTGGCGTCGACTCGCTCGCCCAGATGGCGCAAGGGCTGAATCAACTGTTGGCCAACCTGCGCGACAGCATGGCCCGCATTGGTCAAACCGCGCAGACCCTGGCCAGCGCTGCCGAGGAGTTAACCATGGTCAGCCAACAGATGGGCGGCAATGCAGAAACGGCTTCGGCCCGGGCGACCATGGCCTCATCGGTCGCTGATCAGGTCAGCGCCAATGTCGAAGCGGTCTCGGCGTCCACCGAGGAAATGGGGGCCAGCATCCGCGAAATCGCGCAAAACGCTGCTGAAGCCGCCCGGATTGTCGCTTCGGCAGTGACCATGGCCCAAAATGCCAACACTATCGTTCGTAAACTGGGCGACAGCAGCGCCGGTATCGGTAATATTATCAAGGTGATCACCTCCATCGCTGAACAGACGCATCTGCTGGCCTTGAACGCCACCATCGAAGCCGCCCGCGCCGGTGAAGCCGGTAAGGGGTTCGCGGTCGTCGCCAATGAGGTCAAGGAACTGGCCAAGGAAACCGCCAAAGCCACTGAAGAAATTGGCCGGAAGATCGAAGCGATCCAGATGGATACCGGCAGCGCCGTCGACGCTATCGGTGGCATCAGCACGATTGTCAACCAGATCAATGATATTCAGATCACTATCGCCAGCGCGGTGGAAGAACAGACGGCTACCACCAACGAAATCGGCCGCAGCGTGGCCGATGCGGCGCGGGGCAGTGCAGAAATCGCGAACAACATCACTAATGTCGCCCACGCGGCCCAAAGCACACTCAGCAGCGCCAATGATGTCCATACGGCCTCCAGCGAAATGGCCCGGATGGCGGCTGAGTTGCAGCAACTGGTGGATCGTTTCCGCTATCAAGCCAACACGCCTTACCAGGGCGTCCGGCGCACCAGCTTGTAATCGATGGTTGAACATCCTGAACACGTTTCTTCGGAGAACGGGCAATGGCCGTGCTGATTGTCGATGATTCCCGGGCGATGCGTTCGCTGCTTAGGCATATCCTGAAAGATGCCGGTTTTGCGGTTATTGAGGCCAGCGACGGTCAGGAAGCCCTGGAGTGTCTGCAACGCTGCCGTGAAATCGATCTGGTGCTGGTGGACTGGAATATGCCCGGTATGGATGGCTACGCTTTCATTCGCGCGGTGCGCGCTGCGCCCGCTTACCATGAGGTGCGGTTAATGATGGTCACCGCCGAAGCGGAAATCGAACAGGTTTCCCGGGCGCTTGCTGCCGGCGCTGATGAATATATTATGAAGCCTTTCACCCGCGACGCGGTCCTGGAAAAACTCAAACTACTGGGAATTCTTCCTCATTAAGCCATGGCTGAAAAAATCCGCATCCTGCTGGTCGATGATTCGGCGGTTATCCGTCGCCTGTTAACTGACGTCCTCTCCGGCGATCCACAACTGGAGGTGATTGGCATCGCCCAGAATGGCCAGATCGCTCTGGAAAAATTGCCCGTGCTCAATCCCGATATCGTGATTCTGGACGTGGAAATGCCGGTTATGGACGGTCTGGAAACGCTGACCGAGATTCGCAAGCGCCAACCCCGTTTGCCGATTATCATGTTCAGCTCCATCACTGAACGGGGTGCCCTGGTCACTCTGGAAGCGCTCGGGCGCGGCGCTAACGACTACATCACCAAGCCGGCCAATACCGGCAATATGACCGCATCCTTGCAACGGGTGCGCGATGAGTTGATCCCCCGCATCAAGGTTTTTTGCCGACATCTCCTTGGTCCGGCACTCCCCGCCTTTACGCCGATAGCCAGGTCGGCACCCCGGCCTGAATCTGTCGCCCGGCCTGCTGAACCCGTCGCCCGGCCTGCGCCGACCACGCCACTTAATCCGTTTGCGACGCCAGCGCCCATACCCCGGACGGTTGGGGTGGGACGCCAGCGGATCGAACTGGTAGCGATTGGGGTTTCCACTGGCGGCCCCAACGCGCTGGCTGCCTTGTTGCCGCGCCTGCCCGCCAATTTCCCGGTACCCATTGTGATCGTCCAGCACATGCCACCGATCTTCACCCGCTTGCTGGCGGAGCGATTGACCGCCCAGTCAACGCTGCCGGTTGCCGAAGCCGCATCGGGTGAAGTCTTGCAACCGGGACACATCCGGCTGGCCCCCGGTGGTTCTCACCTGGTGCTGGAGCGCCAGGTAACCCAGGTACGCCTGCAAATGAATCAAGATCCCCCGGAGAACTCCTGCCGACCGTCCGTCGATGTGCTGTTCCGTTCAGTAGCCACTGCCTATCGGGGCAACGTCCTCGCGGTAGTGCTGACCGGCATGGGCAACGATGGCCTGCGGGGCTGTGAAGCGATTCGCCAGGCGGGCGGGCAGATTCTGGTGCAGGATGAAGCCAGTTCGGTCGTGTGGGGCATGCCCGGATTTGTCGCAAGAGCGGGTCTGGCGGATGCGCAGATTGCGCTGAACCAGATGGCCGGGGAAATTATGAATCGTGTTCGTACCCTCCGCTGACGTTTGCGCTGCCGCCCTGATGGACACCATTAACTCCAGCGACTTCAACTACATTCGCGATCTGGTGCGTCGCCATTCGGCCATCGCGCTGGAAGCGGACAAAGCCTATCTGGTCGAGACGCGCCTGGCACCGCTCGCTCGCCAGGCGGGATTGGCGTCGCTGCAGGAATTAATCGGGTTATTGCGCATCCAGCCGACCCACCCGCTGCATCGTCAGGTTGTAGAAGCGATCACCACCCATGAAACTTCTTTTTTTCGGGATATCCATCCCTTTGATGCGCTCAAAAACACGATCCTGCCTGCTCTGCTGACCCGGCGGCACTCCAGCCTGACGATCTGGTGCGCGGCCTGTTCCAGTGGTCAGGAGCCTTTCAGCATCGCGATGCTGGTGCGTGAACACTTTCCGGCGCTGGTGGCCCGCCAGATCCGCATCATCGCCACCGATCTGTCCGGCGCCATTCTCGCCCGGGCGCGCGAAGGTCTGTACAGTCAGATCGAGATCAACCGGGGACTACCCGCCGCGTTGCTCACCCGGTATTTCGACAAACAGGGATTGCACTGGCGGATCAAGTCAGAAATCCGGCGCATGGTGGAGTTTCAGCAAAGCAATCTGGCCGAACCCTGGCCGCTCATGCCGCCTGCTGACCTGGTATTTATGCGCAATGTACTGATTTACTTTGATGTCGATACCAAGAAAGCGATCTTGTCCAGGGTTCGCAATATACTGAAACCGGATGGGTATCTATTTTTGGGTTCTTCCGAAACCACCCTCAATCTGGACACCGCTTTCCAACCGATTTCACTGGGTAAAAGCACATGCTACCAATTGCGCCAGTCCAAAACGCCATAACCCTGTCCGCCGACGCCCTGTTTGAGTTGGCGGAAAGTATCTGGCATTCCCTCCTGGAAATGGAGGTTCAGCGCATCGATCACTGGTCGGCTGATCTGCCGGAAGACGGGATGTTGACGGGTTGCGTATACCTGGATGGCGACTGGCGAGGTTCAGTCACCCTGATTTGCCCGAAACCGCTGGCCCGCCAGACGGCGGCTGCCATGTTTAAAGCGACGCCGGCGGCGATGACCGAAACCGAGGTACAGGACGCTATTGGTGAACTGACCCACATGCTGGGCGGCAATCTGAAAAGTTTATTGCCAACGCCTTGTCATCTGTCTCCACCTGCGGTCGTAGAAGGCTACACTATCCCCAAGAAAGGCCGGATCGTGGAGCAAATCCTGCTGCGTTGCGAAAATCAACCCTTGCAAATCATCTTATTCGAACGGGAGAAATTACTGTGAAAATCTTAATTGTCGACGACAGCAACGCCATGCGCATGATCGTCCGGCGCACCCTGCGCGAAGCCGGCTTCAATAACCTCGAGGTGCTGCAGGCCGGCGATGGCAATGAGGCGCTGGAGGTGATCCATAAAACACCTCCCGACCTGATTCTCTCCGACTGGAACATGCCGAACAAGTCGGGGCTGGAGTTGCTGCAGGCGCTTAATGAGGAAGGCTACAACATCACCTTTGGCTTCGTGACCACGGAGGCCACTGCAGAAATGCGCGGCAAGGCCGCGCAAGCCGGTGCCAAGTTTCTGATTAACAAACCCTTCACCGCCGAAACGTTTGCGACGACGCTGGGAATGTTTATCAATGAGTAGTACCGTCTCGACCAGGTAGCGCCGGCTACCTACAGTTTCGTCGATGTTCAGATTTGAATGAGTCCGCCACGGAATACGCCATGTCTACCACCTTTATCCTGCCCAAAGCTGCCGACGTCAGCAAAACACTCGTCATGTTATTTGGGGGTAATGTCCCGGCAACGCCCGGGAAGCCCGTGGATATCAAACCCAACTCCAGCAGTCTGATCACCAGTTATGTCGATGATAACGGCAAGGTCGTTGCGGCTTTCGTCTGCGATGTGCCGATGGCTGCCAACGCCGGTTGCGCACTGTCGATGATGCCAGCCAGCGCCGCCAAGGATGCGATCAAGACCAAAAAACTGGAGGTGGCCATGCTGGATAATTTGTACGAGGTCGCCAATATCCTTTCAGTCTTGTTGATGAACGACAAAACTCCGCATCTCCGAGTGGGAACCTTATACCCTGAAATGGGCAAAATTCCTCCAGAAGTCCGGAACATGCTAAGCACCGCCAAGGGTCGCGTCGATTTCACTGTCAACATTCCCCGCTATGGCAATGGATGCATGTCCCTGCTGGCTATCTAAATGCGCCTCACCGCACTGCGATAACTGCCCTTCACAGGATGCTAACCCATTATGGCCTTTCCTGATGATCACCGGACCTCCTTACTCCCTCTCCCTGGCTAAGGAGGTGTGACGCGAACCGACGGCGTGATTCGGGATGTCGGCGACTTGGATTGAAAGATCTATAGTCCTGCATCCCGCTGTTGCCTCGCGTCGTGAATGGCCCTATCGCTGTGTTGGTCGCGACAGAATTTTGACGATTATTCCGGTCATCGGTTTTTAATACCGGCTAATTGGTTAATAATGAAAATAAAGATAAAAAAATCATAAATGGCGCGCTATTTGCTTTTTAGCACCCATCCACAGTCAAGACGCTCCGGAAATCTATATGGCTCAAAAAGACGATGCCCAACCTTCAGCAAAGAAAGGTTCCGGCCTCCTCAAAATCCTGCTCATCCTGATCGGTGGCCTGATCCTGATCGGCGGCTCGATCGGGGCAACCCTGTTCCTGACTGGCGCACTGAACAAAAAAGCTGAGGATGGGCACACGGCGGCAGCAGATCCTGGTCATGGCGCAGCGCCAGCCGCACACGGCAATGCGCCTCTTGCGCCTCTTGCGCCAATGCCATCCCTCCGGGGACCTGCCATCTACCATCCCATTGACCCGCCATTCATCGTTAATTTTGAGGATCAGGGCATGTTGCGCTATCTGCAGATTGGTCTAACGTCCATGACCCGCGATCAACGCATCATCGATATTGTCAACCAGAATATGCCGCAGATCCGTAACGATCTGATTCTGTTGTTCTCTAATCAGCGGTTGGAGGTTTTAACCACCCGCGAAGGTAAGGACAAACTGCGGATGCAAGCTTTAGCCGTCATTCAGGCCATCCTGACCCGGGAAGTCGGCATACCCGGCATCGAAGCCCTCTATTTCACGACCTTCGTGTTGCAATAGCGCTCATGTCCACTGACCAGTTTCTTACCAAGGATGAACGCGATGCACTCATGGAGGTGGTGTCTAAAAAGTCGCGCAGCCGCAGCATGAACTCGGGACCCTTCAGAGACGAGGCCCAATCGTATGACCTGGCCAGCCAGGATTACGCCATCAACAATCTGTTGCCGGTGCTGGAAACGATTCATGAACGGTTCGCTCATCGCCTGCGAATCAGCCTGTTCGAACTTTTGCGCCGGGATTTGATGGTGACGGTCGGTTCCATCGAAAAGCGCAGTTATACCGATTTAACCACCTCCCTCAGTGTACCGTGCAGCGTCAACGTCATTGGCATGGCCCCCCTGAGTGGCCCGGCCCTGCTGATTTTCGACCAGGAACTTATTTTCATGGTCGTCGATACCTTCTTCGGCGGCGCCGGGCGCGCCTACAAATCGTCGAGCGCTAGAACATTCACCACCACTGAAACCCGGTTTATTCAGCGCCTGCTCGAACTGTCGTTCAAATGCCTGGAAGACGCCTGGGAACCCTTCACCGCGCTCAAATGCAGCCGTCAGGGCGCTGAAAGCAAACCGCAATTCATCACCGCGCTCAATCCCACGGAAACGCTGGCAGTCAGCAGTGTTCATATCAGCCGGGACAATATTGCTGGCATTCTGCACTTGGCGCTGCCGTATTCAATCCTGGAGCCGATTCGTAAAACCTTGCTGAGCAGTCTGCACAAAGAGCATCCAAATCCCAGTCCCCAAATGACGGAGCGGCTGTTGGAAGGCCTTCGGGACAGCCAAGTGGAAGGCCACTGCTATCTGGCTGGCTTTGACCTGGCGCTTAGCGAGTTGCTGGCGTTGAAAGTGGGCGATGTGATTCCCGTTGACATCCCTTCCACCGCCACCCTGCAGGTCGAGAACGTCCCCATTTACAGCGGCTCCTATGGCGTCGCCCAAGGGTGGCGCGCGCTCCGGATTGAACAAGCGCTGGGCCGGCCTGGCGGTTGGGCAACGCCGCTCAAGTCTTCGCCGGATTTTGCACCCTTTGAAGTCAAAAACTGAACCTCTCAGCGACCGCCTTTTTGGCAGAGACCCCGCGCCATGAACGAAGATACCACCACAAATCTGGATACCCCGGACGCCCTGGATGCCGCGCCGGTGGTGAATGGCGTTAAAACCGAACCGAACCTGAACATGGTGATGGATATTCCGATCACCTTGTCGCTGGAGTTAGGCCACACCCGGATGAGTGTTCGTGAGTTGCTGCAACTGACGCAAGGTTCGGTGGTGAAACTGGACCGGCCAGGCGGTGATCCACTTGATATTCTGGTCAATGGCTGCCTGGTGGCCCGAGGCGAGGTAGTCGTTATCAACGAGCGCTTCGGGGTACGCATTACCGATATCGTCAGTCCGGAAGAGCGGATTCGCCGATTACGATGACCGCCATGCGCACCGCCCTCTCCATTTCCGGCTGGATATTGGTGCCGCCGGTATGGGCGCAGACGGTCGGCGCCGAACCTGCCCGCGCCGAGTCCACCCTGTTCAGCAGTGGCCTGTTGACGCAACTGACGCTGGGGCTGGTCGTGGTGCTGGCGCTGGCGGTCGGACTGAGCTGGATATTGCGCCGTTACGCCCTGCCCCGCGATGGTTTGATCCGGGTCATCGGGGGGCTGCCACTGGGGACCCGTGAACGCCTGTTGCTAATTGAAGTGGACGAAGTGCGGTTGCTGATCGGCGTCACCGCTCAGCAGATTCAAACCCTGCATGTCTTTACCACCCCGGTGAGCGAGCCGTTTACCCTGCACCCGGACCCGCCGCATGACCCGCCATCCGCCTGAAGACCGTAGCCGGTGGCTGATTATCGCCGGACTGAGCGGAGCGTTGCTGATGTTGCTGAGTGGTATGGCGCAGGCGGCTCCCGGCGGACTCCCGGCAGTGACGATCACACCGACCGAGAATGGCGGCGAGACCTGGTCGCTGAGCCTGCAAATCCTGGCGCTGATGACCGCCATGACCCTGCTGCCGTCCGCCTTGCTGATGATGACCGCCTTTACGCGCATCATTATCGTACTGGCGCTGTTACGGCAAGCCCTGGGCACCATGCAGACGCCAAACAACCAGATTTTGATCGGTCTGGCGTTGTTCCTGACCTTTTTCATCATGTCGCCAGTGATCGAGCGCATCAACGAACGGGCGCTGGTTCCCTATCTCAGCGATCAGCTCAACTTCCAGGACGCCATTAAAGAAGCCCAGTTGCCCTTACAGGCGTTTATGCTGGCCCAAACCCGGGAAAACGATCTGGCGCTGTTTACTAAACTGTCTGGCCGGGAATCGCTGGAATCGCTCGATCAGGTGCCGTTTTCCCTGTTGGTGCCTGCCTATATCACCAGCGAACTCAAGACCGCGTTCCAGATCGGCTTCATGCTGTTCATACCGTTTCTGATCATCGATCTGGTGGTGTCCAGTGTGCTGATGGCGATGGGGATGATGATGCTCTCGCCCATGCTGATCTCGTTGCCATTCAAGTTGATGCTGTTTGTACTGGTGGATGGGTGG
>JAUPTV010000244.1 GCA_030917925.1 Pseudomonadota bacterium
CACTAGGCTCTTACGAGCGGACAGCCGGGAAAGACCGGCACCTAACGTCAAAGGCTGACCGAGCGTTGCTCGGTTCGCTCTACCTCCCCGGTCTGAAGGCCGGAGTCTCTCGCGGAAAATCTGATGATTAAACCCAAAGCTGAACTTTCAGATCTGCAGAAAATCCTGCGCATCTGCCGCCAGTCTTTCGTTTTCGCTGGTTTTTTCAGCCTGTTCATTAACTTGTTAATGCTGGCCCCCTCGCTGTATATGCTTCAGGTCTACGACCGGGTATTAGCCAGCCGCAGCGAGTTCACCCTGCTAATGCTTACCCTGCTGATCGCCGGTGCCCTGCTGGTGATGGGTGCGCTGGAATGGGTGCGCTCGCAAATCCTCGTCCGGGTTGGCGCACGGATTGATGCCCTGCTTAACGTCCGCCTGTTTTCCGCGGTATTCGATGCGGGCTTGCGCCGACCGGGGGCGGGTTCAGCGCAGGCATTAGGCGATCTCAATAACCTGCGCCAATTCCTCACCGGAAACGGTCTGTTCGCCTTCTTTGACGCCCCCTGGGTGCCGGTTTATCTGGTGGTGCTGTTCCTGCTGCACCCCTGGTTCGGCTGGTTCGCCATTATCGCCGCGCTGATCCTCAGTGCGCTGACCGTAGCCACTGAGTTGGCGACCAGCAAGCCTTTGGCGGCCGCCAATACTGAAGCGATTGCCGCGGCTAACTACGCCCAAAGCAACCTGCGCAATGTCGAAGTATTGGAAGCGATGGGTATGCTGCCGCGCATTCAGCAACGCTGGCTGGAACGCCATACCCGGGTCATGGGCCTGCAGGCGCTGGCCAGCGACCGGGCCGGCGCACTGACCGCAACCAGTAAGACCATGCGTATTTTGCTGCAATCACTGATCCTGGGCCTGGGTGCCCTGCTGGCGGTAGAGAACGCCGTGAGTCCCGGCGTGATGATCGCCGCGTCGATCCTGATGGGCCGCGCCCTGGCACCCATTGATTTGCTGATCGGCACCTGGAAAGGCTTCGTGTCTACCCGCAACGCTTATCGGCGCCTTAACGAGTTGCTGATCGCCGTCCCGGAACGGCCTCGTTACCTGTCGTTGCCCCCACCCAAGGGGGCTTTGACCCTGGAAGGCATCGTGGTGGTGCCGCCAGGCGCGCAAACCCCCGCCCTGCGCGGTGTCAGCCTGAGCATCGCCGCTGGAGAAGTGGTTGGCGTCATCGGCCCGAGCGCCGCCGGCAAATCCACCCTGGCCCGCGCCACTCTCGGCATCTGGCCGCTGTACGCCGGCAAGGTCCGCCTGGATGGTGCCGACATCCAGAACTGGAATCGTGACGAAGTGGGACCCTATCTGGGCTATCTGCCTCAGGATATCGAGCTGTTCGATGGCACGATTGCTGAAAATATCGCCCGCTTCGGCGATGTTGATCCGGAGCAGGTCGTCGCTGCTGCCCGGAAAGCCGGGGTCCATGAAATGATCCTGCAATTACCCAAAGCCTATGACACCCGAATTGGCGAGGCGGGATCGGTCCTGTCCGGCGGTCAGCGCCAGCGGGTCGGACTCGCCCGCGCCTTGTATGGTGATCCGGTGCTGGTGATCCTGGACGAACCCAACTCTAATCTGGACGATCTGGGTGAAGCCGCGCTGGCCCAAGCGATGATCGACCTGAAACGCCGGGGCAGCACGGTGCTCATTATCAGCCACCGGCTCAGCATTTTGGGCGTGGTGGACAAAATTCTGGTGCTGCGCGACGGCCAGGCCCAAATCTTCGGTCCCAGCGATCAGGTGCTGGCCCAGTTCATCCGGCCCGCTGCGCCAGCCGGACAACCCTCGGCGACCAGTCAGGGGCAACCACGGCCCATGACCCCGGTTCAGCCAGTCAGCCCGGCCCGGCCATCCTGAACGAGGCGCTCTCATGTCCCAGACTCTCACTCAATCGACAGATTCACTCGCCGAAAAGCCGGTAGCTTCTCCTGCTTCACTCGAAAAGCCGGCAACTCCACCGGCTTCACTCGCTCAAAAATTGGAAGTGCCTCCCGCCCCCACCGATGACCGCCCCATGCGCTGGATCGGGTTTCTCATCCTGCTGGCGGCCTTTGGTGGCTTCGGCGGGTGGGCAGCGACGGCTCAAATCGATAGCGCCGCTGTCGCCCCAGGTATGGTCACCGTCGAGTCGTACCGCAAGACCGTCCAGCATCTCGAAGGCGGCATTGTTAAAGATATTCTGGTGCGCGATGGCGATACGGTCAAGGAAGGGGAGGTTCTGCTACGGCTTGATGGCACTCAGGCCCGCGCCCAACTGGAAATTGCCCGGGTCCAATACTATTCGATGCTGGCTATGGAATCCCGGTTGTTGGCCGAGCGCCATCAGGCAGAAACCATTGCAATCCCGGATGCCTTGAAGCAGGAGGAACAAGACCCTCGGGTCCGTGAGGCAATTCAAGTCGAGCAACAAACCTTTAATGCACGCCGTGCAGTGATCCGGGGCGAGGTGTCTCTGTATCGCCAGCGCATTGAGCAATTACAGGAGCAAATGCGCGGTCTGGACGCCCTGTCCAAAAGCAAGCAGCAGCGCATCACGTCCTACACCAATGAAGCCAGCGACTTTGGCGAACTGGCCAAACGGGGCTTCAGCGACAAACTGCGTCAGCGCGAACTGGAACGGGCAGCTTCGGAACTGGAAGGTGAACGCGCACAGCATTTGTCGGATCTCTCCCGCGCCAAATTGCAGATCAGCGAGACGGAATTGCAGATTTTGCAGGTGCAGAAGAAATTACAGACCGAAGTTGCCGAGCAATTGCGCGAAGTGCAATCCCGGCTGTTCGATCTGCGCGAGCGGATGCGCGCCTTGCAGGATACGGTGACGCGCATCGAAGTTCGGGCACCGGCCAGCGGCACCGTCGTAGGGATGTCAACGCATACGGTCGGCGGCGTCATTTCGCCCGGCACGGCGATTCTGGATATCGTGCCGCAGGGCGAACAGCTCGTTGTCGAAGCGCATGTCCAGGTGACGGATATTGACAAGGTACACCCTGGCTTGCGGGCCGAAGTCCGGTTCTCAGCCTTCAGTTCCCGGACGACTCCCGTGCTGGAAGGCCAGGTGCAAACGATATCTGCGGATCGGTTGACGGATCGGGCGACCAATATGCCGTACTACCTGGCGCGGGTGCAGGTATCAGATACCCAACTTTCAAAACTGGAAGGTCAAGTACTATTACCCGGTATGCCCGCCGAGGTCATCATCAGGACCGGTGAGCGCACCCTGCTGCAATATCTGTTGCAACCCTTTACGGATGCCGCTGCCCGTTCGTTCCGGGAGCATTAGGCATTGTCTGGTACAGGCTATCCAGAATCGCCGTTAGCGGATAATCCGGCTGCTCGCCAATCAGCGCGAGCAGTTTCCGGTTAGAGCCGATCAGTCGATGCACTTCATTGGTGCGTACAAAGGCCGGATTCACGCGCACCTCGATAGCGTATCCTGCGATCCGGTTCATGGTCGTGATGACTTCGCCTAACGCTACGCCCTGGCCGGAGCAGATGTTCACCGTTTCACCAACAACCGGGCTATCCAGCAACCGTCGATAGGCTTCCACTACGAAGCGCACGTCTGAGAAATCGCGGATCACGTCCAGATTGCCCAATTCGATGAAGGACTCCCGACGGCGGTAGCAACCGACGATCTTGGGCAGCAGAAAACGCTCATCCTGGCCGGGACCGGTGTAATTAAACGGACGGGTCATCAGGATTGGCAACCGGTCCTGATAGGTATGGGCCAGATGCTCCATGGCCAGTTTGCTCATGGCGTAGTGATTAACCGGCGCTGGACAGAGCGTTTCATCAATGACTTCGACCGGCGGGTTGCCATACACATTAGCGCTGCTGGCCAGCAGGATTTTGCGCGGTTGCAGACCGACCGCCAGGATGGCGTCGAGCAGGTTGAGCGTACCGAACAGGTTGGTCTGGTAAATCTCCAGCGGGTCGCCATGCGGGACGAAAGTAATCGCGGCCAGATGGATAAGGTAGTCTGGCTGAACCGCCGCCAATACGGCGCGCAATGACTCCGGATGGGCCAGATCAGCGCACTGTTCGTCAGGGCCAACGTCCGGATTGCGGACCAGGCCGATCACCCGATAGCCTGCTGCCTGTAAATGCGCCCGTAGATGCCGACCCGTGAAACTGTGAGCGCCCGTGATCAGGACGGTGTTGGAAAGCGACGCCACGCCAGTTGCTTCGCCGAAGGTGCCTTAGAAAGAAACGCCGCGCTGGTTTCTGCGCAGATCAGCCTCAACCATCAACCGGCAGAGTTCATCCAGCGAAGTTTTTGGCTGCCAACCCAGGACGTCCAGCGCCTTGCGCGGGTTGCCTTGCAGAATATCGACTTCGCAGGGCCGGTAGAAACGGGGATTCACGCGGACCCGAACCTGACCGGTGCGAACATCGCGACCCTCTTCCCGTTCCGCCTGCCCCTGCCACTCCAATTCAATGTCGACTGCCTTGAAGGCCAGTTCCACGAAATGCCGCACGGTCCAGGTCTGGTTGGTGGCGAGGACATAGGTATCCGGTTCGCTGTGTTGCAGCATCCGGTACATGCCTTCCACATACTCCAGGGCATAACCCCAGTCGCGCTGGGCGTCCATATTGCCCAGTTCCAGGCTATCCTGCTGGCCTAGGCTGATGCGGGCGGCCGCGTCGGTAATCTTGCGGGTCACGAACTCCTTGCCGCGCAGCGGGGATTCGTGATTGAACAAAATGCCACTGCAAGCGAACAGGTCGTAGGATTCGCGGTAGTTGACCGTGGACCAGTGGGCGAACAGTTTGGCGACCCCATAGGGACTGCGCGGGTGGAAAAAAGTGGTCTCGGTTTGCGGCAATTCATGAATTTTGCCGTACATCTCTGAGGTGGACGCCTGGTAAAAGCGAATTTTCGGGTTGACCGTGCGGATCGCTTCCAGCAAGTGCAAGGCACCGATGCCGGTAATCTGGGCGGTCGTGATCGGTTGATCGAAGGAAACGCCGACAAAGCTCTGCGCCGCCAGGTTGTACACCTCGTCCGGTTCGGTGCGTTGCAGCAGGCGGATACTGGCACCAGGATCGGTCAGATCATATTCCACCAACTCGAGTTGCGGGTGGTTGTGAACCCCCAATTCCTCCAGCCGCCAGAAGTTGACCGAACTGGTTCGGCGGTAAGTTCCATAGACCCGATAACCCCGTTCCAGCAGAAGTTGAGTCAGATAGGCGCCGTCCTGGCCGGTGACGCCAGTGATGATTGCGTGCTTCATCAATTCCTCGATTCGATCAAAAAAATGCCCCCCTTGGCGAAAGGGGGGATCAACGGTAAAAAGGATTCAGAGTTTACAATGCGCTGGGGCCGATTTCCCCGGTGCGAATCCGGATCGCCCGCTCCAGATCATAGATGAAAATCTTGCCGTCGCCGATCTTACCAGTGTTGGCGGTGGAGCAGATGGCCTCCACGACCTTATCCACCAGGCTGTCGTCTACGGCGATTTCCAGTTTAACCTTCGGCAGGAAATCCACCACATACTCCGCGCCGCGATACAGTTCCGTGTGGCCCTTTTGGCGGCCAAAGCCCTTGACTTCAGTCACCGTGATACCCTGAACGCCAATCCCTGACAGCGCCTCGCGCACATCGTCCAGCTTGAACGGTTTAATGATTGCAGTAACCAGTTTCATGGATGCCCTCTGGCGTTTCGCCTGATTTAAAACTAAAGCCCGTAAAGGGAATATAACCGAAATCGACATGGGATGCGCGAGGGGCATGGTTGAAACCGCACCCCGCGCACTCCTCCCTCACAGGTTATAGCCACGCTCGTCGTGCAGGGCGATATCCAGACCTTCGGTCTCCTGATCGCCAGTGACCCGCAAACCGATCACCACATCCACGAGCTTCAGAATCACATAGCTCAGGACGGTGGTGTAAACGACGGTGAATAGCACGCCTTTCGTTTGCACCCACAACTGCGTAGCGATGGTCATGCCTTCGGCCAGACCCTTGCCGCCCAAGGCGACATCCGCGCACAGCCCGGTCAGGATCGCGCCGACGATGCCGCCGACCGCATGAACGCCGAACACATCCAGCGAGTCGTCATAGCCCAGCGCCCGCTTGATTTTGGTCGAGGCCAGGAAGCAGATCAAGCCCGACGCCAGGCCAATCAGCAGTGCGCCCATCGGTCCCGCTGTGCCGGAAGCCGGGGTAATCGCTACCAGTCCGGCGACTGCTCCGGAAGCGATGCCCAACACGCTCGGTTTGCCATGGGTAATCCACTCGGCGAACATCCAGGTCAGAGCCGCCATGGCCGTGGCAATCTGCGTGACCGCCATCGCCATGCCTGCATCGCCATTCGCGGCGACCGCGCTGCCGGCATTGAAACCGAACCAGCCCACCCACAGCATGGATGCGCCCATGATCGTGAAGTTGAGGTTATGCGGAGGCATTGCGGTCGTCGGATAACCCTTGCGCTTGCCGATGACCAAACAGGCGATGAAGCCAGCGATACCCGCATTAATATGCACCACCGTTCCACCGGCGAAGTCCAGAACACCCCAGTCCCACATCAGCGCGCCGTCGCCGCCCCAGACCATGTGCGCAATCGGCGCGTAAACTACAGTGAACCAGATGGTCATGAACATTAACAATGCCGAGAATTTCATCCGTTCGGCAAAGGCTCCAACAATCAGCGCCGGGGTGATGATCGCGAAGGTCATCTGAAAGGTCATGAACACGGTTTCCGGAATGGTCATCGTCAGACTGTCGCGGGTTACGCCGCTCAGAAACGCCTTGCCGAACCCCCCGACAAAAGTGGCCAGGTTAATGGCCTCCTTCGTCATCCCGGTCGTATCAAACGCCAAACTGTAGCCGTAGATCGTCCACAGTACCGTCATCAACGCGGTGATGGCGAAACACTGCATCATCACCGACAACACGTTCTTGGCGCGCACCATGCCCGCGTAGAACAGCGACAGACCGGGGATCGTCATGAACAACACCAGCGCGGTGGCGGTCAACATCCAGGCCGTGTCGCCGGGATTCAGCGTGGGTGCCGCCGCCTCTTCGGCCCAGACCAGCGTCGGCGTTAGCGCTGCCAGTAGCGCTACCCAGCCGCCTTGTTTAAGTACTTGCATCATTCGGGTCATGAGTGGAGTTCTCCAAGGTTTAAAAAAATCAGTCGGTAATAATGAGTTAACCAGAAAAACCGGCGCTACAACGCTTCCGGTCCGGATTCACCCGTGCGGATGCGCACGGCATTTTCCAGGTCATAAATAAAAATCTTGCCGTCGCCCACCTTGCCGGTGTTGGCGGCGCGGGAAAGCGCCTCAACAATCCGGTCCACCAGATCATCAGGCACTCCTACCTCAATCTTGATCTTGGGCAGAAAGTCCACGACGTATTCCGCACCCCGATACAACTCGGTATGGCCTTTTTGGCGACCAAAGCCCTTAACTTCCGTTACCGTAATACCCTGGGCACCCACTTCCGAGAGAGCTTCCCGCACATCGTCCAGCTTGAACGGCTTAATCACCGCCGTGATCAATTTCATTGCAAAATCTCCTGTGGTCTCGAACACCCCGATGGGGCGACGTGTTGTTTCAGCGTCTTGTAAACGCCACCCATTCACGCCGACCGTTTGTTTAGTCAAGGGTTAGCATATCGTGTGCCATTAAAAATAAATAAATAAAAATCAGTGTGTTTTGAAAATAATACTCTCAATTTTATCCTTGATATGGTGCCGGGCCGCCCCAATGTCCTGGTTGACGCACTTATTTAGTGCGATCAACCGGGGGCATACAAACCGGAAATACCCGTTAAACTTGAAGACGACAACCCTATCTCTGGAGGAATCCCCATGATCGACCCCAAAACTTTCGATGATCTGGCCAAGCGGTTTGCGGAAGCCGTGCCGCCGGGCGTTCGGCAATTGCAGGCTGAAATGGAAAAGAACGCCCACGCCGCGTTGCAGGCGACGTTCGCCAAGCTGGACCTGGTAACGCGCGAAGAATTTGAAGTTCAGCAGGGCGTGTTGGCTCGCACCCGCGCCAAACTGGAGGAACTGGAAAAACAGGTCGCTGATCTGGAAGCGAAAACCGCAGGCGGTAAGCGGCGCAAAACCACTGAGAAAGCCGCTGAACCGGATAGCGGCGAGTAGCGCTGCCCTCAATCAGTGCAATTCCTCTGGACGCTGTAGAAAAAGTTACCCCATTCCCATGTCGCTCGCGATCATTTATACCCGTGCCCAAGTGGGCATCGACGCCCCACTGGTCAGCGTAGAAGTTCATCTGTCCGGCGGCCTGCCGGGACTGTTCATCGTCGGCCTGCCGGAAGCCGCTGTGAAGGAAAGCAAGGATCGAGTGCGCGGTGCAATCCTCAACAGCGGTTTTGAATTTCCGGCGCGTCGCATCACGATCAATCTGGCACCGGCGGATTTGCCCAAAGAAGGCGGTCGCTTTGATTTGCCCATCGCTTTGGGCATCTTGGCGGCTTCCGGCCAGATTCCCCGCGAACGGTTAAATCAATACGAGCTACTCGGTGAACTGGCGCTGGGCGGGGATTTGCGGCGGATTCGCGGGGTTTTGCCCGCTACACTGGCCTGTCGCGACGCTGGACGCACCTTATTAGTTCCCAGCGATAATGCTGGGGAAGCGACGCTGGTCAGCGGCGCCAAGGTTTTAGGTGCGGCCCATCTGTTGGAAGTCTGCCGACAATTAGCAACCGGCAATGCGTTGCAACCGCCGGTTGCTCCGGTACGGATGCCTTTGGAAGCGGTTCTGGAGCGCGATTTAAGCGATGTGCGCGGTCAGCATCACGCCAAGCGGGCCTTGGAAATCGCGGCGGCGGGCGGACACAATCTGCTCCTGATCGGTCCACCCGGCACCGGCAAGACCATGTTGGCCAGTCGGCTGCCCGGCATCATGCCGCCACTGAGTGAAGTGGAGGCGCTGGAAACGGCGGCGATTGCTTCAGTCAGTAATCAGGGACTGGATTTAAAGCAGTGGGGAGTGCGGCCATTCCGCGCCCCGCATCACACCGCTTCCGGCGTCGCATTAGTGGGCGGCGGTGGTCAACCCCGGCCCGGCGAGATTTCCCTGGCCCATCACGGGGTGCTGTTTCTCGACGAATTGCCGGAATATGACCGGCGGGTGCTGGAAGTGTTGCGCGAACCCATGGAATCGGGACACATCACCATCTCGCGCGCCGCCCGCCAGGCCGACTTTCCCGCCCGGTTTCAAATGGTGGCGGCGATGAATCCCTGTCCCTGCGGCTACCTGGGCGATGCGGAACGGCGCTGCGCCTGTGGTCAGGAACAGGTGCGCCGCTATCGGGCGCGGGTGTCGGGACCGCTGATCGACCGCATCGATTTGCATATTGAAGTTCCCCGACTGGCGCATCGGGTGCTGCGCGGCGAAGCTCCAGAAGAAAGCAGCGCCACGGTGCGGGAGCGGGTTTGCATTGCCCGCGACCGGCAATTGCAACGGGTCGGCAAGCCGAACAGTGCGCTGGGCACCCGCGAAATTGAACAGCATTGCACACTGAGCGAGGCGGACCACAAACTATTGGAACACGCCCTGGAACGGCTGGGACTATCGCCGCGCGCCTATCACCGGATTTTGAAAGTGTCTCGCACGATTGCCGATCTGGGCGGGAGCGCTGCCATTAAAACGCCGCATCTCACGGAGGCGATCAGCTACCGGGCGCTGGACCGAACCATGATGCGCTAAACGTCAAACGGATCGTCGGCGGACACAAATGCCCCCCAACCCAGATCATCCAGATTGACCACTCGCCGGCGACCGTACTCGGCCAGAACTTCATGCGTCCGGCGTTTCACGAAGCCCGCCTCGCGGTTGGGAAAATCCAGTAACCGCCGGGCTACTTCCAGCAGATTTATCCGTTCGCCAGTGTCGGCGTTCATAAGAGACTGTAGACCATCAGTCGATACGGCGATGGTGGGAAAAGTCGCCCGGTTGAAACTGAACACAGTTGGCGTATCGAACAACTCCAGACGGGCCGTCGCGCCCTCCTCATGCAGATAGCTGATGCGCTGCCCCTGACGCGCATCGCCAATCGCCTCCCGATACAACGCGCCACGCTCGGCATCCAGCAGATAACTCAGGTAATAGGGCGCATTCTCGGCATATTCCACCTGAATCGCCGCTACAGCGCCGGTTGTGCTGCGGGTGGCGATGCAGCCATCGCCGTACAAGTGGACATGGACCGTATCGCCATCGCACCAGGCGATCAGCAGCGTCGCGTCGAGTATCCCTTCATCCAGTCCCAGATCCCGCGCCTGCCGGGCCGCACGCCGGATGATTCGCCGGCCCAGTCGCCAATGCTGGGCGATGCGGTCTGTCTCATCGAATGCGCCGCTGGCGAATCGAGGCAACAGGCGACGGGCGTTCAATACCAGTAATCGCGCCCCAAGATCACTGTCCGGGGACGCCGAACAGCCATCCGCCAAAATGATATGGGGAAAGGGTACCGCGCCCTGACAAACATAGTCCTCGCAGAATAAATGCAGTTTGCCGATGGTGTACCAGGAATCCAGAACAAGGCTCATAAGTGATCCAAGGGTAGTCGGGTTAATTCAGGAACTCGGCAGCTTTAACGGTCTTCATGCCGCGCCGCTGCATATCCAGTAAAAACTGGTGGGCCAGACCCTCGAAACCGGGGACGGGCGAACTGGTGTCCTCAATCAATACCAGTTTGCGCACACGGTCCTCGCCGAACTGATCCGCGATATCCCGCACGGTATTAGCCACGCAGTGCGACAGCGCTTGGCCAGATAGCGCCACGACATCCGCTTTTTCCAGCGTCTGGATGAGTCGAACATTAAGCTGGGTCGCCGGGTCATGCGGGTCTGGCACATCCGCCTGTACCGCCGAGTAATGTTCAGTCCAGGGATTATGACCCTTGATATGGTAATCCACCCGGGCGTGTCGCCGTTCCTCCCATCGCTGCAATGCGCCGGCTACAGCCGGAATGACGTTGTGGCCCCAGCCGCCCACCAGGCAATGCGGCGGCCAAATCGTCAGGGTATAACGATGGTGATCCCGCAAGGCGCGTACATAATTCAGCGCTTGCGGCAGAAAAGCCGGGTTAAAGGGCCGCCAGATTTCGCGCTCGACATCCTGTACCGTAATTTGCGTGAAGGGCGACGGCGCACGACCCTGCTGGTTCACCCAGAATATCGGATGGGCAATATCCAGCAACTGATGGGTGTCCAGCGTCACATGAATATCATCAATGCGGTCGATCAGCCGATCCAGCAAACCGGCTAACCGCTCGGCGTCCGCACTGGCCCCCGGCACTGGTAAAGCAGCGCCGGGCGCATCGCTAAAGTCATTCTGCGGATCGATAATCAGAAATTCGAGAGACATGGCGGTTCTCCCCGGTTTTGTCACTGAAGATCAGCGGGTTTTCGCAACCCGTCCTTGTATTTTTATTATAGTCCAGTTAATTGCAAAAGGAAACTATCAGACATGAATTTCCATCGCTGCGTCTATCGGACTGCTATGATAATGAATCAATAGCATCCTGCCTGGAGAACTGGCGCATGATAAGCGAAGCCCCTGCAATTCCTGGCGAACTGATCGCCCGCCTGCGGACCGCCCACCGGGTTGCTGTCCTGACCGGTGCCGGCATTTCCGCCGAGAGTGGCGTCCCAACCTTTCGCGAAGCGCAGACCGGCTTATGGGCGCGTTACAACCCCGAAGAACTGGCGACGTCCGAAGCCTTCCAGCGCAACCCCCGACTGGTTTGGGAATGGTACGCCTGGCGACAGGAACGGGTGCGGCAGGCGGAACCCAATCCCGGTCATGACGCCCTGACCGCAATGGAGCGCCAGATTGCCAAATTTACCCTGATCACTCAGAACGTTGATGGCCTGCATCGGCGGGCAGGCAGTCACCAGGTGCTGGAACTGCATGGCAACCTGTTCCGCGCCAAATGCTTCACTGAAGACCGGACGGTCGAGGGCTGGCCGGAAAGCGATGACCTTCCACCGCGCTGCCCGCATTGTGGCGGATTGCTGCGCCCGAATGTGGTCTGGTTCGGCGAAATGTTGCCCGCCAATACCTTGCGGGCCGCGGAACAAGCTGCGGTCAATGCTGAAGTGTTTTTCAGCATCGGCACGTCATCGCTGGTTTACCCGGCCGCCGATCTGCCAATTGCTGGGCTCCGTGCCGGTGCGATGGTGGTGGAAATCAATCCTCAGCCAACGCCGTTGAGTCCCTATGTGACCTTTAGTTTGAACGGAGCGGCAGGCGTGATTCTGCCCGCGCTGGTCGCTCAGACTTGGGATGTGGAGAGATAAGGACATGCATATTTTCCCTGCCCCGCCCACCCGGTTCACATTGACCGACGGTACGGTCCTCGCCTGCCACCGCAGTCCAGGCGCGGCACCGGGCGTCATCTTCCTCGGTGGCTTCACCTCGGATATGACCGGAATCAAGGCGACTACGCTGGAGCACTGGTGTCAGGGCCGAGGTCAGGCATTCGTTCGTTTCGACTATTCCGGGCATGGCGCTTCCAGCGGTCAGTTTATCGATGGCTCCATCGGTCGCTGGTCGGCGGAGGCGCTGGCAGTGCTCGACGAATTGACGACCGGTCCACAAATCCTGGTCGGTTCGTCCATGGGCGCGTGGCTGATGCTGTTGACGGCACTAACCCGACCAGAGCGAATCGCCGGGTTGCTGGGCCTGGCTTGCGCAGCGGACTTTACCGATTATTTGCTGTGGGAACGACTGGATGAGCCATTGCGTGAGAGATTGCGGCGCGAACGGATCATCTCCCTGCCCTCTCCTTATGGCGAACCATATATCATTGCCCTGCACCTCATCGAAGAGGCCACTGCACACCGGCTGCTGAACCGGACAGAACTGCCGATTCATTGTCCAGTGCGGTTGATTCATGGGATGAACGACGCTGATGCGCCCTGGTCGGTCAGTATTCAGGTCGCTGAGAAGCTGACCAGCCCCGATACGCGG
>JAUPTV010000245.1 GCA_030917925.1 Pseudomonadota bacterium
ATCGATGAGAAAAAATTTAATCCTGCCCTTGAACGGCTCTGAATTGCGCCGTCTTGCTGAAGAAAAACTCCAACAAACCACGAATAACCACAACCCGCCGCCACTACCCAGTACCGCCGAAGCCCTGCGACTGGTGCATGAACTGCAAGTTCATCAGGTGGAGCTGGACCTGCAAAATCAGGCGCTGCACCAGTTGTATGAGCAACTCCAACAAAATCTGGAGCACTACGCCAAAATTTGCGATGTGGCACCGGTCGGGTCGGCCGACCTGATCACCCGCCTGCGACAAGCGATAGCTGAAACCCTGAGCAGTCAGCAATGGCTGATGGTGGGGCATCTGGCCCTGGACCCTTTCAAATCCATTAGCGATACCAGGGAAACTCTGCTGGGCGACCAGTTGGCGATCAATGTCATTCTGCGCCTGAAGAGTTGCCTCAGCGCCAGCGATACCGTGGCGTGGCTGGGCGGCGATGAATTTGTGCTTTTTCTCGGCAATTCATATAGCTTGGGTGAATGCGAGCGCATCATCGAGCGCATCCTTGCCATCCTGCACATCCCGTTTCCGCTGGACTTCGGTGGAATGGTCCAGATCAACGCTAGTCTGGGCGTCACCCGATACCCGGATGATGAGGCCGCGCCAGCGGTGTTGCTTGACCATGCGCAGCAGGCTCTGCGCCAGGCGCAACAGGCGGGCGGCGGGCGTTATCACTGGTTTAGCCAAAATCCCCCCTGACCCCCTTTTGCCAAAGGGGGGAACTGTGAGGAAATTACCTTTGATTCCGAACCCATTCCTCAATCCGCAACGTCAGGCGGTCTGGCTGTGTTTGCTCATGTGGCTGGCCCCGTGGCCGACGGCGCTGGCGCTCGAAAAAGTGGCGCTGCAACTGCGCTGGGACCATCAATTTCAATTCGCCGGTTACTACGCGGCGCAGTGGCAGGGGTATTACGCCTCGCCGGTTACTACGCGGCGCAGTGGCAGGGGTATTACGCCCAGGCAGGCTTTGATGTCGATATCCGCACGGCGGTGACGCCGGAAGGAAAACTCATCAGCCCGACTGAGGAAGTCGCTAACGGTCGCGCCGATTTCGGGATTGGCGCGGCGGATATTCTGATCGCCCGCGATCAGGGTCAGCCGCTGGTGGTGCTGGCGTCGATTTTCCAGCATAGCGCCGTCGAGTTCTATGCCAAGGCCAGCACGCCGATGGCGTCGCCGATGGATTTGTTGAAGTTGCGGGTCGCCCGCCTGATGAACGATCTGACGGATATCGAACTCCAGGCAATGGTGCGGGCGGAGGGCCTGGATCCGCAGAAAATCCCGCCTTATCCGCGAGAGACGGGAATAGCCGCATGGCTCGCTGATGAGGTGCAGGTGATTCCCGGTTATCGATTCAGCCGGCCCTATGCGCTCCAGCAGCAACACATTCCTTATAAAACCTTGCGCCCGCGCAACTACGGGGTCGATTTCTATGGCGACTCGCTGTTTACCCATGCGCGATGGGTGGACCGCAACCCCGAAGCGCTGCAACGGTTTGTCGAAGCCACCCGGCAGGGCTGGCATTATGCCCTGGATCATCCGGAGGCGGTCGCAGATCGCATCGCGCAAGACCTGCCCCGGCGCATTCCCTTCGTGGAGGGAAACGCCCAGGATCTGAACCGGTTTCAGATAGCCGGCGTCGCTGAATTGATCCAGCATGATTTGGTGGCAGTCGGCCATATGAATGCCCATCGCTGGCGGCGCATGGCCGAGTTTCTGGGTGAGATGGGGATCGTCAAACCAACGCTGAATCTGGATGGCCTGATCTTTGACCCTTTCGCAATCGAACAGGCGCAAACCCGGCAAACTCTTCGGCTCTGGCGAAACATCGCCGTGTTGATTATCAGCGCTGTGCTGTTTCTGGGGTTTTGGAACCTGCTGCTTCGGCACGCCCTGGCGCGGAAAACCCGCGATTTGCAGAAGACCAACCAGCAACTGCGAGCCAACGAAATCCGCCTGCAACAATTTCTGGAAGGCGCGAATGATGGCTTCTGGGACTGGGATCTGACGACAAACGCCATTCAGTTCAGTGGGCGCTGGAAGGAGATACTGGGCTGTGACCCGAATGAGCGGGGCTTGCAGGCTCAGGAATGGGCATCCTGGATGCATCCCGAGGACTGGCAGGCCGCACAGGACGCCATCGTCACCCATATGGCGGGCCAGACACCGTATGCCCGATTCAGCTATCGGGTCCACACGATCACGGGCGAATGGCGCTGGATGATCACGCGGGCCAGGATCACCGAGCGTGACGCGCAAGGTCAGCCGTTACACATCGCCGGTGCCAGCAATGATATTACCGACCAGAAACAGGTCGAAGCGGCGTTACAGCGCAGTGAGACCAAACTTCAGGCCATTTTGCGCGCCATGACCGAGGGTATCGTCTTCCTGAATCCGCAGGGCCATGTGGAGGTGGCTAATGAAGCGGTCTGCATGCTCTATAACGAAACGCTGGAAGAAGCCGTCGACCTGGAGGGCGAGCCGGATTGGCAAATTGTTCGGCCCGATGGTTCAGCCTTTTCGCTAGAGGAGCATCCGGCGCTGTTGGCGCTGCGCACCGGTCAACCGGTGCAGGGCGTTGAAATGGGCATCCCGACCGTGCAGGGAGGGCGACGCTGGCTATGGGTCAATGCCCGGACGGTTTATGACCCCGAGGGCTTGCTCCTGGGCGCGGTGGCGTCGTTTGTCGATATCACCGAACACAAACGAGTCGAACAGCAACTGTTTGCCACCCATGCGCGGCTCCAGACCTTGCTGGAGACCCTCCCGGTAGGTGTCAGTTTCTCGGAAGATCGCAGTTGTCAGCGCATTACCGGCAACGCCATGTTACGGACGCTGTACGGGATCACTGCCGATGATAATATATCCGCCTCGGCGGCTGATCCGGACGCTGCTGGTCGTCAGGTCCGTTATTTGTACCAAGGGCGCGAACTGAGCGCCGACGAGCTGCCCATGCAGCGGGCGGTCGCTGAAGAGCGGGCGATTCCGCCGGCGGAAATAGAGGTGTGGTTGCCCAGTGGCCGTCACTGGATCGCCGAGGTCATCGGCACCCCACTGCGGGATGCCGGTGGCCAGATAGTGGGTGGTCTCACGGTCGTGATGGACATTACCGCCCGCAAGCAAACTGAAGAGCAGTTGCGACTCAGCGAAGCACGTTATGCACGGGCGGTGCGTGGGACCAGTGATGGCCTGTGGGATTGGGATTTACAGACCGATAAAGGCTATCTCTCGCCGCGTTACAAGGCGTTGCTCGGTTATGCCGAAGAGGAACTGGAAGGTCGCCGGGACGTGTTCGAAGCGCTGATTCACCCGGATGATCTGCCGAAGGTACACATCGCGGTGCAAGCACATCTGAAGCATCATGAACCCTACGATGTCGAATTCCGCATGAAGACCCAATCCGGCGAGTACCGCTGGTTCCGCTCGCGTGGCCAGGCGGAGTGGGACGCGGAAGGCAATGCGGTAACCATGGCGGGTGCCCTGACTGACATCACCGCACAAAAGTACTACGAGCAGGAATTGGAGAAAGCCCGGATCGCAGCGGAGATCGCCAATCAGGCCAAGAGCGAGTTTCTAGCGCACATGAGCCACGAGATCCGCACCCCGATGAACGCCGTGCTGGGCCTGGCGCAACTGCTGAAACGCGAACCGCTCAACGACCATCAGCACAGCCTGGTCGCGCACATCCACGAATCCGGCCAATCGCTGCTGGCGATCATCAACGACATTCTCAATCTCTCCAGGATCGAGGCCGGTCAACTTCGCCTTGAACTCTGGCCCTTTCACCTGACCAGTTTAGTCGCCAAGTTGGACAGCATGATGAATCCAGCGGCCCAGGCCAAGGGCCTGACGCTGCGCATCGAGACCCCATCCACGCCACCGGGATCTCTGATGGGCGATGTGCTGCGGCTCGAACAGGTGCTCACCAATCTGCTGGGCAACGCGATCAAGTTTACCGAGCAAGGGGAAATTGTTCTCCAGATCCAAATCCAGAAAGCTGATCTGACCTCCGTGTGGCTGCGTTTTGCGATACGCGACACCGGAATTGGTATTGCCCCGGAGGTATTGTCCCGCTTATTTATGCCCTTCACCCAGGCCGATGCCACGATCACCCGCAATTTTGGCGGCACCGGATTGGGGCTGGCCATTAGCAAGCGTCTGGTGGAGCTGATGGGGGGGGACATCGGGGTTGAGAGTCAGGTGGGACAGGGCAGCACGTTCTGGCTCGAGGTGCCCTTCCGGCGGGCGGTGGACAGCGCGCCAACCCGGTTTGTGGTGCCCCCTGGGCCACCGTCATGCGGGCCGCGCCTGACGGGTAAACGGGTGCTGATGGTCGACGACAGTGTGATTAACCGGCAGGTTGTTGATGAGACGCTGCTATGGGAAGGCGCGACTGTCACCCATGCCGGCGACGGTCAACAGGCGCTGGACCAACTCCAGTCTGCGCCGACGGCCTTCGACATCGTGCTGATGGATATCCAGATGCCGGTGATGGATGGTCTGACCGCGATCCGGTTGATCCGTAATGATCTGGGTCTGACCGACTTGCCCATTCTGGCCTGCACCGCCAGTGTGTTTCCTGAGCAACAGGCAGCAGCGCTTGCCGCTGGCGCTAACGAGGTATTAACCAAGCCGCTCGATCTGGAGGTACTGGCGTCCCAGGTATTCAAATGGATTCAGCCGTGCCCGCCAGCGACCATGACGCAGTTGCCACCTGGTGAGCCGGAGTCCACCGACGAATTTCCTGATCTCCCTGACCTTCCCGGCATCGATCAGGCCCGCGTTGCCCGGAGTCTGGGCAAGCACTGGCCGTTCTTTCTGGCCTTGCTGAGTGAGATAGCAGACCAGTTTGCCAGCAGTTCCCGGTCTTTTGAAAAGTCATTACTAATCAACATCATATAGAAGGCATTTTTTAGTGTAGAATGTTGAATTTCTAGGATACCCCGATTTTAATATTGCTGATCAGGAGGTGA
>JAUPTV010000246.1 GCA_030917925.1 Pseudomonadota bacterium
CACCTCCTGATCAGCAATATTAAAATCGGGGTATCCTAGAAATTCAACATTCTACACTAAAAAATGCCTTCTATATGATGTTGATTAGTAATGACTTTTCAAAAGACCGGGAACTGCTGACCCAACACCAGCAACCCCGGTTGCGGCGCGGCCTTGCGTAAAATGGAGTACACCGCAATACAGAACGCCACACCGATCTCGGCCTCCACCTTGTTGCCCAGCAGGTCAATCACCTCGACATGGAAATCATAGGTATCGACTTCCCGGCCCACGCCAAAAACATTTTTGTTCGCCAGCAGGTAGCCAAAGGCGCGGTTGAGTGATTCCTTCATCGCCCCGGCGATGCCGCCGGCGAATTTGAGCTTGCTGGTCCCGGACGCCACGCCGACCTCAATCCGGTACAGGCCAACTGTGCCATCGCTGCTGACGGCGGCGGTGTAGACCGTGCCGGGCGGCAGGGGATCGGCGGAAATCAGGTCGCGCGCCCCTTGTTCCGGGACGCTGACAAAGCATTCCTCGCCGGTGTCGTTGATCTGGTAACTGAACGCCGTTTGGTGATACTCGAACGCGCCCATTTTTTTGAGCTGTTCCTTCACCCGGCGGCGGCCTTCAATCGCCAACCGCAGCAGCTCTTCCAAATCCGTCTGACTGACCTGGCCATGCGGATGCAGGAGCTTCATCAGCCCGGACACCGTGCGCCGCACCGCCTTGCGGTCACGGGCGTTGAGATGCGCGCCGAGCGAAAAGTAATGATCAATAATCTCGGTAAAGTTGTGCTTGCGCAGATCCCGCAGCGCTTCGGCCAGGTAATCCACGACAAAACCGTAGTGGTCGGTGAAATGCGCATTCAGCATTTTCGGCACTTCCCATCCGGGCAAGTAATAGTGCAGACGGTCAATGAACGCCATATCGTCGCGGATCACCTCCGGCAACGGTGCAAACAGATGGCTGGTTTGCACCATGACATCGACCGGCTGCTGCGTGTTGCCAAACAGCGCCAGGCTGGCGTAACCGGCCAACGCCTCCTGACCGCGCTGGAATTGGCCCGATTCGCCGTAGGTCTTGAGCATGGTGATGACTTCCCTGGGCATCTTCTGCAAGTCAGCGACTTCATCAAAGCCGACCACATCCCAGATTTGCACCATGCCCTTGTAGCGGCCCTGTTGTTGGCCAAAGAGATTGGCGACTGTGGTCGGACCGGTCAGCAGGGCGGCGTAAGGCGACAGCTCCTGAATCGCGTAGCTCTTGCCGGTGCCGCGCGGCCCAAGTTCGATCAGATTGTAATTGCGCTCGCACAGCGGAATCAGCCGCAGCAGGAATAGCAATTTCAGCCGCCGCTCCATGATCGACGGCTCATAGCCCATGCTGCGCACCAGCAAATCGAGCCATTGATCGGTAGTGAATTCGCCCCGCAGGTGGCGGTACTCGTCCAGGTCAAAAGTCGCCAGTTGAATCGGGGTCAGCTTGTCGATCCAGAACGGATATTTGCCTCGGTTCTCTTCATCGTACTCAAAGCGCATATCCACCTGCGCCCAGATGCCACCGGTTAACAGCCGGTCAAAATCCCGCACATAGTGATCCGGGATATGCACAAATTTATGGCCGAAGTTGGCGATTTCCGCCCAGTAGCGGGAATCCACCAACCGCACCTTGACCTTGTCGATGAAGGTATGGGTGCCCTGCTCCTTCACCCGGCTCTGGGCGCGCATACTGTCATCCGGGCGGATATAGTTATCGGCCAGGGTGTCATTGACCACTTGCAGGCCCATCTTCATCGCCAGTTCATCCGACGATGCGCAATACT
Organism: Pseudomonadota bacterium; assembly: GCA_030917925.1. Lineage (GTDB taxonomy): Bacteria > Pseudomonadota > Gammaproteobacteria > Competibacterales > Competibacteraceae > UBA2383. The sequence continues at coordinate 1,805 of JAUPTV010000246.1, forward strand.
TGCCTAACAGATATTCCAGGACAAACACCGGGACATTCGCGCCCACCTTCACCTTGCGCACCAGATCCTTGCGAACCACTTTACCGGCGAAAACCCGGTTGGCCTGATCATCGAGGGCATCACGAGCGGGGGGTTGATCGAGGGTCATGGGTTGGGTTCCGGGAGGCGACAGATTGAAAGGCGACAGGTTGAAAGGCGACAGGTTGAAAGGCGGGTGCAAGTCCCTGCTCGCCGCTTATATCGCCAGCTTCACCGGGATTTCCCCGGATTGGTCGAAGACGGCGTCGGTCAGCGGGTCTTGCGCAATCACCCGGACGCTGGTTGCCGCATCCTGGGTGAGGATCATCGCCAAACTGGCTTCATGACCGGGTTGCAGGTGAATGATGCCCCGGGCGCGATCCAGGTCAGCGCCCATCGCCATGCCGGTTTGGCCGACTTGTTGACCGTTCGCCAGCAGAATCACCTGCACGGCCAGCGGTTCGCTGGCCAACAGGTTCGGTTCGATGCGGAGATTGACGCCAAAGGTGCGATTGGTAATCCGCTCGGGCAGGCCGTACAGCTTGACCAAGGGGCCAGCCACCGCCGTTGCCGGCGCTCCTGGCATCCGCAGGGTAATGACCGGAATCACTAATTCCTGCAAGCTGACGCCACCGTGGTGGTAACTCAGTCCACCGCCCGCCTTGAATACGCCCAGGCCGGTGGGAAAGATGAAGTCCAGCGGGGTGTCGTAACCCAGTTCCACGCCGCTAACCCGTACCGTACCCGGTGGATGGCTGCCGCCCTGGCCAATCCAGCAGCGGCGATGCAGTTCCAACGTGTCACCACCGGGGGCGGCGGTTTTCATGGCGTCGTCCTTGCGCAGGGCGAATTGATGACCGTGATCTGCAGTGATGACGAAGTGTTCAATCCCGGCCTTGGCCAGTTTGCGGATCGCCCGACTCAGGTTGCCCAGCAGAGCATCCATCATCTGCCGGGCCATCAGATCAAAATCGCCTTCGCCGGCAAAGTCAATTTCCTGAGAGCGCACCAGCACCAGCGACGCCGCGCCCAAGGCTTTATGGAGCTTGGCGCTGGACAGGCTCAGCAGTTTGTCCAAGGTTAAATCCACCAGGTCGGGACGCCGCGCCTTGAAAAATTTGATCCGGTCATTGACATCCGCCAGCGCGGAACCTTCGATGCGGGCCGCCAGTCGGCCTTTGCGGTCAATCACGCTGAAACTGGCCGCGGCATCGGGCAACAGCGCGGCCATACCGACCGGCGTGATGGTGGGCAGGGCGGCCAGGGCGGGTTGCACGGTCAAGTCCTGGGCGCCGTCCAGTTGCCGAGCCAGATCGACGCCCATTTCATAGCGCAGGGCATCAATTAGCAGGTAGGCCGTGCGGCCAGGACGGGTTTGTACCCGTTCGGAATAGATGCGGGTTTGGTGGAGAACGTCGGGAACGATCCAATTCGCGGCGATGAGCACTGGCGTGAAACCCTCCGCCAGCCGCTTGAGCCATTCTTCATGCTCACGGCGGATCACCGCCAAAGCGTGTTCGATTTCCGGCTCGTCATCCAGGCAGGCGATCAAGGTTTCCAGACGGCGGTGCAGGGCGTCGATGTGAGAGCCGCCGTTATCCTGCACATAGGCGTTGACCCAGGCCGTGGGGTTAGCGCCGCATTGCGCAAACACGGGGCGTAACTGTTCCATGGCCCAACCCAGTTCGGCTATCAGGCGAC
>JAUPTV010000247.1 GCA_030917925.1 Pseudomonadota bacterium
CTCTTCCGATCTCGATCCCGGCGCTGCGGGAACTGAGCGAATCGCGTCAGCGCCATCTACTGCGCTACTGGCTGCGTCAGCTCAATCTACCGGTTCCCCACGCCCGGCAGTTGCAGCAAATCCTTCACGATGTCCTCACCGCAGCAGTTGACCGTAATCCCTGCGTTCGCTGGCCGGGGGCAGAAATTCGGCGATATCGGGCTTTGCTGTACGCCCTGCCGCCGCTGGAACCGCACGATGCCCAACGAACCCTGATCTGGCGCACTGATGCGGAGGGTGGCTGGCCGCTGCTGGAGTTGCCGGGAGTGGGATGGTTGCGAATGCAGAAGGCAATGGGAGTGGGATTGTGCGCCGAAGCCCTAGCGAACGGTTCGCTGACCGTCGGCTTCCGCCAGGGGGGGGAGCGGTTCCGACCTGTCGGGCGTCGCCATAGCCAGGAATTGAAAAAGTTGTTGCAACAGGCGGATATTCCGCCGTGGGAGCGTGAGCGGTTGCCGTTGATTTACCAAGAGGGGATAAAACCGCACCAACCCCTGTTAGCGGTGGTAGGACTGGGTATAGCCGCCGACTTTGCCGCCATGCCCGGTGAATCGGGTTGGCAACCGGTTTTGCAGTCGCTATCAGTGGCGCGGTCTGGTATCTTGTAGCGTCTTTTTCCAACCCCCCCTATCCAGCATGACCCGATTTATTTTTATCACCGGCGGCGTCGTCTCCTCCCTGGGCAAAGGCATTGCTGCCGCATCGCTGGCTGCGGTTCTGGAAGCCCGAGGGCTAAAGGTCACGCTGATCAAGCTCGACCCCTACATCAACGTCGATCCGGGCACCATGAGTCCGTTTCAGCACGGCGAGGTGTTCGTTACCCACGATGGCGCGGAAACCGACCTTGATCTGGGTCATTATGAACGCTTCGTCTGCATGACTGCCGCCCGGCGCAACAACTTCACCACCGGGCGCATCTACGAAAACGTCATTCGCAAAGAGCGGCGCGGCGACTATCTCGGCGGCACCGTGCAGGTCATTCCGCACATCACCGATGAGATCAAGCGCTGCATCCGGCATGGCGCGGGCGAAGCCGATTTGGCGCTGGTCGAAGTGGGCGGTACCGTGGGCGACATCGAATCCCTGCCCTTCCTGGAAGCTATTCGCCAACTGGGAGTCGAACTGGGCCGCGAGCGTTCCCTGTTCATTCACCTGACCTTGGTGCCGTTCATCCAGTCGTCGGGCGAACTCAAGACCAAACCCACTCAGCACTCGGTCAAGGAATTGCGGTCCATCGGCATTCAGCCCGACATTTTGTTGTGCCGCTCGGATCGGGAAGTCCCCCCCGAAGAACGCCGTAAAATCTCCCTGTTCACCAATGTCGAACTCAAAGCGGTCATCAACGTCCCGGACGCGGATACCATCTACCGCATCCCATTGTTGTTGCACGCCCAGGGTGTTGACGACATCGTGGCCCGCAAGCTGAATCTGGAGAATCTGGCCCCGGCCCGGCTGACCGATTGGGAACGGGTGGTGAATGCGATTGAAACCGCGACCGGCGCGGTCGATATCGCCATGGTCGGCAAGTACGTTGATCTGACCGACGCCTATAAATCCCTGAACGAAGCGCTGCTGCACGCTGGCATTCATACCCATACCCGCGTCAACATTCACTATCTGGATTCGGAACGCATTGAACGGGAAGGCGTGGTCGGTCTGGAGCGGATGGACGCCATTCTGGTGCCGGGCGGCTTTGGCGAACGCGGTATTGAAGGCAAGATTGCCGCTGTCCAGTTTGCCCGCGAGCGGAAAATTCCCTACCTGGGCATCTGCCTGGGGATGCAGGTGGCCGTGATCGAATTCGCCCGCCATGTCGCCGGGTTGGAAGGGGCGCACAGCACCGAATTTCGTAAGGACACTCCGCATCCGGTCATTGCCCTGATTACCGAGTGGAGCGACGAGACCGAAGGCGTACAGCAACGGCGGGAAGGCGGTGATCTGGGCGGCTCGATGCGCCTGGGTGCCCAATCCTGCCGGTTGACCACTGACACTCTGGCTCGCGCCGCTTACGGTAAGGACGTGATTATCGAGCGGCATCGGCATCGCTACGAATTCAACAACCGTTATCGGCAGGTCCTGCAAGCGGCGGGGTTGGCGCTTTCCGGCCATTCACTGGACGACCGGTTGGTGGAAATTGTCGAATTGCCGGATCATCCCTGGTTTTTTGGCTGCCAGTTCCATCCCGAATTTACTTCTACACCGCGAGCGGGACATCCCCTGTTCCGGGCGTTCGTCGAAGCGGCAATTCGGCAGCGTCGGCAACATCGGCAACGTCCGCCGGAGGTCGCGCCACCATGATGAAATTATGTGGTTTCGAGGTCGGCCTGGATCGACCGCTGTTCCTGATAGCCGGTCCCTGTGTGATTGAATCCGAACAACTGGCCCTGGATACGGCCGGTCAACTCAAGGACATCACCGGGCGACTGGGCATTCCCTTTATTTATAAATCCTCTTTTGACAAGGCGAACCGTTCTTCACATCAAAGCTATCGCGGTTCTGGCCTCGAAGAGGGGTTGAAAATCCTGGAACGGGTGAAAGCACAAATCGGCGTCCCGGTGTTGACCGATGTCCATGAATACACGCCACTGGCCGAAGTCGCGGCGGTAGTGGACGTATTGCAAACGCCGGCGTTTCTGTGTCGCCAGACGGATTTCATCCAGAATGTCGCCCGGCAAGGCAAGCCGGTCAATATCAAAAAAGGCCAGTTCCTGTCACCATGGGAAATGCGCAATGTCATGGTCAAGGCGCGCATCACCGGTAACCCGTACCTGATGGTCTGCGAACGCGGCGCTTCTTTTGGCTACAATAACCTGGTGTCTGATATGCGCAGTCTGGCCGTCATGCGTGGCACCGGTTGCCCGGTCGTGTTTGACGCCACCCATTCGGTGCAGCTACCGGGCGGGCAAGGCGACGCATCGGGCGGCCAGCGCGAATTTGTCCCGGTGTTGGCGCGGGCAGCCGTCGCGGCCGGGATTGCCGGACTGTTCATGGAGACCCATCCCGACCCGGATCAGGCTCTGAGCGATGGTCCCAACGCTTGGCCGCTGGATCAGATGGAGCCGCTGTTGGCGACCCTTCAGGCGCTGGATACCGTGGTTAAGCACCACGGTTTTCTGGAAACCGGACTACAATAATCGTTTTGTCCCCCCAAGAGCACAACACTCCAGAGGAGTTATCAAGCATGTCGAAAATCAAAGAGATCCGCGGCCGTGAAATCATGGATTCACGCGGTAACCCGACCGTCGGCGTCGATGTCATCCTGGAATCCGGCGCCAAGGGCACGGCCGGCGTTCCCTCCGGCGCATCCACGGGTAGCCGTGAAGCGCTGGAATTGCGCGATGGCGACAAGGGCCGTTATCTGGGCAAGGGCGTACTGAAAGCGGTCGCCAATGTCAACAGCGAGCTACGCAGTGCGCTGATCGGCATCGAAGCGGCGGACAATCAGGCCGCGATTGACCAGCGGATGATCGATCTGGACGGCACCCCCACCAAGAGCCGCCTCGGTGCCAACGCCCTGCTAGGCGTGTCCATGGCGACCGCGCACGCCGTCGCCGCCGAGAAGGGCATCCCGCTGTACAAGTACCTCAATCCCACCGGCCCGTATCATCTACCGGTGCCGATGATGAACATCCTCAATGGCGGCGCTCATGCGGATAACAGCGTTGACATGCAGGAATTCATGATCATGCCGGTTGGCGCGCCCAGCTTCCGTGAAGCGCTGCGCTGGGGCGCGGAAGTGTTCCATGCTCTGAAGGCGGTGCTCAAGAGCCAGGGGATGAATACCGCCGTCGGCGATGAGGGCGGTTTTGCCCCGAATCTGTCGTCCAATGAGGCCGCTCTGGAAGTGGTCATGGAAGCCATTGGCAAGGCCGGTTACGTTGCTGGCAAGGACATTTACATCGCCCTGGACTGCGCGGCCTCCGAGTTCTACAAGGACGGTCGGTATGTCCTGGAAGCGGAAGGCAAATCGTTCACGGCCAACGAGTTCTCCGACAAGCTGGCGGACTGGGTGAATCGTTATCCCATCGTCTCGATTGAAGACGGTCTGAACGAGAGCGATTGGGAAGGCTGGGCCTATCTGACCAAAATCCTGGGCAAGAAGACCCAGTTGGTGGGCGATGACCTGTTCGTCACCAATACCTCGATTCTCAAGCGCGGCATCGATGAAGGCATTGCCAACTCGATCCTGATCAAGGTCAACCAGATCGGTACCCTGACCGAAACCCTGGCCGCAATCAAGATGGCGGCTGACGCCGGTTATACCTCGATTTCTTCGCATCGCTCCGGCGAAACCGAAGACACCACCATTGCTGACCTGGCCGTGGCCACCGCCGCCAGTCAGATCAAGACCGGCTCACTCAGCCGTTCTGACCGCATCGCCAAGTACAACCGGCTGCTGGTCATCGAGGAAGAACTCGGTTCCGCCGCTGTCTATCCCGGCAAAGCGGCATTCAAGGTGTTCCGCGACTGAACGAGGCTGCTTTTGCCGCGGTCCGCGCCCGATTTCAGGCGCGGTTCGCTGGTGCTTCCCCGAAGACTCCGTCTTCCCATCCCTCCGCACCGGTTGCGGAAGGGGCCATAGGAAGGCGGGGTCTCCCTTTGTCGTCAGCCGCCGCCATGGACGCTCCTGCTGAATCGGGAAGCACCTGGCAACTGCTGATTGCGGCATTAATCGTGATCCTGGTTCTTCTGCACTATCTGCTCTGGCTCGCCGAGGATGGCGTGCGGCAAACCCAGGCTCTACGCATCTCGATCCAGGCGCAAACCGAGGAAAACGCGGTGATGAATGAGCGGAACCGGGCGCTGGAAGCGGACGTCATTGACCTGAAAAACGGGCTGATGGCGATTGAAGAACGGGCGCGTTCTGAAGTGGGGATGATTCGCGCCGATGAAACCTTCTATCGAATTCTGGATCAGCCACTGCCCAAACCGGCTGTTGAAACCGCGCCAGCCAAACCGGCGGCATCGGCCCGCAAGCCACCGACCTCGGTTAAACCACCGACGTCGCCCAAACCCGCTACCCCAGCTAAACCGGCGAAGCCTGCACCGCCCCGGTGAGTGCGGCACACCGTTTCTGAACCACATTCATGTCCGTAATCCGTTATTGGGCCGTTGTCCCCGCTGCTGGCGCTGGTCGGCGCATGGGTTCTGCCATCCCCAAACAATATCTCCTGCTGGCCGGTCAACCCGTCATCGCCCACACGCTCGATATTCTGTTGCGCCATCCGCGTCTGAGCGGGGTCGTCGTCGCAATCAGCGTTGAAGATGAATGGTGGCCGGAAGTTGTCGCGGCGCGGGTTACTAACAAGCCCTTGCTGGTGGTTACCGGCGGCGCGGCGCGGGTTACTAACAAGCCCTTGCTGGTGGTTACCGGCGGCGCGGAGCGTGGTCATTCCGTGCTAAATGGTCTCGATGCCTTATGGGAACGAGCGCAACCTGATGATTGGGTGCTGGTGCATGATGCGGCCCGGCCCTGTTTGAGTGTTGACGATCTGGATCGGTTACTGACGGAATTGGCGGAGGATGCCGTTGGCGGATTGTTGGCGGTCCCGGTGTCCGACACGCTGAAACAGGCGGACCGTGCTGGACGAGTCGCGGCGACCGTGGATCGTTCACAACTCTGGCGCGCCCTGACCCCGCAAATGTTCCGGCTGGGACTGTTGCGCGAGGCGCTGCGGGAGGCGCTGGCGCGGGGCCAGATCGTCACTGACGAGGCGGCAGCGATGGAAGCGGCAGGCTTTACGCCCCAACTGATCGAAGGGCGGGCGGATAATTTGAAAATTACCCGGCCCGAAGATTTGGCGTTGGCGGAATTTTATCTCACCCGTGGACGGAGCAGCACGATGCGGATTGGCCATGGTTTCGACGTTCACGCCTTCGGCCCCGGCGAATGGGTGACGCTGGGCGGCGTTCGCATCCCGCACACTCACGGATTGATCGCCCATTCCGACGGTGATGTGCTATTGCACGCGCTGTGTGATGCCCTGCTGGGCGCAGCGGGACTGGGCGATATTGGCCAGCACTTCCCTGACAATCGCGCAGAATTCAGGAATATCGATAGCCGCATTCTATTGCGGCAGGTAGTTCTGCTGCTACGGGAACAGCGACTGGCGGTGGGCAATGTCGATACGACTATCGTTGCCCAGGCACCGCGTATGGCTTCATATATCTCCGCCATGCGGGAAAATATCGCCGTGGATTTGCAGGTTTCCCCAGGTCAGGTCAACGTCAAGGCCACCACTACCGAGCGCCTGGGCTATATCGGTCGCGGTGAAGGCATCGCGGTTCATGCCGTAGCGATGCTGGTTTAAAAACCGCCATTTTAATCTTACGCCCAACTTGTCCATGCATCCCGACCAACTGAAACAACTGGCCAGCCAGGTTTTAACGATTGAAGCCCAGGCCATCGAGCAACTCAAAAGCCGCATTGACGACCGCTTCGTTCACGCCTGCGATCTCATGCTGCACTGCCGGGGCCGAATTGTGGTGCTCGGCATGGGCAAATCCGGCCATATCGGCGGCAAAATCGCGGCAACGCTGGCCAGCACCGGTGCACCAGCCTTTTTCGTCCATCCCGCTGAAGCCAGTCATGGCGATATGGGCATGATTACCGCTCAGGACGTAGTGGTTGCCCTGTCCAACTCCGGGGAAACCGACGAAATTCTTACCCTGTTGCCACTGATCAAGCGCCTGGGCATTCCGCTGATCGCCCTGACCGGCAATCCCGATTCGACGCTGGCCCAAACCGCCGATGTCCATATCAACGTCAGTGTCGCGCAGGAAGCCTGCCCGCTCGGGTTGGCTCCCACCTCCAGCACGACGGCGACGCTGGCCATGGGCGATGCGCTGGCCGTGGCGTTGCTGGAAGCACGCGGCTTTACGGCGGAAGATTTCGCCCGTTCGCATCCCGGCGGTCGTCTGGGGCGTCGCCTGTTGCTGCTGACCCACGACGTCATGCATACCGGTGAGCAAATGCCACGCAATGCCCCTGATGACCTGCTGCGGGACGCCTTGCTGGAGATGAGCCGCAAAGGACTGGGGACGACGATTGTGGTGGATAGCGAAGATCATATCCTCGGCGTCTTTACTGACGGCGACTTGCGCCGGGCGCTGGATCGCCAAGTCGATGTTCACAACGCCCGCGTCGCTGAAGTCATGACCTCCGGCGGTAAAACCATCGCGCCAGGGACATTAGCCGCCGAAGCGCTGCGCATGATGCAGGAATACCGAATTAACGCTCTGCCAGTGGTAAACTCTGCCGGGAAACTGGCCGGGGTGCTGAACATGCATGATTTATTGCGCGCCGGCGTCCTTTAATCGCCATTTACCGGGAATCCCATCATGCGCGACCTGCTGACCAAAGCCGCCCAGATTGAACTGGTCATCTTCGATGTTGATGGCGTATTGACTGACGGCCGCCTGTACCTGGGCAACGATGGCAACGAGTTCAAAGCGTTTCATATCCGCGATGGCCATGGCATCAAAATGCTCTTGGAAGGCGGTGTTGAAGTGGCGATTATTTCCGGACGTCACGCGGCTTCAGTGGAACGGCGCATGAGCGATCTGGGCATCCGCTACGCCTATCTTGGCGTTAATGACAAACTGGCGGCGTTCCACAGTCTGCTGGCGCGACTGGGATTCGCCGCCGAACAGGTCGCCTATGTCGGCGATGATCTAATTGATCTCCCGGTGATGACCCAGGTCGGGCTGGCCATTGCGGTCCAGGACGCTGATCCTTTCGTCAAACAGCACGCCCATTGGCAAACCCCCAGCTTCGGCGGGCGTGGCGCAGCGCGCGATGTCTGCGAGTTGCTGCTGGAGGCGCGTGGCCAACTGGCCCAACTCCGGAGTCGCTATCTTTGATTTTCCCTCCGGGCATCACTGTTCGCGGTATCCTGTCGCTAACGGGACTGGCGGTATTAGCCGGCCTGAGTTATGGGCTGCTGCGTTGGGTGGAATCGGAATTACGCCAACCTCCCCCGGCGGAGAGTCTGGAACCCGTATTGATTATTGAACGGTTCCGGGCGGTGCGTTTCAATGCGGCGGGTCGGCCGGAATCAGTCATTGTCGCGCCACGTTTGGCGCAACTGCCGAACTCGCTGGGGACGCGTATCGAGCAACCGGTGCTGGAGTGGTATCAGCCCGACGGACGGACTCGCGAATGGCGGTTAGAGGCTAAGCAGGGTTGGGTTGCAACGGATCAGCAGTTGGTGCGTTTGGAGGAAGTGCGAGGTATTTATGAACCGAAACCGCAGGAATAACCGGACGGAAATCGCCCCTGACCGCCCTTTCGCCAAGAGGGGAACCGGCTATTGGGCGCTGGCGCTGGCGCTGATTCCGCTGCTGGCTGCCGCCCTGCCGGAAGACCGCAATCAGCCGATTCAACTGGAAGCCCGCAGTGGCGAGATCAATCAGCAAACCGGTGTCAGCGTCTACAAAGGCAACGTGGTCATCAGCCAGGGTTCGATGCGCCTGAACGCAGACATCGCCACGATTCACGTCAAGGACGGCAGCTTTCAGCGCATGGAAGCCACTGGCAATCCGGTAAATCTGCGTTATCAACCCACTGCTGACAAACCGGAGATACTCGGCACAAGCCAGCGGGTAGAATACGATGTCGTCAGCGCCAAAGTGGTGATGAGCGGCAATGCGCGACTGACCCAGGGGCAGGATGTCTTCACCGGCGACCGGGTCGAATATGACCTTAAAAGCGACGTCGTGCGGGCGCGTGGCGCGGGCGATAATGGCCGCATTCAGTTCACCATCCAGCCGCAGAAGATGCAGAAGACGCAGAACGCTGCGCCGCCCCGGAAACCCTGAGCATGGCACGACTCATCGCTCACGAAATGGTGAAGCGCTACCGCAAGCGCGTCGTGGTCGATGCCGCCTCGCTGACCGTCGAAAGCGGTGAAGTGGTCGGTCTGCTCGGGCCGAATGGGGCCGGAAAAACCACCAGTTTTTACATGATGGTCGGCCTGATCCACTGCGACGAGGGGCGTGTGCTGCTGGACGACCGTGACCTGACCCACTTACCCATGCATGCCCGGGCGCGATTGGGCGTCGGGTATCTGCCGCAGGAGGCTTCCGTATTCCGACGCCTGAGCGTACTGGACAACGTGCTGGCGATTCTGGAAACCCGCCACGATCTCTCTCGCGCCGAGCGCCGGGCGCAGGCCGAAGATCTGCTGCATGAACTCCATGTGGGCCATCTGCAGAATAGCCTCGGCATCAGCCTGTCGGGCGGCGAGCGGCGGCGCGTGGAAATCGCCCGGGCGCTGGCGGCGAAACCGGCATTTATCCTGCTCGATGAACCCTTCGCTGGCGTCGATCCCTTGTCAGTACTGGATATCCAGCGCATTATCAGCCATCTCTGTGAACGCAATATCGGCGTATTGATCACCGATCACAATGTTCGGGAGACGCTCGGCATCTGTGACCGTGCCTACATCCTCAACGAAGGCCGGGTCATCGCCGAGGGCGATCCGGCAGCCATTCTTGCCAACCAGCAGGTTCGCCAGGTCTACCTGGGCGAAGCCTTCCAGTTGTGAAGACGCACAATGATCCGTCAGGCGCTTTCCATCGCTCTGCTCTGGCATATCGCCCAAAACCCGCTAGGATGAAGAGTAGTTCCCGCTCCACGGATTGATGCTGAATTCAGAATTTATGAGACAGACACTGCAACTTCGCCTGGGTCAACAACTGACCATGACCCCCCAATTGCAGCAGGCCATCCGCTTGCTGCAATTGTCCAGCCTGGATTTGCAAACCGAAATTCAATCCCTGCTCGACTCCAACCTGATGCTGGAACGCGCCGATGAATTGCCGGAACTGCCGGTTCAACCCGAGGTGCAGGCGGCGCAGACGGCAGTCGATACCCGCGCTGAAACCGAACTCAATACCGCGACCACGGAGCAACTGCCCGATGAATTACCGGTAGACAGCATATGGGAAGACACCTATGAATCTTATGACGGAGCAACCAGTTACTCGCGCAGCGAAGATGAAGACCGGGATCCCTACGAACGCCACGCCGGCACCAGCGAGTCGCTGCGCGATTACCTGTACTGGCAGATGCGGCTGACCCCGTTTAACGAACGGGAACTGGCGGTGGCTACTGCCATCATCGACGCTATCGACGAGTCGGGGTATCTGAGCCTGCCGCTGGAAGAACTCTGGCAGGGCGTACAGAAGGAGATGCCCATCACTCTGGCCGAAGCCGAAGCGGTGCTCAAACTGATCCAGCACTTCGATCCCCAGGGTGTCGCGGCGCGCAGTCCTGCGGAATGTCTGCTACTGCAACTGGAACTGTTACCCGAGGATACGCCCTGGCTGCTTGAAGCACGCCGGCTGGTTGAATGCCATCTGCCCATGCTGGCCGACCGGGATTTCACCGGGCTGATGCGTCGACTCAAGGTCTCCCGCGAGGCGTTGCAAGGCATCATCAGTCTGATCCAGTCGCTCAACCCCGATCCGGGTGCCAGCCGGTCCAGCGAGGAACCGCAGTATGTGACGCCGGACGTCCTGGTCTATCGGCAGCGCAATGCCTGGCGGGTCGAGTTGAATCCCGAGAATGCCCCCAAGCTGCGCATCAACGCTCGCTATGCGGCGTTGACCCGGCGCTCCGCACAAAGCAGCGATACGGAGTGTCTGAAAAATCACTTGCAGGAAGCGCGCTGGTTTCTGAAAAGCCTGCAAAATCGCAATGAAACCCTGCTCAAGGTGGCGTCCTGTATTGTGGAGCGCCAGCGGGATTTTCTGGAGCGTGGCGATGAATACATGAAACCGCTGATCCTGCGTGATGTCGCCGAAACCCTGGGCATGCATGAATCCACCATCTCACGGGTGACCACCCAGAAGTATATGCATACGCCACGCGGCCTCTATGAGTTAAAATATTTCTTTTCCAGCCACGTCGGCGCCAGCGATGGCGGCGAATGCTCTTCCACCGCAGTCCGCGCCATGATCCGCAAACTGATCCAGACGGAAAATCCCGGCAAGCCGCTCAGCGACGACAAAATCGCCAGGCTGCTCGGTGCCGATGGGATTCAAGTGGCGCGCCGGACCGTGGCAAAATACCGTGAAGCGATGGCGATTCCATCGTCTTCGGATCGTAAACGCCTTGTCTGAACTGACGGGGATTCATACTTTGAAACTCAACCATAAAACCTGCCAGTCAGGAGTCAGGTCATGCAAATCAAACTGAGCGGACACCATGTGGACATTACCCAGGCGCTGCACGACTATGTGCATGACAAGCTCGGGCGCATCGAGCGGCATTTCGATAACGTGACCAGTATGCAGGTAATTCTGAGCGTCGAAAAATTGCGGCAGAAAGCCGAAGCGACAATTCACGTCGCCGGTAACGAAATTTTCGCTGACGCCGTTGATGAAGACCTTTATACCGCGATTGACGCGCTCGGCGACAAACTGGATCGTCAGATCAAGAAGTACAAGGAAAAAGTCACGGAGAAACATCGCGGCGAAAAGGCGCGTGATTATCCCGAGTCCTGAACGGCGCGAGGGCCGCCATGATTATTACTGACCTGATCACCCGTGAGCGAATCGTGTGCAATATTGACGTGACCAGCAAAAAGCGGGTCATCGAGGTGACAAGCGAACTGCTTGCTACGGGGCAGGCTGACCTGAATGCCCGGACGATCTTCGACAGTTTATTTAGCCGCGAACGTTTTGGGAGTACGGGTCTAGGTCATGGGATCGCCCTGCCCCATGGCCGACTCAACCAGAGCCAGCAGGCCATCGGCGCGTTTATCAAACTCCGCAAGGGCGTGGATTTTGGCGCTATCGACAACCAACCGGTGGATCTCGTGTTCGGCCTGCTGGTGCCTGACCACTACACGGACGAACATCTCAAGATTTTGCAGTACTTGGCAGAGATGTTCAGTGACCGGGCCTTTTGTCAGCAATTGCGCGCCGCTGATGCTGATCAGATGCTCTACGAGCGGATCAGTCAGTGGCAACCTACCCCGTTGGCCGCTTTATGAACCAACCCGCAAGTGCTCAGGCAGTTTTTCAGGATCTGCAAGCAGCGCTGGATTTGCGCTGGATCGGGGGGCGGGCCGGCGCTGAGCGGGTTCTGTGGCTGCAACCCGAGATCGGCGCGTCTTTTTTCGGGCGGTTAAACTGGATTCATCCCCCTCGCTTGCAAGTGTTGGGCGCGGAGGAATGGGCGTTTTTGCAGGTCCTGGAATCCACGGTGCGAGAGGCACTGGTTCACCAATTGTTAGGACCCGCTACCGGGGCGCTGCTGGTATGCGGGAGTCCGAATCACGCTGAGTTGCTACGTCCTGGTGCGGATGAGGCGAATACCCCGCTTTGGCAAACGCCGGTGACCCCGGTTATTGCCCTGGAACGGCTTTATCATTACCGGTATAGCCTGGAAGCGTCCACCGTCGTGCATGGCGAATTGCTGGAAGTGTTCGGGCTGGGCGTGTTGATCACCGGTGGCAGCGGTATTGGCAAAAGTGAACTGGCTCTGGAACTGATCAGTCGCGGTCATCGGTTGATTGCCGACGACACGCCCAATCTGACACGGGTGACGCCCGATGTGCTGGAGGGGTCCTGTCCGCCCACGCTTTGTGACCTGCTGGAAGTGCGTGGACTGGGGATTCTCAACATCCGGCGTATGTTTGGCGACAGCGCCATCAAACGCAACAAGCGGGTGCGGCTGATTCTGCATCTGGTCAAACAGGAAGAAATCGCGCCGCCTGCGGAATCGCGTCTGCGCGGCATCCGCGATATTCGGGTCATTCTGGGCGTGGGGGTACCGGTGATTACCTTGCCGATTGCGCCAGGCCGTAATCTGGCGGTCTTGCTGGAATGCGCCGTGCGTGATCATATCCTGCGGCTGAATGGTTATCATGCTGACGAGGATATGATGGCGCGGATGAGTCGGGTGATGACCGAGGCCGAATCATGCGCATAATCATTGTCAGCGGGCTGTCGGGTTCAGGTAAAACGATTGCGCTGCAAACGCTGGAAGATCTGGATTGCTACTGTGTAGACAACCTGCCATTCAAGCTGATCGGCCCGTTGGCGCAGGAAATCCTGACCGCCAGCGTCACGGTGTCGCCCACGGTCGCGGTGGGCGTCGATGCCCGCAATTTCTTTGATGAACTCAGCCAGTTCCCGGCCATGCTGGCGGAACTGCGCGCCAGCGGTCTGCGCGTGGAGGTGCTGTTTTTGCAGGCCGACGATGAAATTTTGCTAAAGCGCTATAGTGAGACGCGGCGTCGCCATCCGCTGGATCAGGGCAATGTCCCACTGCGGGAAGCGATCCGCCATGAGCGGCAGTTGCTGGGGCCGGTGGTCGCTTGCGCCGACTTGATTATCGACACCAGCGACACCAATCTTTACCAGTTGCGCGAACTGATTCGCGCCCGGGTACACGACACGCCGGACGAAGCGATGTCGTTGCTGTTCGAGTCCTTCGGCTTCAAGAACGGCGTACCCTCCGATGCGGATTTTATGTTCGATGTCCGCTGTTTGCCCAATCCGCACTGGGAGCCGTTGTTGCGCCCGTTGACGGGGCGGGATCAGCCCGTGATCGACTTTCTGGATCGCCAGTCGGAAGTGCGGACGATGATCAATGATCTGCGCCGATTGCTGGAGGATTGGCTGCCCAGTTTTGAAACAAGCAGCCGGAGTTATTTGACGGTCGCCATTGGTTGTACCGGCGGCCAGCATCGTTCGGTGTTTATCGCCGAAGCCCTGCGCCAGCATTTCAGTACGATGCGCCGTCATGTCATGGTGCGCCATCGAGAACTGAAATAGTGTCTTAAATCCAGGCTTAGCAGCAGGTAAACCGGAGTGTTGAAACGGGACATTCTCATCATCAATAAACTGGGGCTGCACGCGCGCGCCGCCGCCAAGTTCGTTACGCTGGCCTCGGGATTCGACGCCGAAATTCGCTTGCTGCGCGACGGGCGCGAAGTCAATGGCAAGAGTATTATGGGCGTCATGATGCTGGCGGCCGCTTGCGGAACCCGGCTGCAACTGTGCGCCAACGGTCCCGAGGCCGAGCAGGCTCTGGCGCATCTGGAAGCATTGATCCTGCGTCGTTTCGACGAAGACGAGTAAGAGAGGCTCCATGCCGTTTTCGCTGCATGGCATCGGGGTTTCGCGGGGCTACGCGATTGGCAGAACCTATCTGCTCCAGCGCAACCAGCCGGAAATCACCGAATACACCATCCCCGATAACATTATCGAGGACGAGGTCCGGCGTTTTCTCAACGGCCTGGATCTGGCCCGTCGGCAATTGCAGGACATTCGGGGGCGGGTGTCCGTGACGGCTCCGGGCGATATTGGGGCGTTTATCGATACGCATCTGCTGATGCTGCAGGATGCGTCTTTTACCGAAGCGCCGATCCACTTGATTCGTTCACGTCGCTGCAATGCCGAGTGGGCGCTGAAAATCCAGCAAGACCTGTTGGTTCGGATGTTCGATGAGATGGATGATCCGTATCTACGGACCCGCAAGGATGATGTCGATCATGTCGTGCGGCGGGTGCAGCGTATTTTGGTCACCGATGATCCCGCCTATTTCAATGATCCCGATTATGCGGAGATGGCCGCCAGTCGGCTTGAGGGACGGGTCATTGTCGCTGATGATCTGACGCCAGCGGACACCATCCTGATGCAGCATCAGGGCGTACTAGCCTTTGTCACCGAATATGGCGGCCCCTTGTCCCATACGGCCATTCTGGCGCGCAGCCTGGGCATTCCGGCGATTGTAGGTGCCCGCAATATCCGTAATTATCTGGGCCATGATGAACCCGTGATCGTCGATGGTCGCCAGGGGATCATCCTGGTTGGACTGGACGAGCGCATTCTGCGTTATTACCGCGAGAAACAGCGTGAAGAACGTCGGCAGCAGCGTGAATTGAACAAGCTTAAAGGGAAACCGGCCGTCACCCGGGATGGCATAACGATCAGCTTGCACGCCAACATCGAACTGCCCGAAGACGCGCTGGCGGTGCGGGATGTCGCGGCAGACGGCGTAGGTTTGTACCGGACCGAGTTCCTGTTCATGAACCGCGCCAGCTTCCCTGATGAGGAGGAGCACCTGGCCTCCTATCTGCATGTCATTAAAACGCTGGAAGGCATTCCGGTAACAATCCGCACCGCGGACCTGGGCGCGGACAAGCAACTGGACAGTGGACGTAGCGGGCAGGTCTGTACAAATCCAGCGATGGGATTGCGGGCGATTCGCATGTGTCTGAAGGATCTGGGGATGTTTCGTCCGCAACTACGGGCGATCCTGCGAGCCTCGGCGCATGGCTCGGTGCGGATGATGATTCCGATGCTGGCCTCGATTCAAGAGGTGTTTCAGGTCTTGAAATTGGTGCAGGAAACCAAGCAGGAATTGCGTGAACGGGGACTGGCGTTTGACGAGCATATGCCGGTAGGAGGGATGATCGAGGTGCCGGCGGCGGCGGTCTGCGCGGAACAGTTCGCCCACTATATGGATTTTCTATCCATTGGCACCAACGATCTGATTCAGTACACGCTGGCGATTGATCGGGTTGATGATGAAGTGAACTATCTATTCGATCCACTGCATCCCGCGGTACTCACGCTGATCCATCACACCATCCGCGCTGGCCAAAAGGCCGGCATCCCGGTGAGCCTGTGTGGGGAAATGGCTGGCGATTCCCGGTATACCCGACTATTACTGGGACTGGGATTGACCGAGTTCAGTATGCATCCGACCGGTCTGCTGGAGATCAAAAAAGTGATCCAGGGCAGCGTGGTCAGCGAATTGAACGCCATCGTTGGCCGCCTGCTGCACACGACCGATGCGGAAAAGTACGCCGAAATTCTCAAGGATATTGCACAAAATTAGACGCTTCCCGGCGTCCGGCGCTTACCCAACCTCCAGTTCCACTGATTGCATTAACGCGGCTGAATGTCGCCTCTCTCAACAGAATCAGAGAGAGGCGTTCGACAGGTTGTCTAACTGCGCCGCGCCGTCTGACGTAACGTATCATACGGACGATCCGCAAAATGCGCGGGCATAATACCTTCCACCGAATGGGGCGTAATACCGAGCGCTTCCAGTCCATTGCAGGCGCACACGCTGTCCACTTGCAGGGAAAGGTAATTGTCCATGCTGAAAATCTTGACCGGCAGCAGGCCAAAGATTTTTGCCTGTAACCGCGCCATCGCATCGGGCAGACCGATCACCATCCGTTTCTTGCCCATCATCCGGGCAATATCCTCGACGATCTCCTTGAAGGTATAAATGCGTGGTCCGCACAGTTCGTAGCGCTGGCCAATGGTCGCGTCATTGTCCAGGGCGATCTCAAACGCCTGGGCGACATCTTCGACATAAACCGGTGCAAAGCGACTGTTCGGGCAGGCCAGCGGCAGCGCCAGACTGAATTTCAACAGGCCGGCAAACTGGTTATAGAAGTTGTCATCTGGGGCAAAGATAATGGACGGCTTAAAGCAGGTGACCGCCAGATCGGTCGCCTGCATAACCGTGTTTTCGCCTTCGCCCTTGGTGAACAGGTATTGGCTGGGTCCCTTCGCGGCGTCGGCGTGCAGGGCGCTCATGTGCAACAGCCGTTTAACCCCAGTAACCCGGCAGGCGTCGACGACCTTGGCCGGAAGTTCGGCGTGGACCGTATGGAAACTCTGGTTGGCATATTCATGCAGGACGCCCACCAGATTGATCACGGCATCGCAACCGGCGAACTGCTCAGCCAGCGCTTTGGGGTCGTGGATATCCGCGCCGATCAGTTCCGTGCCGGGTAACACCTCAATTTCCCGATGCCGTTGCGGGTGACGGGTCAGCACTTTGAGAGAATATCCCTGGTTGGCCAGTCGCGTTGCTAAATGCCGACCGACGAAGCCGGTACCACCCAACACGCAGATTTTTTTAATTTTCATAAGGTTGCTTGTTCCTCAAGAGTTCTTGTGTCGCCCGCAACGGTTGGAGCGTCGCGGAATCAGGGTATCGGGATGCGGGACAGATTCAGTCATCCGCCCTTACAATAGCCAGAACGAAATTTACCACACATCGGCGATGCGCTTCCCCCCGGAAATGCTGAAATTGCAAGGATAACCGCTCTTGGAATCGATTCTGTCGACTTTGTTGCTGTATCTGGGGCTGGGCGCTTTTGTGGGCGTCCTGGCCGGTCTGCTCGGTGTCGGCGGCGGCTTGGTCATCGTGCCGGCGCTGGTCTGGATTTTCCACGGCCAGATGAGTGATGCCATGGTCATGCATCTGGCTCTGGGCACCTCACTGGCGACGATTGTCGTCACGTCCCTCTCGTCGGTTCGCGCTCACCATCAACGCGGGGCGGTGCTATGGCCCGTGGTCCGGCAATTGACGCCGGGTATTGTCATCGGTGCCTGGGCGGGAGCCGCGATTGCCGACCTGCTCCCCGGCGCGGTGCTCAGCAAGATTTTCGCCATCTTCATGTTGAGCATGTCCGCACAGATGGCGTTTGGCGCACAGCCTGCGGCGCATCGCGAATTGCCGGGGGCGGTGGGTATGGCGCTGGCTGGCGGGATCATCGGCGGGATGTCGGCCATCGTCGGGATTGGCGGGGGGTCCCTGACCGTGCCGTTTTTAAACTGGTGTCATGTAACTATCCGCCAATCGGTGGCGACTTCCGCGGCCTGTGGTTTGCCTATTGCTCTGGCCGGAACGATGGGATTTATCGTAACCGGTCTGGATGCGCCGGATCGGCCAGCCTGGAGTCTGGGCTATGTCTATGGTCCCGCGATGATCGGGATCGCCTTCGCCAGTATGTTGACCGCTCCCCTGGGTGCCCGGTTGGCGCATACCTTGCCGACCGGGATGCTGAAAAAAATCTTCGCTGTTCTTTTGGCCGTGATCGGCGTTCGGATGTTGCTGGCCTGAATGCGGGTGACATCATTCAACTATAAGCTGAGGATAATAGCTAATGAGCGCTATGAATTTGACGATGGGCAGACGCCTGGGGCTGGGTTTTAGCGCCCTAGCGATCATCGGGCTGTTTTTGGGGGGGCTGGCGATGTACGGCGTGAGTACGCTGGCGACCAGCCTGGAAAATATTGGCAGTAATCGGGTACCCGCATTGCTGGCGCTGGCGGATTTGAACCGGGAACGGATGACGATTCGCGCCCAGACGCTGGCGGTTTTTTCCCATGAGACGCAGACCGATGCGACGGCCGGCTTCCGTAGCATCCAGCAGGAACGGGCCAAAAGCTGGCAAAAAGTCGAGCTGGCCTGGGCGGCGCTGGTGAAAATCCCGCGCACCAGCGAACGGGGCCGTGCCTTGCAGGAACAGCTTCAAGGGCAATATCAGGCGTGGCGAGCGGTTTATGTAAAGCTTGACGGTCTCATTGACCGTTTGACCCGTGCGGCTGATGCTGAACAGAAACACACACTTTATATGGAATATCGGAAATTGGTTCGTCAGATGGTGCCTATTTCCGATGGGATGGGGCAAACGTTCGACGCACTGACCGAGAACAATAGCAAGCGCACCAGCACCATGATTGAACAGGATCGCGCCATGTCCGCCCGGTTGACGGGCTGGGCGATCGCCGCGACCGTTGGCGGCCTGTTCATGGCGCTCATTCTCGGCGGGTTCATCACTCGCAGCGTGACTGGGCCATTGCGCCAGGGCAGTGAAATTCTGAGCGACATCGCTAGCGGCGACATGACGCACCAGGTGCCAGACGAACTCAGCGTTCGGGGCGACGAAATCGGTGATTTAGCCCGCGCCATGCGCGAGATGGTCAAGCAACTTCGTGAAATAGTGAGCCAGGTGACGCAATCAACCAATCAGGTCAGTTCAGCGGCGGCGGAGATTGCCCAAGGCAGTGCTGATCTGTCACAGCGGACCGAAGAGCAAGCCTCGGCGCTGGAAGAGACCGCCTCGTCGATGGAAGAACTCACCGCGACCGTTAAGCAAAGCGCGGAGAATGCCGGGCAGGCCAATCAACTGGCCAGCGCCGCCCGGAATCAGGCCGAACAGGGCGGGCAGGTCGTCGATCACGCGGTCTCCGCCATGGCGGCAATCAACCAGAGCAGTCGGAAAATCGCCGCCATCATTGGGGTCATCGACGAAATCGCCTTTCAAACCAATCTATTGGCGCTGAATGCGGCAGTAGAAGCGGCGCGGGCCGGGGAACAGGGACGCGGTTTTGCCGTGGTCGCCGGGGAAGTGCGCAAACTGGCGCAACGCAGCGCGGATGCGGCCAAAGAGATCAAATCGCTGATTACCGACAGCGTGGCTAAGGTCCAAGACGGCAGCCAATTGGTCGACCGGGCAGGACAGGCCTTGCGTGAAATCATGATCTCGGTGAAGAAAGTCAGCGATATTGTCGCCGAAATGGCCGCGGCGGCGCGGGAGCAGGCGGTGGGCATTGAACAGGTGAACAAGGCCATTTTGCAAATGGATCAGGTCACGCAACAGAATGCGGCGCTGGTGGAAGAAACGGCCGCCGCCAGTCAGTCCATGGGGGAACAGGCGCGTGAGCTACAGGGACTTATGGCGTTCTTCAAACTGGATGAGCGACCGGCGCGTGCGGCAATCTCAAACGACCATCGGAGGACTACAGCGACAACGCGACAGCCGGTTCGCAGCGCTGCGCCCGCAACCGGGAAGAAAGACACATTTTTTGAGTGGAGCGATGCGATGAGCGTCAGTGATCCCATGCTGGATCAACAGCATCAGAAACTGATTGAAATCATCAATACCCTGCATGACGCCATGGCCACCCAAAGTACTCAGGATCAAATCAGCGCCTTGTTGAATAATCTGGTTGAATATACCAGCAAACATTTTAGCTATGAGGAGGGACGAATGCGCTCGACGAACTACCCCCATCTGGCCCGCCATCAGGCGATTCATGCCAAACTCATCGATCAGGTTGGCGAGCTACAAAAAAAATTCAAGCGAGGCAAGCGTATCAACATGGAATTGATGAGATTTCTCAAAAACTGGTTGACTGACCACATCCAGAAAACCGATATGCAATATGCACCTTATGTGCAAGAAGAAGCATAAACCGGGCTGATTCCATTGTTGGATTTCAGGCAATGATCTATTGGAAATACTTTATTTTCCCGAGAGGTTGTAAACGATGAACAGCTTTACCTTGCGAACCAAATTTTTGGCGTCGGGCATTATTTTAGGGCTATTGCTGTTGAGCGAAATTACTTTGCTCTCTATCTATACGGAGAAGTTGAGTATCGTCACCCAACATTTCTTGAATCACGAAATGCCGATTTTAAACAAGGCTCACAGCCTCAAGCTGTCGGTGGTTCAAGTACAGCAATACCTCAGTGATATTAGCGCCACACGCGCTCAGGATAGCTTGGACGATGGCTTTGCTGAAGCCGGAAAAAGTGCGCGCGAGTTTCGTGACCTGCTTGAAGAATTACAAGCGATTGACCAGGATCATAAATCGCACTATCAAGCGATGGCCATGGCTTTCGCACGATATTATGCAGCCGGTCAGCAAATGGCTCAGGCTTATGTTGAAAAAGGGCCACCCGGCGGCAATCCGCTGATGGCCGAATTTGATAAGGCAGCAAAGACGCTGGCTGAACAGGTGGATTACGCGCTCACCAATGCCCGGCAACGGGTAGAACAGGATGGTGCCGGGCAGATTGAGGTGCTTAATACCTTAAAAAAGGTGCTGTTGGCCAGTTTCGTGATGATGATGGGGATATTGCTGACAGTAGGCTGGATTTTCCGGTTAGCTTTGCAATCGTTACAGGCGGCCAAGACGGTGGTCGAACAGGTTGAGCAGGGTCAACTCAAAGTGAATCAGGATGTGGCGGTGAATTCCCGAGATGAGGTCGGCCAACTATTACAAGCCATCATTTCCATGAGTGAAAAAATGTGTCAGGTTCTATCCGAGGTGCATATCACCGTGGGGACGATCAATGCCGTGACCAGCGAGATTACCCAAGGTAGCACTGATCTAGCGCAACGGACTGAAGAACAAGCCACGGCGTTGGAAGAGACGGCCGCGAGCATGGAAGAACTGACTTCCACGATGCAGCACAGCGTCGATAACGCCGGGCAGGCTAATCAACTGGCCAGTATCGCCCGCAATCAGGCTGAACAGGGTGGGCAAGTGGTGGATCGGGCGGTGACGGCCATGAGCGCGATTAATCAGAGCAGCCGCAAAATTGCTGACATTATCGGGGTCATTGATGAAATCGCTTTTCAAACCAACTTGCTGGCCCTGAACGCGGCAGTCGAAGCCGCCCGCGCCGGCGAACAGGGGCAGGGGTTTGCAGTCGTGGCCAGCGAAGTCCGCAAACTGGCCCAGCGCAGCGCTGACGCTGCCAAGGAAATCAAAGTGTTGATTACCGATAGTGTGACCAAGGTTCAGGATGGCAGCCAACTGGTGGAACAGGCCGGACAAACGCTCCGTGATATTGTGGACGCGGTGAAAAAGGTCAGTGACCTGGTAGCTGGGATGGCCAGCGCCGCACACGAGCAAGCGCTGGGCATTGGCCAAGTCAATCAGGCGATTGTACAAATGGATCATGCGGCGCAGAAAAATGCAGTTTTGGTTGAGCATACGGTTGCCGCCTGCCAGACCATGAACGATCAGGCCCGGAATCTGCAACATTCCATGGCGTTTTTTCAACTCGATGCGCCGCTGACACGCACCCCGAAATCTGTCGGGGAGAACCGCCAAGGTGCCCGCGTGATCGATCATTCAGCGGGAGAAACTAGAGAGTGCGCTTAATTGATTTGCAACACCAGAAATTAGTCAAGATAATCAATGCACTGCATGACTTGATTATATCTCGAAGCACTCATACGGCCATGCAGGGCTTACTGGATCAGCTAATCACGTATACCCAGAAACACTTTAGCTATGAGGAAGAGCGAATGCAGGCTGGTCATTATCCACGACTCGTCGAACACCAGGCGCTATATGCGGACTTGACCGTCAAGGTCAGCGATCTATATGGCAAGTTCAAAAGCGGGAAACACATCCACATGGAACTTTTAAAATTCCTCAAGTCATGGCTGGTCAATCACATTCAGGGCAGTGATAAAGATTATGCCCCTTATTTATGATTTTACTGCCAGGATTTTCGCCAAGCGCCTGAATCCATTATATCCGCAAAAGCGGGCCTCCTATCCGGGTTTTTAGCCAAGGGCGGATATTTAATGCTGGGGACATTCGTGAATACCGGTGCGGTCGTATTGGGCAGCGCCATTGGCCTGGGCGTCGGGCCGCGCCTGCCGGAGCGGATCAAACTCATTTTAATGCAGGCGCTGGGGCTGTCGGTGGTAGTTATCGGCTTGCGTATGGCGCTGGAGGCGCAACACACCCTGCTGGCGATTGCCTGTCTGCTGCTGGGCGGCTTGACCGGTGAGTTGCTGCATATTGAGCAGCGATTGGAGAATTTGGCGGAAAATCTGCGGCAACTGCTGCGCTCTGATTCCAGCCGGTTCGTTGAAGGCTTTGTGACTGCAACCCTGCTCTATCTGACCGGCGCCATGACCATTGTCGGTTCCATTCAGGACGGTACGGTCGGTGATTCCAGCCTGTTGCTGATCAAATCGCTACTCGATGGCGTCGCTTCGGTGGCGCTGGCGTCGTCGTTGGGCATTGGCGTCATGTTCTCAGCGCTACCGATCCTGCTGGTG
Organism: Pseudomonadota bacterium; assembly: GCA_030917925.1. GTDB lineage: Bacteria > Pseudomonadota > Gammaproteobacteria > Competibacterales > Competibacteraceae > UBA2383. Next base: position 22,683 of record JAUPTV010000247.1, read on the forward strand.
CAGGGCGGCATCACCCTGCTGGCGGGACAACTGGCCTTCCTGTCGCAACCGGCCGTGCTGGATGCGGTGAATGCCACGGGGGGTCTGCTGATTCTGGGCATTGGCATTAACCTGCTGGATCTGGGTCGAATTCATATTGGCAATTTACTGCCTGCTGTGCTGTACGCGATCATCGGCGCATTGCTGTTCCCTTAATTAACCTTAGCGAATCTTCATGGATCATTGGCTAAAATCTGCGGCGTTGAGCGTCGCCCTGACGATATTGATTCACCCGGTCCTGGCTCAGCAAAAGCCGGCCGGCCCACCCTCATCCACTCCGGTAAAGACAGCGCTGGTGACCCGTGAGACCCTGAATGTCGAAGTCCCGGCGATTGGCACCCTGCGGGCTGATGAAACCGTGGTGGTTCGCCCGGAAATTGCCGGACGGGTTGCGATCATTCATTTCAAGGAAGGTCAGACGGTGCGCCAGGGCGATCCACTGATTACGCTTGACCGGGAGGAGTACCAAGCGCAACTGGCCAGTAGCGCGGCGCAATTGGCGCTCGAAGAGAGCAGTTTCCGGCGCTTGCAGGATCTGGAACGCAAGAAGCTGACCAGTCAGCAAAATATCGACGAGGCGCGGGCCAGACTGGATGCAGCGCGCGCCCAGCAGCAACTGAATCAGGTGCGGCTGGACAAAACGGTGATCCGAGCACCGTTTGACGGAACCGTAGGACTGCGGCAGGTCAGTCCTGGCGCTTATGTCAAGATCGGCGACGACATCGCTAATCTGGAAAGTCTGGGGTCGATGAAACTGGATTTCCGGGCACCGGAAACCTATCTGGCGCGGTTGACGGTCGGGCAAAACCTGGCGGTGCGCGTCGATGCTTGGCCTGACCAGGCGTTTGCGGGGACGGTTTACGCTATCGAACCGGGGATCGATGAAGACACCCGCACGGTGTTATTGCGGGCGCGATTGCCGAACAAGAGCGGTCAACTGCGTCCAGGACTATTCGCCCGGGTGAGCCTGGTACTGGAGCGGCGGGAGAATGCGCTGGTCGTCCCGGAGCAGGCCATTGTGCCGGTGGGGCAAAAGACTTTTGTTTACCGGGTAGTGGAGGGCAAGGCGGCGATGACTCCGGTGACGCTGGGTTTACGGCGGCCGGGCAAAGTGGAGATTGTGGAAGGCGTCAACGCGGGCGATGAGGTCGTGACTGATGGGCAGTTGAAAATTCGCGATGGCGCAGCAGTGACAGTGATGCCGCCGTCGGGAAATCAGCCGGCGAACAAAGGATAGGTTTGCGTTAAAGCGCCAGTGATGGCGGGTGGGGAGATGATCGCCTCGGGCTTCCAGTCCAGGCGGTCGCCGATAAAATCTGGATAAAGCGCGGCTAGGCGCGGTATGTGTTCCCTGGCCTGGGAAAAGTAGGTCTCGTCGATTTCCACCCCAATAGCCGCATAACCCACGGCCTGAGCCGCCGCTACCGTTGAACCAGAACCGAGAAAGGGATCAAGGATGATGCCTTGTCCCAGTGGTAATAGCGCCCGCGCCAGTATCCGCAAAAGATGTTGTGGTTTGAGGCAGGGATGGTCGCTGATCGCCGATTCAATCGCTGGAGTGCGCCCGCTGGCAATGGCTTCGGGCAGCGGCTTATCAACCGCCAGTCGCCGCAGTCCGCCGGTTCCCCAGCGCCGCAGATTTTCGGCGACGGTTCGTTCCCCCAACGGCTTGCGAAACAGCATCCAGGGTTCGCAGGCGCTGCGCGGCGTCACGGATACTTCAGCGAATTCCTGTTCCGCGCCTTTGGGACGATCCCCACCGCGAAAGCTGGTATAGAGCCGCATGATCGCGCCGCGCACTTCAAAACCCGCTTCGGCCATGCCAGTTTGCACCAGATATTGCAGCATGGGATGGCCAGCGACGCAGACATGAGCGCCTGGAGCCAGTACCGGCATCAAGGCTTCCCCCCAATCACGCATCGTGGCGCGCAGATGACTTTTTTCCTGCTCGGACAGGATTGTGAAACGGGGGAGCGGATCACGTTGGCAACCACCCACCGTGGGCGGCATACGCCACACACCGCCGCCGCGACCGTTACGCAGTTTGTCCAGTTCTTTCCGCGAAAACTCAATCAGGCCGTAAGGGGGGTCGGTGAGTACAGCGTGAATGGAGTTTCCGGGTTGGTCGCGTAACCAGTCGAAACAGTCGGCGTGGAAGATTTCGTAGCTCATGGGTTTTCAACAAGACTCTCTACCCGCATAATCATGACAAAGAGATTGAAGTATGCACAACTTGGATCTGTATCCTTTTGAAATTCGCCTGTTGACCCCAGCGGAGGGGAGCGGGTTCTTGATTTCCTACCCAGATTTTTCCGAGTGTATTTCTGACGGCGAGACTTTCGCAGAAGCAATTGCCAATGGCCGTGACGCCTTGGCAGCCACTATCGCGACGCTGGAAGCGAAAGGCTTCCAGGTACCCGCGCCGGACTATGTGGGTACGCTGTTCCAGTAAATGCCAATTTCAATCCAGGATCCAGTGACCGTCCATGTTCCTACCCGAACTCTGCATCAAGCGCCCGGTGTTGGCCATCATGTTGAGCGTTTCGGATCAATCCGCTGTTGATCAGGTGATGACCAAGACCTGATACTATCTCCACTTCGCCGACTATTTTGGTTTGGATCACAGTCATGTCATTTGAGTTCCATTTGCCAACGCTTGAAGAAATGCGCGCTACACCCGAAGGGCTAGAGATGCTTCGAATGGGCGACAATGATAACTTTCGTAGCGCCTTGATCAGCGGTGGTGCAGGTATGGGGAAGACCACAGTATCCATATATAGACTGGTTCGCCTCAGCAACGAACAAGCAAATGTTTGCTTGGTCACTTACCAGAATCTGTTGGTTCTCGCTATTCGTGGATTAACCAAAGGATTGGACACTGTTTCCGCGAACCAGGTCAGCACATTTCACAAATGGTATTACTTTCTTACCAAAACTTACTTTGATACAGATCACTCACCTACCGCTGATCAGATGATTGAGCGCCTCCAGCGTTCATCACTCGCTGAACAAGGATTGGATGAGATCTTGATTGACGAAGGCCAAGATCTTCCACTCTGCGTCTATGAAACCATCCCCCGGTATGTGACTCGCTTTTTCGTGGGTTCTGATAATGCACAACAAGTCCATCCGAATCATGGGGCGCGGACAGAGCAGATCAAGCAAGCGCTTGGTGATAAATATGCACCATACAAGGAATTTAATTTAAGGAGGAATTTTCGCAACAGCTATGAAATATACCGGTTCTCCCGTCAGTTCATACCCCGCGCTAATCAAATTGTCTGGGATGAAGCGATTCTTCAACGTTTGCTCCGCGACAATCGTACCGGACCAAAACCGAGAGTGATCTCCTATCGAGATCCAAACCAGAGAAACGAGCATTTAAGGATTACGCTTAAAAATGCCCGTGGTAACGTTGCAATACTATGCCCGTTAGGGTCGCGTCCAAGGAATTACAATTACTCTGGTGAGTCTGTCGATGAAGTACATCAGATAATTACTGAAATGGGCTTCCCAGCCAGCAAATACTATAGCGGAGCTACCTTACCTGATAGTCTCGAACGCTATGTGGTGACAACTTTTAAGTCAGCAAAGGGCTTGGAATTTGACGTAGTGGTGATTCCACGCATCAATTTTTTCAAAAAAATTCCCGCAGAATGGTATGTGGCTTGTACCCGTGCGATCGGCCGGTTGATTGTATACCATGATCTTGGCGTTCCTCAGTGCGATCCCATCGCCCAAACTGCCCAATTTGCACCTGATACATATAGTGCGGAATCATTGGATGATCCAACCACTACAGCAACAGATGAAAAACCATTTTAGGGTTCTTCGAGGGTTCTTGTGGAGTCGAACGAACTGATGTACTATTTAAGTGCATTGAATTTTCTTTGGCGAATTTATAGAATTGAAGATAAAGCAATAAAGTGAGGTCAATTCTGATGACAGAAAATGAAGTTTTAGAAATGATCTTGGAGATTAAAGAAATCCAAGTCGATCGATTCAAAGTGCAAGACCGGCATATACACATTTACTGTAGTTCTGTTTTTTAAGAAGCACTTTGCCTCCATTGCTTAAAAAAAAAGGCAGGTGGTTAACCAAACCTATGAACGACAATTTCGAGATTTACCTATCGCCGGTAAAGAAGTTTATTTACATTTAAGTCAGCGACAGTTTTACTGCCCTGATTGTGATCGGCATTTTAATGAGCGTTTTCATTTTGTCGATCCTAAACGAACGATGACCCGTCGTTATGAGCGTCATGTTTATGAATGCTGTAAAGCGAGTACGATCCAAAAAGTGAGCGCTCAAGAAAACCTGGTTTGGCAAACCGTCAATGAAATTTGTCAACGGGGTGCGC
>JAUPTV010000248.1 GCA_030917925.1 Pseudomonadota bacterium
ACCGGACCACGGGCGTGCAGTTTGTCAGTACTAATACCGATTTCCGCGCCCAGTCCATATTCACCACCATCAGCAAATCGGGTAGAGGCGTTGACCATGACCGAACTGGAATCGACTTCACGCAGGAAGCGCCGCGCCCGGCTGTAGTCCTCGGTCACAATCGCGTCAGTATGGGCCGAGCCGTAGGTCGCAATATGCGCCATGGCTTCATCCATATCCTTGACCACGCGGATCGCCAGAATCGGCGCCAGATATTCCGCATACCAATCATCCTCGGTTGCCGTAGCAATGCCGGGCAGCAAGTCGCGGGTCTGAGGACAGCCGCGCAATTCCACACCAGCGTCTTGGTACATCTTGCCCAGTTTCGGCAGAACCTGTTCAGCGACGCTGGCTGCGACCAGCAACGTTTCCATGGTGTTGCAGGTCCCATAGCGCTGAGTTTTGGCGTTGTAGGCGACGGTCACGGCCTTATCGAGATCAGCGCGGTCGTCAATATAGACATGGCAGACGCCATCCAGATGCTTGATGACCGGCACCCGCGCTTCGCGGCTAATGCGTTCGATCAAGCCCTTGCCACCGCGTGGCACGATGACATCGACGTATTCCGACATGCGGATTAACGCGCCGACTGCCGCCCGGTCTGCGGTGTCAATGACCTGCACCGCATCCGCAGGCAATCCGGCGGCGGCGAGTCCCTGTTGAATGCAGACGGCAATGGCCCGGTTGGAATGCAGCGCTTCGGAACCGCCACGCAGAATAGCGGCGTTACCCGCTTTCAAGCACAGAGCGGCGGCGTCGGCAGTCACGTTGGGGCGCGATTCATAGATGATGCCGATGACGCCCAGTGGGACGCGCATTTTACCGACCTGGATGCCTGAAGGCCGGTATTTGAGATCAGTGATTTCGCCGACCGGATCAAACTGAGCGGCGACTTCCCGCAGCCCCTGAGCCATCGCTTTGACGCCCTTGGGGGTGATTTCCAGTCGATCCAGCAGGGCCGGCTCCAGCCCGGAGGCGCGTCCGGCGTCCATATCCTTGTGATTTTCTGTCAGCAACCGAGCCTCAGCCGCTTCCAGCGCGTCAGCTATCGCCAGCAGGGCCGCATCCTTGGCGCGGGTTTCGGCGCGGCCCACAATCCGGGACGCCCTGCGGGCGCGTTGACCGACTGCCGTCATGTAATCGTCGATGGCGCTGGCCATTGTCGTGTTGGTGTCATTCATCGATGTTTAATCCTGTCATTCTCGCCGCCCTCTGTGCTCAGGCAACAGGGCGTCGCTTTAAATCTCTTCTGGCAATAATTCCAGACCGGCCAGCCGCAATCCCGTCGCCAACAGCGCATCCCATGGCGCACCTGGTCCTGCGCCCTTAATGGCGCGGTCAATCCGGGCGCAGGCTTTGAGCAACCCCCGGCAATCCGCCAGCGTCAGGCGCTGCAAGGTCTGTTGCAGCAGCGGTTTGCGCTTCTCCCAGACCTTGTAGGCGGTGAATATCGGGTCCTGCGGTTGTCGCTGACTGCGGGCAAAGGCCAGGGCAGTTAAGATTCGCACCTCGCGATGCAGCGCCCAGTTGACCAGCACCGGCTCGACGCCTTCACCGCGCAACCCGTCCACAATCCGCGTGACCCGCTCCGGCTGACCGAGAATGGCGGCATCCACAAAATCATAGATGCTGTAGCGGGCGCTGTCGCCTACCGCCGATAAAATGGTTTCTGCAGTCAAGGGTTGATCGGCAGCGGTCAGGGCCAGTTTTTCAATTTCCTGAGCGGCCGCCAGCAAATTACCTTCTACCCGTTCACTGAGTAGCGTCACCGCTTCCGGGGTGGGATGCAGACCCCGATCCCGCAAGCGGCGGTCGATCCAGCCCGGCAACTGCCGCATTTCTATCGGCATCGCGGCAATGACCACGCCTGCGCCATCCAGGGCAGTAAACCAGCGACCTTTCTGAGTTTGCCAGTCTATTTTCCCGGCAGTAATCAGCAGCACCACATCTTCAGGCAATCGCCCAACATAGTCGTTCAATGCTTTTGAACCCGCATCGCCGGGTTTGGCGTCGCCCATCCGCAATTCGAGTAGACGCCGGTTAGCGAACAGGGAAGGGCTGGAGGCCAGTTGCTTCAACGTATGCCAGTCAAAGCCGGTTTCCACGGTCAGGCATTCGCGCTCGCTATAGCCCTGTTGACGGGCGGTGGCGCGAATGGCGTCGGCGGCTTCTACGGCCAGCAGGGTTTCCTCGCCGAACACCAGATACAGCGGGGCCAGATTTTTGCGCAAATGCGCAGCGAGTTTGTCAGGAGGCAGGCGCAAGGGGGACTCTCAGGAACCGGTAGCGGCTTGCAGGCGACGGACGATCTGCCAGGACAAGTCTTCGGCCATACTATCGATCAGTGGCTCCTGCGCCGATTCAAACCCTAACACCCGGTTTTCATCGAACAGCAGAGAGCGGTTCGCGTTCAGCCCTTCTTCGGGAATCAGAGTTTGGCCATTGGCCAGCGTGACCCGGTAGGCGACATCGTAAGCCAGAAAATATTGCCGCTTGATATCGGAGCGGTCAGCCGCCACCACGCGCCGCCCGCTGTTTTCGCGCAGGATGGTAATGGTCGCGGTCGCCTGAGTGGGATCACGGGTGATGGTGACGCCGTTATTGGCCAGCACCAGCGGCAATTTGCGGCTCACAGAACCGGGCGGCGCAATGCCTGATGGGCTTTGTATGTAGGTGACGCGGAGTTCCGGCGGTAATGGAGCCTGGCCGCGCAGTTGGAAACCGCAACCGGTCAACGTTAGCACCGTCAATATCGGCAAAAAAACTTTAACCACGAAAAACACGAACCACACGAAAAATATCGAAAATAAAGAGAATATTAAATTCATGTTTGAATGCTCAAAAAGGTCGGTTTCACTGCCTTTCCGTTTTTCCGCTTCACACATCAATTCTTCCTTCTTTAATTTTCGTGTCTTTCGTGTCTTTCGTGTCTTTCGTGGTTAAAAACCTTTCAGCACACCACATTGACCAGTTTTCCGGGGACCACCACGATCTTGCGGATCGGTCGGCCTTCCACGAAGCGCTGCACATTCGGCTCAGCCTGGGCAGCCTGCTCAATCGCGCTACGGTCGGCGTCTACCGGAACGTCGATCTGTCCACGCAGCTTGCCGTTGACCTGCACCACCAGCGTGATCAGCGAACGAGCCAGCGCAGCTTGATCCGGCGCGGGCCAGGCGGCGTCCAGCACGTTATCGCCATAACCCAGTTCCCGCCACAATTCGTGAGCGATGTGGGGGGTAATCGGCGATAGCAGCCGTAACAGAATGCTCAGACCTTCGCGGCGGATCGCAGACGCTTCTTCGCCAGCCTCAATTCGGGTCAGCGTGTTCAGGATTTTCATGCCGCCAGAAACCACGGTGTTGAACTGATGCCGGCCAAAGTCATAAAGCGCTTGCCGCAGCGTCTCATGCACTTCGCGACGGGCGGTTTGCAAGGGTTCGGATAATGCAGCGGCATCCACTGCACCTGCCGTGCGAATCGTGTCCTGATGTTCAGCGGCGTAAACCCACAACCGACGCAGGAACCGGTACGCGCCCGCAACCCCGGAATCGGACCATTCCAGCGCCTGATCGGGCGGCGCGGCGAACATGATGAACAACCGGGCCGTGTCGGCCCCGTATTGTTCAATCAACGATTGCGGATCGACACCGTTATTCTTGGACTTGGCCATCTTTTCGATGCCGCCAATCATTACCGGCTGACCATCGCGATTCAGGGTTGCGGCGACCGGGCGGCCTTTGTCATCGGTCTGCACCTTCACGTCCGCTGGATTGATCCACTGCTTGCGGCCATCCACGTCGTCCCGGTAGAACGTGGGCGCGATGACCATACCCTGGGTCAGCAGATGGGCGAACGGTTCTGCCACTTTGGTTAGGCCGAGATCGCGCATGACCTTGGTCCAGAATCGGGAATACAGCAGGTGGAGAATGGCGTGTTCAATGCCGCCGACATATTGATCGACCGGCATCCAGTAGTCAGCGCGGGCATCGACCATGGTGGAAGCGCCGGGGGTGCAATAGCGGAAGAAGTACCAGGACGAATCCACGAACGTATCCATGGTGTCGGTTTCCCGCCGGGCGGGTTGGCCGCACTTCGGGCAGGCGCACTGGAAAAAGTCGGGGTATTTATTGAGCGGATTGCCGGAACCGTCCGGGATCAGATGGCCGGGCAATACGACCGGCAATTGCTCTTCGGGAACAGGGACTGCGCCACAGGTTCCGCAATGAATGATCGGGATCGGTGTTCCCCAGTAGCGTTGCCGGGACACGCCCCAGTCACGCAACCGCCATATCACTTTCTTTTCGCCCAGACCCTTGGCCTGCAAATCGGCGGCAATCGCATCGACGGCTTGTTCAAAATTCAGTCCGTCGTACTTGCCGGAATTGATGCAAATCCCGTAATCAGAGTAAACCTCTTGCCAGGGCGCGGGCGTGTCATCCCCGGCGCGGGTGCGAATCACCGGTTTGATAGGCAGGTTGAAGCGATGGGCAAAGGCGAAATCGCGTTCATCATGCGCCGGGACCGCCATCACCGCGCCTTCGCCGTAACCCATGAGGACGTAGTTGGCGACCCACAGCGGCAAGGCTTCGCCGGTCAGGGGATGGGTGACGGTCAGCCCGAGGGGCATTCCCTTCTTTTCCTGCGTCGCCAGTTCGGCTTCCGTGACTCCGCCATGCCGACATTCATCGATGAACGCGGCGAGTTCAGGGTTGCTTTGCGCCGCGTACAGCGCCAGTGGATGCTCCGCTGCCACCGCAACGTAGGTCGCGCCCATCAAGGTATCGGCGCGGGTGGTGAACACCCAGAGAATGCCGCCTTCGGTAATCCCCTCCTTGGATAAGGAGGGGTGGCGCGTAGCGCCGGGGTGGTTTGACCCATCCGGCAACGCATAAGGAAACCCAATCCGCACCCCGTGACTCTTGCCGATCCAGTTCTTCTGCATCAACTTGACCTGTTCCGGCCAGCCGGGCAGTTGATCCAGTTCCGCCAGCAGTTCCTCGGCGTATTTCGTGATCGCCAGGTAATACATGGGGATTTCGCGTTTTTCCACGACCGCGCCAGTGCGCCAACCGCGCCCGTCAATGACCTGTTCATTGGCCAGAACGGTTTGATCAACGGGGTCCCAGTTGACCACGCCGGTTTTCAGATAGGCGATGCCCTGTTCCAGCATCCGCAGGAACAGCCATTGGTTCCAGCGATAGTATTCCGGGGTGCAGGTGGCGACTTCCCGCTCCCAGTCCAGCGCGAAGCCGAGGGAACGCAGTTGCCGCTTCATGTAGGCGATGTTATCGAACGTCCATTGCGCCGGAGCCACCTTGGACGCCATCGCCGCATTTTCCGCCGGCAGGCCGAACGCATCCCAGCCCATCGGTTGCAGCACATTCTTCCCGAGCATCCGCTGATAGCGAGCGATCACGTCGCCGATGGTGTAGTTGCGGACATGGCCCATGTGCAAGCGCCCACTGGGATAGGGGAACATCGACAGGCAATAGAATTTCTCGCAGCCCGGTTCTTCGCGCACAGCGAAGGTCCGCTGCTCGTCCCAATGACGTTGTGCTGCTACTTCAATCAGTTGTGGTTGGTAAGACTCGGCGATCACGGCGATTCCCTGACATTGGCTGGCTGGCAAATGAAGGGCGCTAAAATAGCACAATCCAAGCGCAGCGGGGATTGATTAGCCGTGCTAAAAGATCCTCGCATACTGTGGAAGAGCCGGGCGACCGAGCAGCCTCTGCCGATGAAAAAAGGGTGAGGTGGTTCGGTCAGACAATACATTTAAGATGAAAAATTAAACAAGTATATTTTAATAGTGATAAATTAAGGTAAAATGCCGAATAAAATTTACCTACCTACTGTTTTCGTAGGTAATTATAAGAGATTAACAAAAAAAATACTTTTGCTTTTTTTTACATGAACTGCTAGGCTTGATTAGATACCTACACCAGAGATTGCATTGTTTGTGGTAGGAAAGTAATCTAAAGTTTAGTAATTAATAACCTCTGTTTAGAGGGTCTACGACTCGCTAATCGGTTAGAACTGGCTTTTCAGGAGCAAAAAAAAAAATGATTGTAGAATTTCAATACCTAACTCCCGGCGCTGAAATGCCGGATGACACAAAATTTTCCGATGCAGGATTTGATTTTTTTAAATAAGCCAATACCGAATATTGGAGACCATGTAGTTCTTCCATACAAGGATGAAAATGGCAATGACAATTTTAAAATGGTCAAGGTAATATCTTATCGTTTTTGGGTTGACGGTGGATTGGCTGACGATCCTATTCAAGATCGTGTATATATGGTTGTATCTGATCCTGATTCTGTGCCGGAATCTCGATTTCGAGATTAGATATCCATCTAAAAGCCGTCATTTGAGAAGCGGAATATTTATGCTGGGGTAAAACGACAGCATGACCAAGCGCCTGTAGACTCTGATGTTATCTGGCGCTTTATTGGAGAATTGCATCACTTTATTAATGCTGTTTGGTATGACTTTGGTAAGTCTTTTCAAAGAAGATTATTTGATGCTGCTACATATTAATCATAATAACGTTGCAAATACAATTACATAAGGAATAAAAAGACTTTTTACCGAATTTTTTTATTGATACTTGGGAGTCACTCTGGTGTGCGATTATCTATGGACATTACGGTAGATTTTTACAGCCTAATACCTCTTAATCTCTCGATAGTTTATAGGTATGTTCCATTTATTCAGTCTGATCATTAGGGTATTTTATTATATAAATATTAAGCGTCTTTGAACGCTTAGGGGAGTATTTCGTCTTTCTTTTAACTTAATTTTATAATCATAAATTAATCTATTAAAAAAACCCCTAAATAAAGAGAGCGGGAATTGCTGACAAAACAGGCTAATTGGGCTAAACTTGGGCAACTCTTACGAAAAATAAAAAATATGAAGGTACCCGCAAACCACCTTGACCACTCGCCGGAAGCAATCAAGCAAACGCCCTTGCGACAGCTTTAATTACACATATCTTCAGGTTACCCGTATCAGTATCAATAGATCATGCCGCATTATGAGGCCTGCATCACTTTGAATTACACCTAAACTTGATAGTCAAGTAATACGGAAAATAATTAATCATAACAGAGATTTACGAGGAATTTATGCTTTGGAAAAGAACAATCATCCTGTGGTCAGGTTACGCCATTGTCTTGACGATAGCGATTTTTACGCTCCTAGTTGCATCGACTGCGACGGCTGAAGAAATCAAGATTGGCGGTACTGGTAATGCCTTGGGTGCAATGCGATTGCTCGCTATCGCCTTTGGTCAGCAAAACCCCGATGTGAACGTGTTGGTGCTGCCGAGCCTGGGCAGCAGCGGAGCGGTCAAGGCTGTTCCTAAAGGGGCTATCGACATCGGATTGAGTTCACGACCGCTGACCGAGGACGAAACCGCGCACGGCGCGATATCGGTCGAGTATGCGCGCACTCTGTTGGTGTTTGCGGTACCCATGGCCTCCAAGGTGACTGCCATTACCACCGATCAACTTGTCGATATCTACTCCGGCAAGCTGCTTAACTGGCCGGATGGCAGCTTCATTCATCCAGTTTTACGTCAGCCTGGGGATGACAATACCCGCCAAGTTAGGAATATTTCCCCGGCCATGGGAAACGCCCTATCCGTTGTGGAGCAACGTCAGGGGATACCTTTCGCGATGACTGACCAAGAGGCGGCTAACAAGATCGAGAGTATACCGGGCGCACTCGGTGTGACGACCCTTGCATTGATCATCTCGGAAAACCGTCAATTGCGGGCCTTAACACTGGATGGCGTCGAACCGACGGTAACGAATGCAGTCTCCGGCAGCTATCCGCATCATAAGCATCTGTTCCTCATTACGCTGCTCAAACCGTCAGCGGCGGTTCAACGTTTCACTGCTTTCATCCAATCTTCTGCCGGGCGCGAAATCCTGACGCGAACCGGGCACTGGATGCCGTGATCTCAGGCCACGATAATGTCCAGCGGTGACCAGGTCGCATTAATTGCCAGACGAGTGGCGCAGGTCATTGCACTGATAGTCACAATTTTATTGCCGCTTGGTTACTGGGTAATCACGTTCAGTAACTTGAGCGTCGAGCTGCAATTCAAGGCTAAAGTCAAAGCGACCTCGTTTAGCAGTCTGATCAACAGCAACCCCGGGTTGTGGATCTATGCTGAAAACCAAATGCAGGGTCGGCTGACTCGTGAGCCGGTTGCGCTTGAGACTGAACTGGTGCGGGTTTACGACGTGGAGGGCGTTCTTATCACGCAAGCCGGCCAGATCCCCGCACCACCGAGGTTGAGCCGGAGCTATCCGTTGTACAATGGAGTGGGTGTCGTTGGACAGATTGAAGTCAGCGATTCACTGCGAGGGTTGATTTATAGAACTGTTGTAGTGTCCGCGTTTGGTTTACTGCTAGGCGCTTCCATATTGATGTTCATGTGGGCGTTTCCGCTGCGGGCGCTACAGCACGCCCTGCAAGCGCTTGTAGATAGCGAATTTCATATCCATACCTTGGTGGATTTACTGCCCTGTGGAGTGCAGGAAAATGACCTGACGGGTCGCGTGACCTTCGTCAACTCGGCGATAGAACACATGTATTGCCAAAGGAAAGAGAGCTTAGTCGGACGGTTTATCTGGGATTTTCTGGCCGAGGATCTCGAACGTGAATCCCTGCGCGACTATTTGCAATTCCTGATTCGCGAACAACCGCCCCCCACACCTTATTTCTCCAAAATTCGGCATCTTGATGGCAGCGCCATTGACGTGCAGATAGATTGGGCCTACGACCGTGACAAGCACGGTCAGGTGAAAGGTTTTATCACTATTATCAGCGACATCACCGAGCGCAAGCAGATGCAGGAAGCGTTGCAGGAGCAAGCCACGCACGATCCACTGACTGGGTTATTTAACCGCCGCGCTCTCAACGCAACTTTGCTGCGTGAACTGTATCGCAGCCAACGTGGCGGCGAGCCGCTCACCGTCGCCATGCTGGATTTGGATCACTTCAAACAGTTCAACGATACCTACGGCCACGAAGCGGGCGATCTTATTTTGCAGGCGGTCGGCGAACTGCTGCGCTGCTCTTTGCGCGCCAGCGACATCGCCTGTCGTTATGGCGGCGAGGAATTGACTATAGTGATGCCGGGTTCCTCTCTGGACAATGCGCGGAATCGGCTAGACGAGGTGCGGCAAGCCATTGGACATTTGCGCTTGCGCTATCAGAATGACGAACTGCCCCCGATCACCGTTTCTATCGGGATTGCGGAAGTGATTGATCAGGGAACCGATTCAGCTACGTTGCTGGGTCGAGCCGACGCCGCGCTGTATCAAGCCAAGGAACAGGGACGAAATCAGATCGTAGTCGCGGCAACATTGAGGAATTAATTATGGTAGGGGCACGGACACTAACGAGATCCGTGAAAGCCGGATTTCCGGATTCCCCTCCTTGGCAAAGGAGGGGTGGCGCGTTAGCGCCGGGGTGGTTCGGGAAGTCCGCTGATCAGCCGGAAAGGCAATAGGAGCGTTGCAGGGTCATTATATTAGCGTTAGCTTATTTTCATCAAAATGAGATTCCGCAAAGAGCAGGATTTAAAACAGGGTCGCAATAGGCATGGGCAAAAAAGGGCAAGCGCCGATCAATATGGGAACCACCCCCGCTGAAATTGCTGAATTCATCCGGGTATGCCGCGCTAGTACGCTGACCGAGCGCAGCGGTTCCCAGAGTCATTTCATTGCCCTGTGTCGGTTGCTGGGCCTGAAACCGCCTTTGGAGGAAGACCCGCGTGGCGAGTGGTTTACCTTCGAGAAGGGTGCAAAGAAGACCGGGGGCGGCGATGGTTGGGCGGATGTCTGGCGGCGGCATTATTTCGCCTGGGAGTACAAGGGCAAGCATAAGGATTTGAAGGCGGCGCTGCGGCAATTGCAGCAGTACGCGCTGGCGCTGGAAAACCCGCCCTTGCTCATTGTTTCCGACATGGAGACGATGGAAATTCATACGAATTTCTCGAACACGGTCAACGTCGTCCATCGGTTGACGCTGGATGATCTGGCCGATCCGGCGAAATTGGAACTTTTGCGCTGGGCGTTCCTGGAACCGAACCGCTTGCAGCCGACCCGGACGCGAGAGGCGGTGACGCAAACCGCCGCGACGTTGTTGGGCGGTCTGGCGCAACAGTTGCGGCAACGCGGTCATGCGCCGCCACCTGTGGCGCATTTTGTGACCCGGCTGCTGTTTTGCCTGTTTGCCGAGGATATTGGGCTGTTGCCGGATCGGTTATTCAGTACGCTGATTGAAGAATCCCGGCGGACGCCGACGGATTTTCCCGGTTTGGCGCGGGATCTATTTCAAGCCATGCATCA
>JAUPTV010000249.1 GCA_030917925.1 Pseudomonadota bacterium
CGTTGGCGGTTTGCAGCGCCTGATTGATCGCCTCAATTTCCGTATGAGCGATCTGCAGCGCCTGTTGACGGTTCACCAGTTCGGTCACATCTTCACCGAAGCAAAGCACCCGGCTCACCTGACCGTCCCCGTCAAATACCGGTTCCAGGTAGTTAATAAAATGGAAGCGGTTCCGCTGGTCGGCAAACCGGGCGGGCTGTCCGGTGGCGACTACCTTCTCGATTTCGGCGCGTCGGCAGGCTGCGACCTCGGCTGGAAAATGATCGTAAATCACGGTGTCGATCATTTGTTCAGGTTTTTTTCCCAATCGCTGAGCCGCTGTCTGGTTCAACATCAGAATGCTGCCGACGGTATCGATCAGCAGCAGGGTTTCCGGACAGCCTTCGATCATCGACCGGATCAGGTTTTGCCGCTCCTCAATCTGTAATTGGTAGTCTTTGCGTTCGGAAATATCGCGCACCACGCCCAGTACGCGGGGGTGGTTGCCAATCAGCGCCGAACGTAGACTGATCTCCACCCAAAACAGGTGACCGTCGCGGGCGCGCGCCTGCCATTCAAAAGTTTGTGGTCCCTGAATATGCGCCAGGCGGATTTTTTCGAGAGCCTCGGCTGCCGAGTACGGCGGCGTACCCGCTATCAGGTCGCTCAGGTCGAAGTTTGGAATATCTGCACGTGGATAGCCGTACATTGCATACATCGTGTCATTCACATCGAGGATTCGACCGGTTTCCGCATCGTGAATGAAAATTGCGTCACTGACCGCATTGAAAATGGTGCGAAAGCGGATCTCGCTCTCGTGCAGGGCGTCTTCGACAGACTTGCGGGCGGTGATGTCGCTGAATGACACCACGACCGCTTGCACCGTGCGGGCGTCTGCATCCCAAACCGGTTCACTGTTCACACTGATCCAGGTTAACTCGCGCTGCGGTGTGTAGATGCCCATGAGAATTTCCCGTTGCGGGAGACCAGTACGCAGGGTGACAACGACTGGATATTCATCAGTGGGAAAAGGTGCGCCATTCGCCTGAATGATCTGCCAGCGGGGATCATCGATTGGTCGCTCCCGGCACTCGGCGGCGCTGATCCCTAAAATGCGCTGGGCGGCGGGGTTAGCGGTCAGCAATTGACCTTCATGGTTATAAACCGTGACGCCTTCCACCAGTGCGGCTAATGCGGAACGATGCCGTTCTTCGCTCTGATGCAGCGTATTACTGACGACTTTTAAGGCGGCCAATGACTGCTTCAAGTGCTGGTGTGGCTGCTCCATCGCTTGGGTATAGACCGCCCAGAAGATAAACACGGCACCCCAGGTTTTGCCCAGGTGGCCAAACAGGTTATGCAGATCGGTCACATGAGCATAGAGCGTCAGACTGAGTTCGCCGAGCAACAACATCCAGAGTCCGGTGATCAGCCACGCCCGGAAGGCGTCGCGTTCCTGTCGCCAGCTTCGGAACAGGAGCAGCAGGGCGATGCCATAGAGGGTAATCACCCCGTACTCAAAGGCGATCTTGAATGCGGTCAAACCGTCGCCGGGGATGAAGGTGCGGGGCGCGGTGTGCGGGAAAAACAGCCCCAGAATAATGATGACACTGACCATGACCAGTAAGATGGCCAGCGCCCACCCGCGCCGCCATGAGTTCAGCATTGCGGTAGCGGGCAACACAGTTAGGGCCAGCAATGCCAGGGCGCTGAGGAGGCGGGCCGGCAACCAGAAATTGATCGCTTTTTCCGCTGAACCGGGGGTGACCAGATCCGGCATACCCAAGTATGACAGGGTATGGACAAAATCCAGCAAGGCGACGCCGAGAAAGGTGCAGGCCAGTAACTGAAAGCGTGCGCCCTGCTCGTGACTGAACGAAAACCAGCCCATGGTGAAGATCATCAGCGATACCATGATGGACAGGAATTCCAGGGCCATGTGTAGCGGCAAGTAATGGCGCGGGTCGCTGAACAGGGGCAGCGGCGGCAGCAGCGCTACCAGGATAAATAAGCCCAGCGCCAAGCCGATCTGAATCCACAGATTCAATGGAAAGGCGATGGCCATTGACGGCGCATCAGGGTATCGTAGAGCCATGGTTACGGAAGTGGTCGCACAAAATACTGACAAACTATTCCATTTGGGTAGGGAAGGTCAATCGACTCCCAGTTCGCTGAACGGCAGATAATACACGGTATCGCCAGGCGTCACCCCGGCGCAATCCTCGGGTAGTTCCACCAGACCCTCCGCCCAGCACAGCGACGAGAGCGCCCCGGAGCTGTTAGTCGGGTAGAGGCGAACTTGATGGCCACGTTCAGGAACAATCTGTAATTGCGCTCGCAGCCACTCGCGTCGGCCTGGTTTGCGGCGAAGCGCAAAATCCGCGATGACGGGCCATCGCACCGGCGCGGTCGGTTCCACGCCCATCAGCCTGAGCAACAACGGGCGAGCGAACATCAGGAACGTGACCATCACCGATACCGGATTACCCGGCAGACCCAGAACCAGGCAGTCGCTAATGCGACCGAACGTCACCGGTTTGCCCGGTTTGACCGCCAGTCGCCAGAACTGAATATGGCCCAGTTCAGCGATGACTTCCTTGACCAGATCCGCAGTACCGACCGACACTCCGCCAGACGTAAGTAATACATCGTGCATAGCGGCGGCTTCGCGCAGCGCTGGCAGCACACTCTCTCGATCATCGCGCAGGATGCCCAGGTCGGTCACAGCGCAACCCAGACGCCGTAGCAGGCCGATCAGCGTATAGCGATTAGATTCATAAATGGCCCCGGACGGCAAGGCCGCGCCCGGTTCATATAATTCATCGCCAGTGGACACGACGGCCACACGGGGTCGGCGGATCACTTCCAACGTGGCCATCCCCTGCCCCGCCGCCAGCGCAACATCCTGGGGGCGCAGCCGCCGACCTTTCGGCAGTAACAGCATTCCGGCCTGCACATCTTCACCCCGCCGCCGGATATTCTCGCCGGGTTTCAGCCGGGCGGCGCTCTGCGGCGCGATCTCAATCCAGGCTTCATCCGGACCGATTCGACACTGTTCCTGCATGATGACCGCATCCGGTCCATCCGGGATCAGCGCGCCGGTCGTGATGCGGACGGCGGTTCCCGGTAGAACGTGACCCGGATAAGGATGACCGGCCAGCGCCTGACCAGTAACCGGTAATTGGGTAGCGACTGTTGGCGATAGATCCGCCAGATGCAAGGCAAAACCGTCCATCGCCGAATTATCGCCTGGTGGCGCATCCAGACCAGCAATGACCTCGGTGGCCAGCACCCGTCCGTAGGCGTCAAACAGCGGGACCGTATCGGTTTTCGTGAGGGTCGAAATAGTCGGTAGTACGGCGTTAATGGCTTCGGCGAGCGTCAACAGGCGATCAGTGGTATCGCAGCAGTCAGTCTGGGGCATGGGTTTCCCTTCGGGTGAGTTTAATCAGACAGTGCAACCATTATCATCGACCGGAGCCTTCCGTTTAATACTTCTCCCCGGTTTCCCTGATTAAAATAAATCGATACGATAGCGACTCTTTGATTTGATAGCTATCATTAAGCGTATTCGATAGCTGTAAAAAAACGGCTTGGCCAAATACATAATTTCTCATTATTTCTCTATTGATTACTGTGAGTTGCCATGACTACGATTGTTGCTTTGGTTTCACAGAAAGGGGGGGTTGGAAAATCCACCTTGGCGCGGGCTATCGGTCGTGAAGCCACGCGCAGCGGCCTGGAGGTCAAGATTGCCGACCTGGACACCCAGCAGGGCACCGCGACGGACTGGTATCGGCTGCGTCTGAACGCGAAGATTGATCCGGCGGTTCCGGTGGAACTGTTCCGCACCGCGCAGCAAGCCCTGGCCGTTGCCGAACGCTATGATCTGCTTATTATTGATGGTCCGGCCCGCACCAGTAAAGGCACTCTGGACATTGCCCGCGTCGCCAATCTGGTTGTGCAACCCACCGGCGCATCGCTGGATGACCTGCGTCCCGCTGTGCGCGAATTTCACGCCTTGGTGCAAGCCGGGGTGCCAAAGGAGAAATTGGTCTTCGCTCTCAACCACATCGGCACCGATGTGGAAGCGAACGACGCTCGTGATTATCTGACCGAGGCCGGTTACGCTATCCTTGCCGGTCATCTACCGGAACGTCCCGGTTATCGCAAGGCGCAGAACCTCGGTTACGCGATCACGGAAACCCGGTTTTCCGGTCTGAACGGGAAAGCCGACGCACTGGTGCAAACTCTCATTGATCGAATCGCACATTATGGCTGACGCCTCCAAACTCAAACGGAAAAACAGTCTTGGCGCTCCTCCGCCTGAAGAGGAAGCCAGTCCCAACCTGCACGAACCGGAAATCGCGCTCGCTTCGTCATCGCTGAATCTCGGTCAAGCTGCCAGGGAGGTCGGCAAGAGCCGGTCAGTTATTTACAACGCGCTGAAATCGGGCCGATTAAGTGGCAAATATAACGACAAGGGAGAATGGGAAATTGACCCTGCCGAATTGCTTCGGGTGTTCTCGCCTCAAGATCTTCAGGAGAACTCGTTAGAATTGGAAGGAACCTATAAGAACGCCTTGCTGGAATTTTTGCGCGAGCAGTTACACGATGCCAAAGAACTCGTGAATCAGGCTCGCGAGCGCGAAGATCAGGCGCTGGAGCGAGAGCGGGAAAGCCGGGAACGTGAGGCGCGGCTGTTATTATTGCTGGCTATTGAGCAGGAAGCCCGGCGTGGTCTGGAGCAGAAACTGCTGGCCGCGCCGATTCCGGTAGCCAGATCTCGCCATGTCCAGTGGATGCTGTTGGGCGTGTTGCTGACCGGGGTATCCAGCATCGGTGCTTACCTGCTCCATGACAATTATAAGACCGTGGATCTGGCGCTTTCCCGTATTCTTTCGCCAGCAGAGGTGGCGGCGGTGGCAGATCCAGCATCAGTGAGCGCGGTGAATAGCGCTGTTCCCCAAGGGTCTTCTGCCGAAGTTGTGCCACCGCCTGCCTCTGCCGAAGCTGCGCTACCGCCGAGTCAATCACTGCTCCAAGAGGAAGCTAAAACAGTCGCGGCCGAACTTCCCTCCCCTTCTCTTCCCCTTCCTGCTGAGGTGGAAACGGTAAGCGCGCCAGCGTCCCCCGTTGCCGTGAACGCTCCCGAAGTACCGGTGCTTGCTGCCGCGCCGGCACCTGCGCCGCCGAGTCAGCGACCGCAGCAACCTAGGCCAAATAGTGAACCCACCCGGCAGTCATGGTGGTGGTGGTGGTGGTGATCGGTTCGACGCACAGGATGCTGGCTTTATGACCGATAGCATCACGACCGCTGAACAAGAGCAGTTGCTGCGGAAATTCTACGAACTGCCCTTTGTCGGCATGGCGTTCACGTCGCCTGAAACCAAGCGCTGGTTGCAATTTAACGACCGGCTTTGCGAGATTCTTGGGTATCCGCGCACCGAACTGGAGAAAATGGACTGGGCGGCGATCACGCATCCTGACGATCTGGAGGCGGATATCGCCGAATTCGCACGGGTCCTGCGCGGCGAAACCGAAGGCTATACCATGGACAAGCGCTTCATCCGCAAAGATGGCGCGGTCGTGTTTGCCGCTATCGACGTCAAGTGCCTGCGCCGGGATGACGGAACGGTAAAAATCTTCATCGCTACGATCAACGACATTACCGAGCGCCAGCACACTACCGAACAGATTCGCAGACTTAACCGCATCTATCGGATGCTGTCGAATGTCAATCAACTGATTGTGCGGCGCAAGGAACCGGAAGGGATGCTGCGCGAAGCCTGTCAAATTGCGGTCCGTGATGGCGGTTTTCTGATGGCCTGGGTCGGCATGGTCAATCTACAGACCGGCCTGGTGCGTCCGGTCGTTCAAGCTGGGCCAGGGGCTGATTATGTTGCAAAAGCCGACATTACCCTGGTCGGCCCCCATAGCGAGGGGCCAACGGGCATCGCTCTCCGCACCAGCCAGACCGTCGCTTGCAATGACATTGCTAACGATCCCGCGATGGCACCTTGGCGGGAAGCGGCGCTGGTGCTGGGTTACCGCGCCTCCATCGCCC
Source organism: Pseudomonadota bacterium (assembly GCA_030917925.1). Lineage (GTDB taxonomy): Bacteria > Pseudomonadota > Gammaproteobacteria > Competibacterales > Competibacteraceae > UBA2383. Next base: position 6,047 of record JAUPTV010000249.1, read on the forward strand.
TGCCGCTGGCGGTGAACGGCGTCGTTTGCGGCGCATTAAATCTCTATGCGGGCGCAGTCGGCTTCTTTGACGCTGAAGAAATTGCGCTTCTCGAAGAACTGGCCGGGGACATCGCCTACGCGCTGGACATCGCCGAGGCAGACGCGGCCCGGTTGCAAGCGGAACAGGCACTGCGCGACAGCCGCGAACGGTTTCGGTGCGCCATTGAAGAAGCGCCGTTCCCCATCATGATTCACGCCGAAGATGGTGAAGTGCTCATCACCGAGCGCCTGCGCATTGAGGAACGTCTGCGCCAGGCCGCCACGGTTTTTGAAAACACCCGTGATGGCATCACCATCACCGACGCTAATGAACGCATCCTGCGGGTGAATCAGGCGTTTTGTGACTTGACCGGCTATACCGAAGCCGAGGTTCAGGGGCAAACCCCGCGCCTGCTGCACTCCGGACGTCAGGATGATACGTTCTACGCCGCCCTCTGGACCAGCCTCCGGGAAACCGGCCACTGGCAGGGCGAACTCTGGAATCGGCGGAAAAATGGCGAAATCTATCCCGAGCTGCTCAGTATCAGCGCCGTCAAAAATGTGGCAGGGGTGGTGACGCATTATGTGGGCATCTTCGCTGACCTGACCCAGGCCAAGGCGTCCGAGGAGCAACTGAATTTCCTTGCCCACTACGACCCGCTGACCGGATTGCCCAATCGCCTGTTGTTCTCCGCCCAGTTGCAGCACAGCATCGATGTCGCGCAACGGGACGGCACAACCCTGGCGCTGTTGCTGGTGGATCTGGATCGCTTCAAGGACGTCAATGACAGTTACGGTCACTCAACCGGTGATGTGTTGTTGCAGCAGGTCGCGGAACGACTGATCCGCAGATTGCGTGGCGCGGATGCCGTGACCCGGTTGGGCGGCGATGAGTTCGCAGTGCTCATTGAGCATTTGACGCAGCCACAGGATGCGGCTCGCCTGGCGATGGAGATTATTGGCCTTCTCAGCGAACCCTGGCTACTTGCCAACGGTACGGAAGTGCGGCTGGGTGCCAGTCTGGGCATCAGCCTGTTCCCCGAACATGGCCAGACGGCGGAAGATTTATTGCAACAGGCGGATGCGGCGCTCTATCAGGCCAAGAATGAAGGGCGCGGACATTTTCAATACTTTTCAGCCGCGCTGACCCAGGCCGCCCGGCAACGCCTTGAGCTGGAAGCCCGATTGCGCCATGCCCTGCAGGACGGTCAACTGCGTGTCTACTACCAGCCGCAAATCGACATCGCCAGTGGGCGCATGGTCGGTGCCGAAGCCCTGGTGCGCTGGCAAGATCCGGAACAGGGTTTGATCCTGCCTGGCTATTTCATCCCGATTGCGGAAGAAACCGGCCTGATTACCGCCATCGGCGCATGGGTGCTGCGGGAAACCTGTCGGCAGGGGCGGGAGTGGCTGGACACGGGGTTCCGGCCATTGACGCTGGCGGTGAACCTGTCGGCGCATCAACTGCGCCATGGCGATTTGATGGCGGTGGTGCTGCAGATCCTTAACGACACCGGATTCCCTGCGGAACAACTGGAACTGGAGTTGACGGAGAGCGCCCTGATGCAGCATGAAATGGAAGCGATTACGCTCCTGCAACAACTGCGGGGGCTGGGACTGCGCCTGGCCATGGATGACTTCGGCACTGGTTATTCCTCTCTGGCCTATCTCAAACGGTTTCCGCTCGATGTGCTGAAAATCGACAAGAGTTTTATTGATGACCTGCCGCAACAGGATGCGCTGGAGATTGCCGCAGCGATCATCGCCATGGGCCATACATTGGGGTTGAAGGTGCTGGCCGAGGGGGTGGAGACCGCCGAACAACTGGCTTTTCTCCAGGCCCGGGGTTGCGATCAGTATCAGGGTTATCTGACCAGTCGGCCAGTGCCGGCAGAGGCGTTCCGGGCGCTGCTGAAAGACGCCATGCGATGACCCAGGTGGGGGTCAACCCGAATCGATTATCGTCTGGGGGTAGGAAACGCTATCGCGTTCTGCGTTGAACAGGCAATACTGGTTGCGTCCGGCCAGCTTGGCGGCATACATCGCCTGGTCGGCATGGCGGATCAAAATATCAGCGGTAACCGCATCGCTCGGATACAACGTGACGCCGATGCTGGCCGATAACTGAACTTCGTTTTGGGCTAACCGGAAGGGTTTAACCAGTGCGTCGAGAATGCGGCGCAGCGCCTGCTCACATTCCTTCACGCCGCACAGACCACTGAGCAGGACGACAAATTCGTCGCCACCCAGTCGACAAACCGTATCACTGCCGCGTATGCAGGCATTCAGGCGCTGGGCGACCTGGATTAATAGTTCATCGCCGGCGGCATGGCCCCAGACATCATTGACTGGTTTGAAGCCATCCAGATCGAGATAGCAGACGGCGAGCAGCTCAAATTTCCGTTGCGCCTGAGCGATGGCCACTTGTAGTCGATCTTGCAGCAGAACCCGGTTCGGCAGGCCGGTCAGCGCATCGTAGTACGCCATTTGTTCGAGGCGCACCTGCATATCCTTAAGCTCTGTGACGTCAATCATCACTGTGAGTAGCAGGGTCTGATCCTGCAATCGCAAAAAATCCGCTGAAAAGAGACTATGGCGCAATTCGCCGGTCCGGGTGCGCACCTGAATATCCAATCTTTCGACGCGTCCCTGCTCTTGGAGAATCGCAATGGCGCGGGTTCGCTGCTGTGGATCGGCGAACATCTCACATTCCCGTGAAGTCTTGCCGATGACCTGGACCCGCGTATAGCCCAGAGTACGCAGAAACGCTTCATTGACCTCAATAAAACGGCCTTCTTTCAGCGTACTGATGGCCATTAGCGCCGGATTGATGGAAAACGCCTTGGCGAATTTTTCTTCGGACGCCTTGAGTTCCGAGAGATCCTTGGTTACGCCAAACAACACGTTCTGACCGCTCCAGGTTCCTGGAAAAACCCGGGTTTCGACCGGGATAAACTGACCGGCTTTTGCGCGTAGTGGAATCGGGCAATGGGTCGTTTTACCAGCCAGCATATCGGCCATGATCCGGGCGGCTTCTTCCCGCCAGGCCGGTGGATGAACATTCAACAGGCTTTGGCCTAACAGTTCGGCCTCGGTATAGTCCAGTCGTGCATTGACCGCTGGATTGGTTTTGAGAATGCGGTTCTGCTCGTCAACGACGAACAGCAGATCATCGATGGATTCGAAGAACAGCCGAAAATTGTTTTCGCTTTCCCGCAGCGCCTCTTCGGTCTGTCGGCGTGAGGTAATGTCCTGAACAGTGCCCACGCCCCCGCGCAGTTTCCCCTGACTATTGAATTTTAAATCCGCCCGCTCCCGCACCCATTTGATGGTGCCATCGACGATGATGCGATGCTCGATGTCGTAAAGCGCCCCCTGTAGCGCTGCTTGCCAGGCGTTATCGACCTGAGTGCGGTCTTCGGGATGGATCAGCGCCAGGAACCTTTGGTACTTCAGCGGCGTTCCCGGCGGAACGCCAAAAATCCGGTAAGTTTCTGCCGACCACCACAAATGGTTGCGCCGGACATTTAAATGCCAACTGCCCACACCGGCTACCGTCTGAGCACGCTGGAGATTGGCCTCACTGATGCGAAGGTTCGCTTCAGCGCGACTGTTGCGGACAATGAGCAGACTCATGGCCAGGCTGGCCAGGGTCAGTACGGTCAGGGCCAGCGCCATTTCCCGGATTTCACCCCAGAATTGCGCGAGAGGCCCCGTCCTTTAGGGCGGGGAGGGATAGCGCACCGTGCGAAGCACGGTCAGCCGTTTGGTTGAATGGTGTCATAATGTAATCTATCCTGTTGCTAATGCGTTAAGGCACCCACGCGGTAAACTGTTTCCAACGCAGAAAAGCCACCGACTGCCTTCTTTTTAGTCAGGAAATCTGACACCGCCGCGA
>JAUPTV010000250.1 GCA_030917925.1 Pseudomonadota bacterium
TTCCTGGTCGATATTTTTCTGCTGACCTTGCTGGTCATCACCGCAGTAGCGGCGATCCGGCTCAGAGATCTGTTTGCCGTCGTCATGCTGTTTGGCATTTACAGCCTGGTGTCCGCTTGTCTGTTCGTGGTCATGGACGCGGTCGATGTGGCTTTCACTGAAGCATCAGTCGGCGCTGGAGTAGCGACGGTTTTCATGCTGGGCACCCTGGGCCTGACGACCCATCGGGAAAAAACCCCGGTTGCGCACAAACCGCTGTTGCCGTTACTGGCTGTGATCATCACTGGAGCGACACTGGTTTATGGCACCTCTGATCTTCCACCTTATGGCGATCCGGCCAATCCCATTCATCATCATGTTGCGCCGCGCTACATCGAAGGTTCGCTCCCGGAAACCAATGTTCCCAACATGGTCACGTCGGTGCTCGCCAGTTACCGGGGTTATGACACGCTCGGCGAGACGACCGTGGTGTTTACCGCCGCTATTGGGGTGCTGGTACTGATTGGCGGGGCGCGGCGGCGACGTTCCGACCAGGATAAGCCCAAACCATGAAACGGTACGCTATTCCGCGATTGATGACGAAACTGCTATTGCCGCTGATTCTGCTGTTCGCGCTGTATGTACAGTTTCACGGTGATTTCGGGGCGGGCGGCGGCTTTCAGGCTGGCGTCATTTTTGGCGCAGGTTTTATTCTTTATGCGCTGATTTTTGGGCTGGACAGCGCGCAGAAACTCATGCCGCACTGGTTGTTGCGGATTGGCGTTCCATTGGGCGTGCTGATCTACGCCAGCGTCGGCATCGCCGGATTATTGATGGGCGGTAACTATCTGGATTACGGCGCACTGGATCCGCATAACCCGCCGCATGGTCATCATCTGGGAATTTTGTTGATCGAACTGGGCGTTGGCATCACGGTATCATCAGTGATGGTAACCATTTTCTACGCCTTCGCCGGTCGTGGAAGATGACCGGTCGGGATTCGGGACTGAAAACGGATTAACCATCATGCAAATCCTCGGTTTGTATAATTACTGGATTTTTATCGTGTTGATGATGTGCGGATTTTATGTGGTCATCTCACGGGGTAATCTGGTCAAAAAACTGGTTGGTCTGAATATTTTTCAGACCTCCGTGTTCATCCTCTATATCAGCATGGGCAAGATTTTTGGCGGCACCGCGCCGATTGTCATTAACCAGCCTGATGTGGTTTACAGCAATCCGATCCCTCATGTGCTGATCCTGACCGCGATTGTCGTCGGCATCGCCACGACCTCGCTCGGTCTGGCTCTGGTCGTGCGTATTAATGAAGCTTACGGCACGATTGAAGAAGATGAGATTCATGCACAGGATCAAGAAGAAGCCCTGTGAAAAATTCTGAACTCCGAACCCTGAACCCTGAATAAAATCCCGTGATCGATCATCTTCCTGCCCTGCAAATCGTCATCCCCTTGATGTCAGCGCCGCTGTCGTTCCTGTTTCGTCCAGGTCGGGCAGCCTGGCTGTTCGCTACAGCGACGTGCTGGCTGACGCTCCTGATGGCTATTCTGTTGCTCCGGCAGGTATTGGCTGAAGGTCCAATCTCCTATCCGATGGGAAGTTGGCCGGTCCCCTGGGGCATCGAGTATCGTGTCGATATCCTCAATGCCTACATGTTGGTGCTGGTCGCAGCGATCAGCGCGGTCGTCATGAGTTTTGCGCAACTGATCGTGGAGCGCCGCATCCGCCTGCCTGAACATAAACAGCCCTGGTTTTATACGGCTTATCTGCTGTGCATGACCGGCCTGCTGGGCATCACCATCACCGGCGACGCTTTTAATGTCTTCGTATTCCTGGAAATTTCCTCGCTGTCCAGTTATGTGCTGATCAGCATTGGCCGGGACCGTCGGGCGCTGACTGCGGCTTATCAGTATCTGATTATGGGCACCATCGGTGCCACTTTCATTCTGATCAGCATTGGCCTGATGTATGTGATGACCGGTACGCTGAATATGGCGGATCTGGCAGCGCGACTGCCGGCCGTGGCGCATACCCGCACTATCCACGCCGCGTTCGCCTTTCTAACCGTTGGCGTGGGTTTGAAGCTCGCGTTGTTCCCACTGCACCTGTGGCTGCCGAATGCCTACGCTTATGCGCCCTCGGTGGTGACCGCGTTCCTGGCGGCGACCGCAACCAAAGTTGCTATTTATGTGCTGCTACGGTTCTTCTTCACGATCTTCGGGCCGCAGTTCTCCTTCGAGACCATGCCACTGGATTTGATCCTGCTACCACTGGCTTTGATCGGAGTTTTCAGCGCCTCGCTGGTGGCGATTTTCCAGGACAATATCAAGCGGATGCTGGCTTATTCCAGCGTCGCGCAAATCGGTTACATGATCCTGGGCATCAGCTTTGTCTCTGTCACCGGCCTGACTGCTTCCATCAGCCATCTGTTCAATCATGCCCTGATGAAGGGAACGTTGTTCATGGCGCTGGGTTGTGTGTCGTTCCGTATCGGTTCCACCCAACTGGAGCGGATGGCGGGACTGGGCCAGTCCATGCCTTGGACCATGGGCGCGTTTGTCATCGGCGGACTCAGCCTGATTGGCGTACCGCTGACTGCCGGGTTCATCAGCAAGTGGTATCTCATTCTGGGTGCGCTGGAGAAAGGCTGGTGGCCGGTAGCGGTGCTGATCTTGCTCACTTCGTTAATGGCGGTGATTTACATCTGGCGAGTGGTGGAGGTGGCTTATTTCAAACCAGCCCCGGAAGGCCAAATCGTGCGTGAAGCGCCTTTGGCGTTGCTCATTCCGACCTGGACGCTGGCTCTGGCCAATCTCTACTTCGGCCTGGAGACTTCGTTCAATGCTGGAGTTGCCCGCCAGGCGGCGGAAATGTTGCTGGGAGTTGCGCCATGAATACCACACAAACATGGGATGATCCGATTCTCGCGGAAATTTACGCGATTCGCGAACGCCTTGTCGAACAGTATCAGAATGACCTGATCGCCTATTCTCAAGCTGCGGAAACACACTGCCGCACATTAGGGCTAAAAATCGTGGAGAGTCCGCGCTTTGTGCCGAGGGCAGGTCAACCGGTTGAAGTTGAACACGCTTAATGATGCCCTACTCACGCCCATGACTGCCGAATCTGCCTTATTACTGGCGCTATTCATTCCACTGGCGAGTACGTTATTTATCGCCGCTAACTACGACCGTCCCAACTGGCGCGAGGGCGCAACCCTGCTGGCGTCCTTACTCTTGCTGGGAACGGTCGCGTCGCTATTACCGGAGGTCATGGCGGGCGGGCGACCGACCGTCGATTTATTCGAGCTTGTTCCGGGCCTGACGCTGCGTTTAACCGCCGAGCCGTTGGGGATGGTGTTTGCTGGCGTCGCGGCGTTGTTGTGGCCGCTAAATTCGCTGTATTCCATCGGTTATATGCGCGGCAATCAGGAGCGCCATCAGACCCGATTCTACGTCTGCTTCGCCATTGCCATTACCAGCGCCATCGGTATCGCTTTTGCGGGTAATCTGCTGACGCTGTTTATTTTTTATGAAGCGTTAACGCTGTCCACCTATCCACTGGTTACCCATAAGGGCACGCCGGAATCGATGCAGGCCGGACGCTTGTATCTCGGCATTTTGCTGGGTACGTCCATCGGTTTCCTGTTACTGGCGATCATCTGGACGGGCTGGATGGCCGGTACGCTGGAATTTACCCCTGGCGGCATTCTGGCGGGTAAGGTGGAAGGGCCAGCCGTGGCCATTCTCCTGGCTTTATTTATGTTCGGTATCGGTAAAGCAGCGCTGATGCCCTTTCATCGCTGGTTGCCGGCGGCGATGGTCGCGCCCACACCGGTTAGCGCTCTGCTTCATGCCGTCGCCGTGGTGAAAGCCGGGGTGTTCGCGGTAATGAAAGTCGTGGTCTATGTCTTCGGCATCGATTTTCTGCACGAAACTGGCGCGTCGCAATGGCTGATGTGGGTCGCCGCCCTCACCATTCTGCTGGCGTCCTGTGTCGCGATGACCAAAGACAATCTCAAGGCCCGACTGGCTTATTCGACCATCAGCCAACTGGGTTATGTGGTGCTAGGCGCGGCACTGGCGACGTCGATGGGCGTCATCGGTGGTTCGATGCAAATCGCCATGCACGCCATGGGCAAGATCACGCTGTTCTTCTGCGCCGGGGCGATTTATACCGCGACCCATAAAACCGAAATCAGTCAGATGGACGGGCTGGGGCGGGTCATGCCGTTCACTTACGCCGCGTTCCTGATCGGTTCGCTGAGCATCATCGGCTTGCCGCCAATGGGCGGTTCCTGGAGCAAGTGGTATTTGCTGGCGGGAACAGCGGATGCCGGACAATGGGCGATGATGGCGGTGCTGCTGATCAGTTCGCTGCTGAACGTGGCCTACTTGCTGCCCATAGCGGCGCGGGGATTTTTTACACCGACAACACAGGCAGCGGGCATCCGCGAAGCGCCCCTGGCCTGCGTCGTGCCGTTATGTCTGACGGCGTTCGGTTGTGTGCTGCTGTTTTTCTACGCTGACGCCCTTTACACATTACTGGCACCCATCGCCCGCTGAGGAATTGCTCCATGACTTTACCCTCCTCACCCGCTGTAAATTCGGAGCGCAAATATTGGCTCGATGATCCGCGTCATGTCACGGGAATTTTTTATGGATTAGCGCTGATTTGCGCGGGACTGTTTCTGGCCGATGTGTTTTATCATAAACACACCTATTTTTCATTTGAGGGCTGGTTCGGTTTTTTTGCCTTGTACGGTTTTTTCTGCTGCGTCGCGTTGGTGCTTCTAGCCAAGCAGATGCGCAAATGGGTTAAGCGGAACGAGGATTATTACGGTGATTGAGGGCTTGAATCCGGCATTGTTGCTAATCTGTGGGGCGTTACTCATACCGCTATTGCCTCGGGGTATCGTCCGTAATGGTTTTATGCTGGCGTTACCGGTTCTTGGACTGTTGCAACTGTGGAGCCTGCCGCACGGTCAGTATGCGGAAATGTCGTTGTTTAATCTGACCCTGATTACCTTGCGCATTGACTCGTTGAGTTTTGTTTTTGCAGTCGCTTTTCTGATCGCTGCCGCGATTTCTGTGATCTATGCCTGGCATTTGGATGACGAACTGCAACAGGTAGTGGGGTTATTTTATCCGGGCGCAGCACTCGGGGCGGTGCTGGCGGGCGATTTGATCACGTTGTTTATCTGTTGGGAACTCGCAGCCATCTCCTCCGTATTTCTGATCTGGGCGCGGCGCACGGAGCGAGCTTATCGGGCTGGACTGCGTTACCTGCTGATTCAGGTTGGCTCTGGTGTCTTGCTGTTAGCAGGAGTTGTTTTGCATGTTCGAGCGACTGGATCAGCGACATTCGAGCACTTGGATCTGAGCAGTCCCGGTGCAACTTTAATTTTCATCGCTTTCGGTATTAAGGCCGCTTTTCCATTTCTGCATAACTGGTTGCAGGATGCCTATCCGGAAGCGACGGTCACAGGCACTGTCGTACTGTCGGCTTTCACCACCAAGATGGCGATCTATGCCCTGGCTCGAGGATTTGCCGGGGTTGAGATCCTGATTACCATCGGCACGATCATGGCGATGTTCCCGATTTTCTTTGCGGTGATCGAGAATGATCTACGCCGGGTGCTGGCCTACAGCATGAACAATCAGCTTGGATTTATGGTGGTTGGGATCGGCATTGGTACGCCGTTGGCGCTGGATGGCGCTGCGGCTCATGCTTTTGCCGATATTCTGTTTAAAGCGTTGCTATTTATGAGTATGGGAGCGGTGCTATTGCGGGCTGGTACGGTTAACGGGTCGCAACTCGGCGGTCTGTACAAGTCGATGCCGCTGACTGCTGGGTTGTGCATGGTGGGCGCGGCTTCCATCTCCGCTTTTCCGCTGTTCAGCGCTTTTGCCACCAAATCGCTGATTCTGGAAGCTGCCGCCCAGGAAGGTCACTGGATTCCATTTCTCTTCCTGCTGTTCGCGTCTGCCGGCGTATTCCATCATGCGGGCATCAAGATTCCCTATTTCGCTTTCTTTGGCCATGACAGTGGCATTCGCTGTCAGGAAGCGCCTCGTAACATGCTAATCGCCATGGGCGTTGCCGCAGCGCTATGCATTGGCATCGGGGTATTTCCCCAGGCGCTTTACGCTATCCTGCCCTATCCGGTGGTATTTGATCCCTACACGACCACTCATGTCATCACGCAATTGCAATTATTGGCTTGGTCAGCGCTGGCCTTTGCTGTGCTGATGCGCACCGGGATTTACCCACCGGAACTGCGTGCAGTGAATCTGGATTTCGACTGGACTTATCGCAAGTTGTTACCCGCTCTCTCTATTCGTGTCTGGAAAGAACTTGACCGGGGGTGGATGGGTCTGACTGAGGCGATAAAATGCCAATTCAATGGCCTTATGCGGATCTTGTTCCTGCACCATGGTCCACATGGACGCCTAGCCGCTACCTGGCCGACCGGCAGCATGGTGTTATGGGCGGTCGTGCTATTGGGTATGTGTGTGGTGTTTTATTACGTTTGAAACCGGTTCAAACCCTAGAGATGCCACTCATTTCCTGAATGATGACGAACCCCGGTTTGAGTAGAATTAACGACGGAGGTCTGAACTCATACGTCCGGATCTGGATGACCCTTTTTACTCTGATCGCAGTGTTATTATTAGCCGGGGGCTACGGATATTATCGTGCCGAAGCGGAGCGCATCCGTGAAGAAAAATATCACGATATTGCCGCGATCAGCACACTGAAAGTCGGGCAGATTCAGCAATGGCGGCAAGAGCGCTTGGCCGACGCGCACCGGATGGCGGGAAGCCCCTTTTTCCGGCGAGCATTGGAGACATGGCGACAAAATCCGGCGACTCCCGGCTTGCAAACGGATTGGGAAACCCGTTTGCAATTGGAACAGAAAAGCTATGGCTACGCCAACGTCCTGCTGCTCGATCCAGAGCGCAACCTCCTGATCGCTGCCCAAGTGGTCAATGAGCCGGTTCACCCAGAGACCCATCGGGCTATCGTTGCCACGCTTGCCACTGGCGACAGTGTCCTCTCTGATTTCTACCGTGCGGCTGATGACCACGTTTATATTGACACGGTAGCGCCTGTTGTTAACACCGACGGGCAACCGCTGGCTATGCTAG
>JAUPTV010000251.1 GCA_030917925.1 Pseudomonadota bacterium
CAGTTCCCGCACTTTGGCGGGTTCAACATCGCCAACGACAACCAACGTCGCGTTGTTCGGCGCATACCACTGTTGGTACCAGTGGCGCAGATCGTCAGGCTTGATCGATTCAATGTCCTGCATCCAGCCGATAATCGGGTTCCGGTAAGGACTGGTGACATAGGCCGCCGCCTGGAAACGTTCGTGCGTCAGCGCTTCCGGCTGGTCTTCCGTCCGCAACCGGCGTTCCTCGGCCACCACTTGAGCCTCTTTGGCCACATCTTCCGGTTTCAGCAGCAGATGGCGCATCCGGTCCGCTTCCAGTCGGAAACTGAGTTCCAGCCGCTCCTTTTCCAGCGTTTGGAAATAGGCAGTGTAGTCGTAGGAAGTAAAGGCGTTCTGATCGCCGCCATTCGCAGCAATGATCCGGGAGAATTCACCGCCCGGCACGTTGGGCGTGCCTTTGAACATCAGATGTTCAAGCAGGTGAGAAATGCCGGTCAGACCGCTGGGTTCATAGCTGGAGCCGACCTTGTACCAGATCTGCGAGACCACGACTGGAGCGCGATGATCCTGGCGCACCAGGATTTTCAGGCCATTGTCCAGCGTAAATTCATGGACCGGGGCGGCAGCCAGGACGGTTAGCGGGCAGGCGATCAGCCAGAAAAGGGCGGCAAAGCGGGGTTTGCGCATAGGGTCTCCGTGAGTGGGGCAATTCCGAAAGGGCAGTTCCGGCCTTTTGGCAACCGGGGGGCGCAAGGGTTCAGCGGAATAAGGGGGGCAATGCGCCAGGTCATTGGCGCAATAACTGGCAAAGCGCCTCGGTCGGCGCGGGCGGGTGTTCCAGTGCTGCTAAAAAGGCATCGCGGTCATGGGTAGACCGGATCAATAACTGGCGCTCATGGAAGCGCTTCACTGCAGCTTCATCCCCTCTCCTGGCAAGAGAGAGGGGTGAACAAGGGTGTTGAACCAAGTCTCTCACAGTCGTCGAATAATCTCATCCGCCATCTGGGTCGTACTCAACGTCCCGCCGAGGTCAGCCGTGCGCGCCCCGGCGGTAATCGTTTCATCCACGGCCTTTTCAATCGCGGCAGCTTCCGTCTCCAGACCCAGGGAATGGCGCAACAGCATAGCCGTGGACAGAATCATGCCAATCGGGTTAGCGATGCCCTTGCCCGCAATATCCGGCGCGGAGCCGTGAATCGGTTCATACAACCCGACCCGGCTTTCTCCCAGACTGGCGGACGGCAACATGCCCATCGAACCGGCCAGCACTGACGCTTCGTCGGTGAGAATGTCGCCAAACATGTTCTCGGTGACGACAACATCCATGGAAGCCGGGCCGGTGATCAAACGCATGGCGGCGGTATCCACCAGAATATGATCGAGCGCTACCTCCGGATTTTCCGCGCCGACCTGCACGGCAATCTGTCGCCATAGCCGCGAAGATTCCAGCACATTAGCCTTGTCTACCGACGTGACTTTGCTCTTGCGGCCCTTGGCCAGATTGAACGCCAAATTCATTACCCGGCGGATTTCGTAGTCGTAATACTCCAGAGTATCGACGGCGCGTTCGCGGCCATCCTTGACATCACGGCCCTTCGGCCAGCCGAAATACAGACCGCCAGTCAATTCCCGGATCACCAGAATGTCCACCCCCGCCAGTTTCTCCGGCTTCAGCGGCGATGAATCGATCAGCGCCGGATGCACCTTGACCGGACGCAGATTAGCGAACACGCCCAGCCCCTTGCGCAGCGCCAGCAGTCCGCGTTCCGGGCGATCTTTGGCATTAGGATCATCCCACTTGGGGCCGCCCACTGCGCCTAACAGCACCGCATCCGCCGCCTGGCAATCCGCCAGCGTTTCATCGGTCAGCGACGAGCCGAACTCATCAATGGAGCAACCCCCCATCAGGCGTTGCTGATAAGCAAACTGGTGATTGAATCGACGGGCGATGACGTCCAGCACCCGAACCGCTTCGCCGACGACTTCCGGCCCGATGCCATCACCGGGGAGTAACACGATATTAGCTTTCATAATTCTCCACTGGGTTTAACCATTAAAAATAAGGTGTTGAGGATGATTTTTGATTATGGCCAATCGCCGCGCAACGCGACAACCCGTTCGCGCAACCGCGCCGAAGTCGCCTGTTCGGGCGGAACCGGTTCGCCCACCACCAACTCAATCCGCGACCAGAAGCGCCGGGGAAAATGCCGCATCGCCTTGCCGTAACAGCGACTGAAGAAACTGCCCCACAAGCCGCGCAGCGCCATGGGAATCACCGGGGCCGGGTTACGCCGAATGATGCGGTCAACGCCATTCTTGAAGGGGCCAATCTCGCCATCCTTGGTGAGTTGCCCTTCCGGGAAAATGCCGACCACTTCGCCCTCCTCCAGATAGGCGGCAACCCGGTCATACGCTTGTTTCAGAATGTCCGGATTCTCCCGCGCCGGGGCAATAGGAATTGCGCCCGCCGTGCGAAAGACGAAACTGAGCACCGGAATTTTGAAAATCTGATAGTCCATCACAAAGCGGATCGGTCGCCGACAACAGCCAATCACCACCAGCGCATCCATAAAGCTGACATGATTACACACGACAACGGCGGGTCCGGTATTCGGGATATGTTCCAGTCCCGTCGTCCGCAACCGATATCCAATATTCACCAGAATCCAGACGATAAAGCGCATCAGGAATTCGGGAACCAGGGTGAAAATGTAGAGCGCGACAGCCGCATTGAATAGCGCCATCACCAACAGCAGTTGCGGGATGCTCAACCCCTGTTCCAGCAATGCCACGGCGATGAGCGCCGCCGCTACCATGAACACCGAGTTGATAATATTGTTGCCCGCGATCACCCGCGACAACTGACGCGGCTCGCTGCGCTGCTGGACCAAGGCGTACAGCGGCACAATGTAAATCCCGCCGAAAACGCCGATCAGCACGATGTCCATCACCACCCGCCAACTTCCCGGCTGATCCAGGAACGCCATTACGCCTAACAATGCGCCGCCGGTCGCCGGTGATGGCGGGGTTGCAAAGAATAGATCCACGCCAAACAGGGTCAGGCCGATGGAGCCGAATGGCACCAGGCCGATTTCCACGATCCGCCCGGACAACCGTTCGCACAGCAGCGAACCGATGCCGATGCCAATGGCGAACAGGGTCAGTAGCAAGGTCACGACATGCTCGCCGCCGCCCAGGGTTAACTTGGTGAAATTCGGCAGTTGCGACAGGTAAACGCTGCCCAGGAACCAGAACCACGAAATCCCCAGCACCGATTGAAAGACCGTGAAATTCTGGTAAGTAATTTTAAGAATTCGCCCGGTTTCCGTGACCGGATTCCAGTTGATTTTCAAATCCGGGGCGGCCGGCGGCGCGGCAGGAATCGCCCGACTGCTGAAGTAACCCAGGATGGCAATCGTGATTAACGCCCCGGACACCCACAGATAGCCCTGATGCCCGGCGATCAGGATACCGCCGAACATCGTGCCCAGCAGAATCGCCATGTTGGTGCCCATCTCGATCCAGGCATTGCCGCCGACCAGTTCTTCTGGCTGCAAATGCTGCGGCATGATGCTGTATTTCACCGGCCCAAACATCGTTGACTGGCAGCCCATCAGGAACAGCATAGCGATCAGCAACTCGACGCTGCCGAGAATAAAGCCGACCGTTGCGCCGAGCATAATGACGATTTCCAGCAACTTGACCCAGCGGATATAGCGCGACTTTTCATACTTGTCGGACAACTGCCCGGCGGTGGCCGAAAACAGGAAAAACGGCAAAACGAACAGGCCGGCGGCCAAATTGATGAGCCGGTTGGACTCGGCGGGATCGCTGGCCACAACCTGGAAGGCAATAAGAATAATCAGGGCGTTTTTGAACACATTGTCATTGAATGCGCCCAGAAACTGGGTGATGAAGAACGGCAGAAACCGCCGCTCCTTCATCAGGGTGAATTCGTTGCCATTGGACATGTAGCCGGGTTCTCCAGAAGTGGCGGGCCGTTGTGCCTGCGAAGTGTAGTCAATCCGGCGGCGCGGATTCCAAAAATCCTGCCGTGTTGTGTTCCACCCAGCGGGAACCGGTCACCGTCTCCTCCCGTTTCCAAAATGGCGCTGTCGATTTCAGCGCTTCCATGATGAACCGGCAAGCCGCAAATGCTGCCGCCCGATGCACGGACCACACCGCGACCAGGACGATGGGATCATTAGGATGCACAGTCCCGACCCGGTGCATCACCAGCGCATCCAATAACGGCCAATCCCGAAACGCGGTTTCGACCAGTCGCTGGAGCTGGCGCTCGGTCATGCCGGGGTAATGCTCCAGCGTCATGCGACGCACGGTATCCCCATCGTTGAAATCGCGCATCGTGCCGATAAAGATCGCGGCAGCACCGTACTGACCGGCCAAGCGCTCGTCCAGTCCTGCCTGATACATCGCCAATTCCGCCAAAGGCTGGAATGGCTGATCCCGCAGTTCAATGTGCATCACCTATCCTCCCGTTACTGGAGGAAAGAATGCCACTTCATCGCCATCCCGCACGGATTGCGTGAGTTCGGCATATTCCAGATTTACCGCTACCAGCGTGTTCGGCGGCAGCGGCGTCGCTGAATGCAGCGCCGCCCAGACGTCCGCAACGGTCAACCCTGCTACGGTTTCGAGTTCATCGCCAGCGCGGCCCAGGCGGTCGCGCAGGCTGGCAAAATATTTGACGTGAACCACCATGATTTTCCTCTCTGTTGTCTGAGCGTCAGACCGATAGGATAAAGATCAATTACATCAGTTTGCTAAATGAACATCGTCTATTTTTATTGCCTTTCCGGCTGATCAGCGGACTTCCCGAACCACCCCGGCGCTAACGCGCCACCCCTCCTTTGCCAAGGAGGGGAATCCGGAAATCCGGCTTTCACCGGGAAAAGCGATATGAATTATCCGGGTTAAAAACGCCCTCAGAACACCGGATGCCAGACCTGACCCAGCGAGGCCGGGGCATTGGCGCGAATCGCGAGGCTGCGCCGCGACATCACCGCCAGTACGATAATGGTGGCCAAGTACGGCAACATCCCCATGAATTGCGGCGGAATCGCCAGCCCCAGCGCCTGACCGTGAAATTGCAAAATAGTGACGCCGCCGAACAGATAGGCTCCCGCCAAGACCCGCCACGGTTTCCAGGTCGCAAACACCACCAGCGCCAGCGCAATCCAGCCGCGCCCGGCGGTTAGACCTTCCACCCACATCGGCGTGTAATCCACTGCCAAAAAGGCACCAGCCAACCCGGCACCGGCACCGCCAAACAGGATCGCGCCCCAGCGAATCAAGCGCACCGGATAGCCCAGCGCATGAGCCGTCGTCGGCGATTCGCCCACCGCCCGCAGCACCAACCCGGCGCGGGTATGGTAAAGAAAGCCATGCACCGCGCCAAACAGCAACAGCGAACCAAGGATAAACAAATCCATCGGCGGCAAACCCGGCAGCAGTTCAACCGGCTTCACGCCCTCCAACACCCGGCTCACATAATCACGGCCCACGAACGCCGACAGCCCGACGCCAAACAGCGCCAGCGCCAAACCGGTCGCCATCGGATTGGCCAGACAATGCAGAGTCAGTACGCCAAACAGCGCGGCGGCCGCGACTCCAGCCAAGGCACCCGCAGCGGTTCCGGCAACCAGACTACCGCTATCGCTGGAAACGGCAAAAGCGGTCACTGCGCCAATCAGCATCATGCCCTCAAGGCCAAGATTCAGGACTCCCGCTTTTTCCGCCACCAGTTCGCCCAGTCCCGCGAAAATCAGCGGCGTCGCCGCGCCCATAATCGTGACCAGAATCGGTAGCCACTCATTCATGATTGCCTCCGCCAGCGCAATCGATAATTCACAAAGGTATCGCAAGCCAGCAGCGCGAACAGCAACGCGCCCTGAAACAGGCCGGTAATCGCCGCGGGCAGATCCAGTTCCATCTGCGCCGCCTCGCCGCCAAGATAGAGCAGCGACATCAGCAGACTGGCCAGCACGACCCCCACCGGATGCAATCGGCCAACAAAGGCCACGACAATCGCGGCGAAACCGTAGCCGGGCGAGACGTTGGGCAACAGTTGTCCGAGCGGGCCTGCAACTTCTGCGAACCCGGCCAACCCGGCGCATCCCCCACCGATGAGTAACGCCATCCATACCGTGCGGTCGGCAGAAAAACCGGCATAGCGGGCGGCGGCGGCGGAATGACCGGCGACGTTCATCTGGAAACCGAGATAGCTATGATGCTGGAACAGCCAGGCGGCCAGCGCCAGCCCCAGTGCCAACGGAAAAATAGCCGTCAGGCGGGTGCCATCGAACAGCGGCGTCAGCAGTGCCGCCTCGCCAAACTGAATCGATTGGGGAAAGTTGAAGCCGTCCGGATCACGCCACGGCCCGTTGACCAGCCAGGCCAGCAGCAGCGGGGCGACGTAGGCCAGCATCAGACTGGTCAGAATCTCATTGGTCTGGCAGGACGTGCGCAGCAGGGCCGGAATCGCCGCCCAAGCCATCCCGCCCAGGATGCCCGCCACCATCATGGCCGGCAGCAACAGCGCCGAATCACTGCCCTCGAAAGCAATGGCCAGTCCCCCCGCCGCCACCGCGCCCAGAATCAGTTGCCCCTCTGCGCCGATGTTCCAGACATTGGCGCGAAAACCCAGCGCCAGCCCCAGGCCACACAGCATCAACGGCGTGGCCTTCAATAACCATTCGCCGACCCCGTAGCCATTTTGCAAAGGCCGCAGGAAGAACACCGCCAGGGCGCGTCCCGGCGGCTGACCCAGCGCTGCGAACAGTAACGCGCCCAGAACAATGGTCAGCGCCAATGCCGCCAATGGCGCTAACCAGCGCGCACGTCGGGAGGGCGCTGGACGCGCTTCAAGCCGCCACATAGCCCAATTCGTTGCAGAAACCGCCACCCATCCAGCGGCCAATTTCAGCCGCATCCGTCGCTGTTGCTGACCGGGCTGGCGAGAGCCGTCCTCCGGCCAGCACCACAATTCGGTCAGAAATCTCGAACAACTCGTCGAGGTCTTCAGAGATCACCAGCAGCGCCACGCCCCGATTGCGCAACTCCATCAACCGCTCCCGCACCAGCGCTGCCGAACTGACATCGACGCCCCAGGTTGGTTGCGCAACCACCATCACCTGCGGCTCTTGGGCGATTTCGCGGCCCACAATGAATTTTTGCAGATTGCCTCCGGATAAGCTGCGGGCCGGAGCCGTTGCGCCATGGCACTTGACCCGGAACCGCTCGATGATGTCGCAGGTATAGCGCAGCACTCGCGAACGCCGCACCAGACCCCGCCGCACCAGACCCCGCCGGGCGGCGGTTAACAAGGCATTATCGGCCAGCGACAAAGCGGGTACCGCGCCACGTCCCAACCGCTCTTCCGGCACGAACGCCATACCTCGCGCCCGCCGCGCTGCCGGGTCCAGATGACCAATCGGTTCATCCAGTAACCGTACCATCTCCAGGGAGGGTGTGGGCGCTTCCCCACTCAGCGCCGCCAGCAATTCCCGCTGACCGTTGCCGGATGCGCCAGCGACGCCGACAATTTCCCCGCTGTGGATGGTTAATTGAATATCCTGCAAATCCGTACCGAACGGGCCATCAGCGGGCTGGTTCAGACCGTCCAGCACCAGGCGCGGCGTTCGCCCGACCGGATGCGGGATCAGGCGGCAGGCCGGCAATTCATCACCGATCATCAACCGCGCCAAGCTGTCCGCCGACTCCTCAGAGGGCAAACAATGCCCGGTCACCCGGCCCCCGCGCAGCACCGTAGCGCCATGGCACAGCGTGCGGATTTCCTCCAGCTTGTGGCTGATATAGAGCAGGCTCACACCCTCGGCCGCCAGTTGGCGCAAAGTGGTAAATAGATGATCCACCGCCTGCGGCGTGAGTACCGATGTCGGTTCATCGAGAATCAGCAACCGGGGGGATTGCAGCAGACAACGCACAATTTCGACGCGCTGGCGCTCACCGACCGACAGTTGATAAACCGGC
Source organism: Pseudomonadota bacterium (assembly GCA_030917925.1). GTDB lineage: Bacteria > Pseudomonadota > Gammaproteobacteria > Competibacterales > Competibacteraceae > UBA2383. The sequence continues at coordinate 7,999 of JAUPTV010000251.1, forward strand.
TGTTCAGGGGTCAGCGGTAAACCGTAGCGTTCCGACAATTCCCGAATACGCGCCGCCAGCAGGGCGGCCGGTGGGGCTTCCGTCAAGGCCAGGGCAATATTTTCCGCAACGGTCAGCGATTCAAACAGCGCAAAATGCTGAAACACCATACCGATGCCCAGGCGACGGGCGACCGCTGGAGAAGCGATACGGACCGGCTGACCATTCCAGCGTATTTCGCCGCGATCCGGATGCACCAGCCCGTAAATGACCTTCATCAGTGTCGATTTACCCGCGCCATTTTCACCGAGCACCGCATGAATTTCGCCGGGATAAACGATCAGATCGACATTGTTGTTGGCGATCACGCCGGGATAGTGTTTGGTGACGCCGCGTAATTCAAGGCGCGGCGGCGAGGTCTGAGGAGCAGGTTCGAGCATAGGGAGCCATGGACCAGAAAATAAGGATTGGGCAAATCTGAGGTAATGGATGTGATAAAACTAAACTATACCTGCTTTAGCATGAAAAGCAGGTTTTCGTTGGGGTAGGCGTGGAAAAACGGGACCTGTGTGGGCGAGGCTAAGGATTACACTGGCAAGAGGCGTTCGAGAGGGGTTCCTGGACAGTCTCTTGATGGCATGGAAGTGAATAAAGACAGACTCTGTGCAGGTTTCCAGCAGGCTTGTTCAATCCTGTCGGTTGCCGGACAATGTGTTTACTCATTACCACAACCTCCAAAGAGGTAGACACTGTGAAACGGCAAGTGCGCAAGGCGGTTTTTCCGGTAGCCGGACTGGGAACGCGGTTCCTGCCGGCCACCAAGGCCAGCCCCAAGGAAATGCTCCCCATCGTCGATAAGCCCTTGATTCAGTATGCAGTTGAGGAAGCCGTGGCGGCGGGCGTGGATACGCTGGTCTTCATCATTGGCCGCACCAAGAACGCCATTGCCGATCACTTCGACAAGGCATACGAACTGGAAGTCGAACTGGAAACGCGGGGTAAAACTGACCTGCTCAACATTGTACGCAACATCGTGCCAAAAGGCGTCGAGTGCGTCTATGTTCGCCAGGCTGAAGCGCTGGGACTGGGCCATGCAGTGCTGTGCGCCCGGCCAGTCGTCGGCAATGAACCGTTCATGGTGATCCTGGCCGATGACCTGATCGAGGATGATCCAACCGAAGGCGGGACCATGACCCAAATGGTTCGACATTTTAATAAATACCAGTGCTCCATCCTGGGCGTCGAGCGGGTGCCCAAGCTGGAAACCAATAAATACGGCATCGTCCATCCCCTGCCTTTCGCCACCCGACTGAGCAATGTCGATGGCATCGTGGAAAAACCCAAACCTGAAAATGCCCCCTCTGATCTGGCCGTGGTCGGTCGCTACATCCTGACCGCACGGATTTTCGACTTGCTGGAAAACATCCCGCGTGGGGCGGGTAACGAAATTCAACTGACCGACGGCATCGCTGCTCTGATCAATGAAGAACAGGTGCTGGCCTACGAATTCTCCGGGCGGCGGTATGATTGTGGCAGCAAGCTCGGCTATCTGGTCGCCACTGTCGAATACGGTCTGCGCCATCCCGAACTGGGTGAACAGTTCCGCGCCTATCTGCAACAATCCTGCGGTTGTTCATTTGGCCAGTCTGCCCCGGACACAACCCACCAGGAGTAAAGATCATGTCTCAGGGATTACTGGTTTTAAATGCGGGTTCATCCAGCATCAAATTTTCGGTATTCGCACTACCCGCTAATGGCGGCGAACTGGAACTGGTTTGTCGCGGCCTGCAGGAAAATATCGGGGAGCATAATCCACATTTCAAGGCGTTCGATCACGCCGGACAGGTCTTGGCGGATGTGCGTGTCACGCCGCCGGATGGCCAATTTGGCAAACTGGCCCCGGACATGCGCCGCCGTGCCTCCGATCCTCTGACCATATCGCCGCCGGTCCCGATTTCCACGGCAATCTATGATCATCAGGCGGCGCTGCGCGACCTGCTGACCTGGCTCAAACAGACTCCCGGCCTGCCCGATGTCATCGCGGTCGGCCATCGCGTCGTGCATGGCGGCGAGGAATACAGCGATCCCCAGTTGTTGACGCCGGAAATCGTGACCCGGCTGGCGCATTTCATCCCGCTGGCACCGCTGCATCAGCCGCATAATCTGGCCGGCATCCAGGCGCTGACCGCCGTGCGGCCGGATTTACCGCAAGTGGGCTGCTTTGATACCGCCTTCCACTACGTTCAACCGGAACTGGCCAAGCTGTTCGCCTTGCCGCAGGTCTACCGGAAAGAAGGCGTGCGTCGCTACGGGTTCCATGGGCTGTCCTATGAGTTCATTGCCGGCTATCTGGCGGACCTCATGGGCACCCCGGCGACCGGTCGCGTGGTCGTCGCGCATCTCGGCAATGGGGCCAGCATGTGCGCCATGCACGATGGCCAAAGCACCGCCAGCACCATGGGCTTCACCGCCGTGGAAGGGTTGCCGATGGGCACTCGCACCGGTTCCCTCGATCCCGGCGTGCTGATTTATCTGATTGAACAGCACGGTATGGGTGCCAAGGATCTGACCAACCTGCTGTACAAACAGTCGGGCCTGCTGGGTCTGTCCGGAATCAGCAACGATATGCGGGAATTACTGGCCAGTCCCGATCCCAACGCCAAACTGGCGGTTGATTATTTCTGTTACCGCATCGCCCGCGAACTGGGTTCACTGGCGGCATCGCTGGGCGGGCTGGATGCGCTGGTGTTCACCGGCGGCATCGGCGAACACGCGGCGGCGGTGCGTGAGCAAGTCTGCGCCCGTTCTGTCTGGTTGGGCATCGAGATGGACCCTGCCGCGAACGCCAGTGATGCGCAACGCATTGATCAGCCCGGCAGTCGCACGGCAGTCTGGGTGTTGCCCACTAATGAAGAACTGGTGATTGCCCGGCATACCCGGCGACTGGTGTTAAAAGGCTGAAGCGGCAACATCCCGAACCACCCCGGCGCTTCGCGCCACCCCTCCTTGGCCAAGGAGGGAAATTCAGAAATCCAGCGATCATTAGGAAAGACAATATGTGTGGAATCGTCGGCGCGATTGCGGAACGTAATGTCACGCCCATCCTGCTTGAAGGGCTGCGGCGGCTGGAATACCGGGGCTATGATTCAGCCGGCATCGTCACTCTGGACTCGCGGGACGGTCAGTTGCACCGACTGCGCACCGTGGGCAAGGTGCAAATGCTGGCGGACCGCCTGCAACAGGAGCCGGTGCGCGGTCCGCTAGGCATCGCGCATACCCGCTGGGCGACCCACGGCGAACCCTGCGAACGCAATGCCCATCCCCATGTCAGCAATCAGTCGGTCGCGGTGGTGCATAACGGCATCATCGAAAATTACCGGGAGCTGAAGGACGAACTCATCGCCGCCGGCTACCACTTTGAATCGGACACCGATACCGAAGTAGTTGCGCATCTAATCGACCAGCGGCGACGGCTGACCGGCGATCTGCTAACCGCCGTCCAGCAGACAGTAACGCGATTGCACGGCGCTTACAGTTTGGGCGTGATCTGCCGTGAAGAACCGGAACGCTTGATCGCCGCACGGGCCGGCAGTCCCCTGGTGCTGGGCATTGGCATTGAAGAGCATTTTATCGCCTCAGACGTCTTCGCCCTGGCCCCGGTCACGCAAACCTTCGTTTTCCTCGAAGAAGGCGATATTGCGGACGTGCGGCGGGAAGCGTTCACCCTTTACGACCACCTGGGTGCCGCAGTGGAACGACCGCTGGCCTATGCGGCGCAGCAGGGCGCGGCCATCGGCAAGGGCGGTTATCGCCATTTCATGCTCAAGGAAATTTTTGAACAACCGGCGGTGGTCGCCGAAACCCTGGCGGGACGTATTCATCAGGGCCGACTGCTGGATGATTGCTTTGGACCGGAAGCCGGGCCGGTGCTGGATGGAACTGAAGTCGTGCATATCGTTGCCTGCGGTACCAGTTATCACGCCGGAATGGTCGCCCGCTACTGGCTGGAACAATTGGGCGTCCCTTGCATGGTGGAAGTCGCCAGCGAATACCGCTATCGCCCCGGCGTGACGCTACCGGGAACGCTATTTGTCAGCATTTCCCAGTCCGGCGAAACGGCGGATACCCTGGCGGCGCTGCGGGCGGCCAAAGAGCGCGGCTATCTGTCGACGCTGGCCATCTGCAATGTCGCGGAAAGCTCGCTGGTGCGTGAATCCGCCTTGACCCTGTTGACCCGCGCCGGGCGGGAAATCGGCGTTGCCTCCACCAAGGCGTTCACCACCCAGCTTGTTGCTTTGCGCTTACTGGCTTTGCGCCTGGGTCGGCGACAGGGATTGAGCGAAGTCGAAGAAGTGGCAGCGGTGCGGGATCTGGAACGGTTACCGAAGGCGCTGGAAGAAGCACTGATGCTGGATAGCGCTATCGAGCGAATGGCCGTGCATTTCGCCGAGAAACATCACGCCCTGTTCCTGGGGCGCGGCCCGCAGTACCCCATCGCCATGGAAGGGGCACTCAAGCTCAAGGAAATCTCCTACATTCACGCCGAAGCGTATCCCGCCGGCGAACTCAAGCACGGTCCGCTGGCGCTGGTGGACAGTGACATGCCGGTGGTTTGCGTGTTGCCAAAGGATGGCTTGCTGGAAAAAGTCCTGTCGAATTTGCAGGAAGTACGGGCGCGCGGCGGGGTACTGTTCCTGTTTGCGGACCGGGAAGTGGATACGCATCTCAGCGGTGTTGACACGCACGTTCTATCACTCGGCGCGGCACCGGAATCTATTGCGCCCATCGTCTTCACCATCCCGCTGCAACTGCTGGCCTATCATGTCGCCATTCTCAAAGGCACCGACGTCGATCAACCCCGCAATCTGGCCAAATCAGTCACGGTGGAATGATGGAGGCGGTTTTTGCGCCCTTCACAAAAGGGTTTAAACTATTCGCCAGTACTACCACCACTGAGCGCAATCAATGAACAATCAAAAATACGATGTCATCGTGATTGGCACCGGCCCAGGCGGAGAAGGCGCGGCCATGAAAGCCGCCAAGGACGGGAAGTCGGTCGGGGTGATCGAAAAACACCATCTGGTCGGCGGCGGCTGCACCCACTGGGGCACCATTCCGTCCAAGGCGCTGCGCCATTCCATCAACCGGATGCTCGAATTCAACACCAGTCCGGCATTTCGCAGTGCGCTGGGCCACGCCCTCAAACTGTCCTATCCTGATCTGCTGCGCTCTGCCGAATCGGTGATTGCCCGACAGACCGCCATGCGCCGGGATTTCTACGAGCGTAACCGGGTGCGGCTCTATCACGGTCAAGCCAAGTTTCTGGACGCTCATACCGTGGAAGTTCGATCCGGCAGTGCCGAACCGACCATCCTGAACGCTGACGCCTTTGTCATCGCCAGCGGTTCACACCCGTTCCGCCCCCGCGATATCGACTTCAATCATCCACGCATTTTTGACAGCGACACCATCCTCAGCATGTCCACCACGCCGCGCTCCATTCTGATCTATGGCGCGGGGGTCATCGGCTGCGAATATGCCAGCATCTTCCGCAACATGGGCTGCAAGGTGGATCTGGTGGACACCCGCGCCCAACTGCTGTCGTTTCTGGACGATGAAATCGCCCATGCGCTCAGCTATCACCTGCGCGATCAGGGGGTGATGATCCGCCATAACGAGGAGTACGAAGCGGTTGAAGGTCAGCCGGACGGTATGACCATGTCCTTCAAGTCCGGCAAGCGCATTAAAGCCGACGTGTTGCTGTGGGCGAATGGCCGCACCGGGAACACCGCCAACATGGGATTGGAAGACCTCGGCATCACGCCGAATAATCGCGGCCAGATCAAGGTCGATGACAACTATCGGACTGCTCTGCCGCACATCTACGCTGTCGGCGACGTGATCGGCTATCCCAGTCTGGCCAGCGCCGCCTACGATCAGGGCCGTTTCGCCGCTACGCATCTGGTGGAAGGCAGTTGTGACCATCATCTGGTGGATTACATCCCGACCGGTATCTACACGTCGCCGGAAATCAGTTCGGTAGGCCGTACCGAGCGCGAACTGACCGAAGCGCGGATTCCCTACGAAGTCGGCCACGCCTATTTCAAGAGCCTGGCGCGCGCCCAGATTACCGGGCGCACGGTGGGCATTCTCAAGCTGCTGTTCCACCGCGACACGCTGGAAATTCTGGGTATCCACTGTTTCGGCGACCAGGCGGCGGAAATCGTCCACATTGGCCAGGCGATCATGGCGCAGCCCGGCGAGGCCAATAGCATTCAATATTTTGTCAACACCACGTTCAATTACCCGACCATGGCCGAGGCGTACCGCGTCGCAGCGCTGAATGGTCTCAATCGACTGGCTTGAAGGAGCGTTTTTCATGGATATCACCCCCTATCTCAAACTGATGGTTGATAAAGAAGCGTCTGACCTGTTCTTTCATGTCGGCGCACCAGTCAATATCAAAATCAGCGGCGTCGTGCGGCCCATCGGTAATAAAGTACTGGGGGCGGGCCAGGTGCGCGAAATTGCCTACTCGGTGATGAAGGACGATCAAATCAAGGAGTTTGAACACGAATGGGAGCTGAATTTCGCCATTCCGCTACAGGGGGTCGGCCGGTTCCGTTCCAATGTGTTCAAGCAGCGCGGCGAAGTGTCGATGGTGATTCGCTACATCAAGGGCGAGATCCCCCAGGTCGAAGCACTGGGTCTGCCGCCGTTGTTGCGGCAAATCATTATGGAAAAGCGCGGCCTGATTTTGCTGGTCGGCGGGACTGGCTCGGGTAAATCGACGACCCTGGCGGCGATGATCGATCACCGCAATTCCAGTTCGCCGGGCCACATCATCACCATCGAAGATCCGATTGAATTCACCCACCAGCACAAGAAATCCGTCATTGCTCAGCGCGAGATCGGCATTGATACCCACAGCTATGAATTCGCCCTGCGCAGCGCCATGCGCGAAGCGCCAGATGTCATTCTGGTTGGCGAAATTCGTGAACGTGATGTGATGAAGTTTGTGCTGACCTTCTCCGAAACGGGCCACCTGGTGCTGTCAACACTGCACGCCAACAACGCCAACGGCGCACTGGAGCGCATCGTCAACTTCTTCCCGGAAGACGCCCGACCGCAGTTGCTGATGGACCTGGCGCTGAACCTGCGGGCGATTATCTCGCAACGGCTGATCCGCTCGCTGACCGGCGGGGTGGTGCCGGCGGTAGAAGTGTTGCTGAACACGCCTTATATCGCTGATTTGATTCAAAAAGGAAAAATCGATTACGTCAAGGACGCCATGGAGCAGTCCACCGAATCCGGTACGCAGACCTTCGATCAGGCACTGTTCAAGCTGTACAAGGAAGGTAAGATTTCCAAGGACGAGGCCATCAAGAACGCCGATTCCAAGAACAACGTCGCCTTGCAGATCCGCCTGGCGGAAGGGATGGAATCGGGAGGCAGCAGCAAGAAATCATCGGTGAACCTGGCCGATCTGACTCTGCATGATGAAGATGATGACAAGGGCGGACGGTTCGGCATTTGAATACCCTACTGGCCCGCCGCATGGCGGATATCGCGCCCTTTCACGTCATGGCGCTGCTGGCCCGGGCGCGGGAACTGGAGGCGGCTGGTCGTTCGATCATCCATCTGGAAATCGGCGAGCCGGATTTTCCCACTGCTGAACCGATTATTGCCGCCGGTTGCCAGGCGCTGACGGCGGGCTGCACCCGCTATACCGCAGCGGCTGGGTTGCCGGAATTACGTCAGGCAATCAGTAACCATTACCGGCGGCGCTATGGCGTAACGGTTCCCGCTGCGCGCATTCTCGTGACGCCTGGCGCGTCCGGCGCGTTACAATTGGCGACGGGGGTGCTCATCAACCCCGGCGACCGGGTATTGCTGGCCGATCCAGGCTATCCCTGCAACCGGCATTTTGTGCGACTGGTGGAAGGCGTGGCGGTGGGCATTCCGGTCGGGCCAGAGACCGGCTATCAACTGACCGCTCAACTGGTGGAACAGTATTGGGATGCACGAACGGTCGCGGTGTTGCTGGCCTCACCGGCCAATCCCACCGGTACGGTGATTCCGCCAGAGGAGCTATCCGTCATTATCGCTACTGTGGAAGCGCGTGGCGGGCGGGTCATTATGGATGAGATTTATCATGATCTGGTCTATGGCGCGGCGCTGCAAACAGCGCTGGCCTATTCCGACCAGACCTTTGTGGTCAACAGTTTCAGCAAATATTACGGGATGACTGGCTGGCGGCTAGGCTGGCTGGTGGCACCGGAAGACAGCGTCGGTGCCGCAGAGAAGTTGGCGCAAAATCTGTTTCTGGCCGCCTCGACCCCGGCGCAACATGCCGCGCTGGCCGCGTTCACCCCGGACGCGCTGGCGATTTTTGAAGCGCGGCGGCAGGAGTTTCAGGCGCGACGGGATTTCCTGTTACCGGCCCTGCGGGACTTGGGCTTTGCCATTCCCGCGACTCCGGACGGGGCGTTCTATCTCTACGCCGATTGTAGTCGCTTCACCGACGACAGTTACGGCTTCGCACTGCGCCTGCTGGATGAAACGGGCGTCGCCATGACCCCCGGCATCGACTTCGGTCATCATCGACCGAATCTGCATGTCCGCTTCGCCTATACCAACGCCATCCCGCAACTGGCGGAGGGTGTGGAACGACTTCGGCAGGCGTTGCGGGGTTAAGATCCGCGCTATTCCCTACCGCCTAATACCCGTTCAGCGGCTTCAACATTCGCCCGCAAGTGCGCCCGATTCAACGTCCCTACGATGACGCTGCTCACGCCGGGTTCCGCGAAAATGAACTCCAGCGAAGCCCGCACCGGGTCAGCTTTCGCCAGCGTATCCAGATGCCCGCTGAGTAAACCCTTCTTGATAAATACGCCCTTACCAGCGACGTGAGCAGCGCGAATCACTGGTAATTCCTCCCGTTGGGCAAGATTACAGGTCGCCATCACGACATCGCAGCACTCTGCCGCCCGCAGTCCGCCCGCGACAGTTTTACTGGACATCCCCACGGCGCGAATCAGACCTGCTTGTTGGAGATTACGCAGGGTTGGCAACACCTCCGCCTGCTCCAGAATAGCCAGGTCATCGCCGTTGGAATGGATGAGCACCACATCCAGCGTTTCCACCCCCAGCCGTCGCAGACTACGTTCAACGCTGGCGTGGGTCGCAGCAGCAGTGAAGTCGAATGAAGAGACGCCCTTGTGGAACGCTTCTCCGATCTTGGTCACGATCACCCAGTCGTGCCGACAGCGCCGCAGCAACCGGCCCAGCCGTTCCTCGCTTTCCCCATAGGCCGGCGCGGTGTCCAACAGGTTAATACCCAAATCCCAGGCCAGTTCCAGCAGCGCCAGCGCTTCCTGATCGGTGGGCAAATTGAAGGGTTGGGGATATTTCACGCCCTGGTTGCGACCGAACTTGACCGTCCCCAGCCCCAACGGGCTGACCCACAAACCGGTGGCTCCCAGGGGCTTCAACTCCATGCGAGATCCTCCCGATTCCAGGGATAAACGCCCACAGTTGGGCGCGGCCAGTCGGCCAGTGGACTGAAATCGATGGGCCGGGGTTGAACATTCAATGTGTGCAATACCGTTTCAATCTGTTCCGCCAACAACGGTGCCAGCGCTAATTTAGTCGGCCAAGCGGCAATGACCTGGCCTTCACGGAACACACTGAAACCGGCCGGCCGCCCGCCGCCAGGTTGATGCGCCTCAGCCCGTTGAATGGTGAATGTAGCAAATTCGACCGGATGCCAGTCCACCCACGGCAACAGCGCCTGTAACTCCTCACGGGCGACCCGGATTTGCGCATCGCAGTCACGGTGAACGCCCGCTTCCGCTAACCCGCCGCCGAGATACCAGACCAGTCGGCCCTGCGCGTCATAATGGCTGGTCACAGTCAGGCGCGGGACTTCGCTGGCCCCAATACAATGAGCATACAGCGGCCCCGGAAGGTGATCGCCCCGCGCCATCACCATGTGCAGGGGGCGTAATTGCTGCGTTGCCCAGGGCAATCCGGCATTGCCAGCGCCCGCCGTGAATACCGTCATCGAAGGCTGGATCACTCTTGGCGCACGGTCAGTATGGCGCAGCGTCAGATGGCCATCAGCGGGTAAAAGGGCGGGTCCATCATGGCGAACGATGGCGTCCCGATAGCGTTCGGCCAGCACCGTCAGCACCGAGGCGACATCAATAATTGGCTCATCCAGCCGGTACACCGTCCCGTGGAAATGGGGATGACGCAGCACCGGCGGATAGTGATCGACCGCCATGCCTGCCTCCGCCACCTTCTCAACCCGGCCGCGCATCAGCTTACTGGCGAAGAAAGCCGCCAATCGCGATGTCGGGGTGCGCGTCGCCCAGAGATATTGATGTTCTGCCAGCAGTGCCGCGCCGCGCAGATCAATAGCCGCTTCCCCGCGCAGACAACGCCGCCATAAATCGGGCATTCCGGCGACGGCTTCGGCGGTCTGACCCGCCTGACCGTGCAGGCCATACTTGGCCCCGCCATGAATGATGCCCTGGGCGCAAAGCGTCTGACCGGCACCCAGTTGCGCATTTTCAATCAGCAACGCCGCGTAACCCTGTTCACGCAAACGCGCCAGCAGCCACAGCCCGGCAATACCGCCGCCAATAATCGCGACATCCACATTGAAAGCCGCACTCATGACGCGCCTGGTCGGCTCAGAATGCGGGTAATGGTGCTGGTGGTCGAACAGCCTTCGATGTAATCCATCACCACCACTTGACCGCCCGCCTCCCAGACGCAGCGATTGCCGGGGATATTCGCCGGATCGTTGTCGCCGCCCTTGACCAAGTAATCCGGCTTAACCGCGCAAATCAGCCGTTCCGGGGTGTCTTCATCAAACGACACCACCCAGTCCACCGAGGATAGTCCAGCCAACACCCGCATCCGCTGCCAGAGCGCGTGAACCGGTCGGTCAGAACCCTTGAGGCGGCGCACGGAATCGTCATTGTTGACCGCGACGATCAACCGGTTGCCCAATCGCCGTGCTTGTTCCAGATACGTCACATGACCGGCGTGCAGGATGTCGAAACAGCCATTAGTCAACACGATAGTTTCGCCATGCGCTTTAGCATCAGCCACCGCTCGCAGCAATTGCGCTTCGTCCACCACTCCACGCGGCGGCTCTTCATGTTCGTACAGGACTCGGCGCAATTCGGACACGGTAACGCTGGCGGTGCCCAGTTTGCCGACCACAATACTGGCCGCCAGATTGGCTAATACCGTCGCGGCAGGCCATTCCAGCCCCGCCGCCAGACCGGCTGCGAGAGTGGCAATGACCGTATCACCCGCCCCGGTCACGTCATAAACTTCACGAGCGCGGGCCGCCAGATGCAGCGGTTCCCCTTCGGCGCGTAATAAAGTGACGCCCAGTTCCCCCCGCGTAATCAGCAACGCGTCCAGTTCCAGCTTCCGGCGCAGCGCCTGCCCCTTGCCCACCAGTTCTGCCTCATCGCGGCAGGGACCGACTACCGCTTCAAACTCGGCCAGATTAGGCGTGAGCAGTGTCGCGCCGTGATAGCGGCGAAAATCCTGGCCCTTGGGATCGATTAGCACCCGCTTACCGGCAGCGCGAGCCAGTTGAATAAAGGATTCAATGTCGCGCAAGGCGCCCTTCTGGTAATCAGAAAGAATGACGACATCAACCTCCGGCAGATGTGCGGCGAAACGTTCACGCAGTGTTGCCGGATTGAAGCCGGGAAAGCCGTCTTCAAAATCCAGCCGGAGCAATTGCTGATTGCGGCTCAACACCCGCAGTTTGGTAATGGTCGCCTGGCCGGGTTGGCGGAGCAGTTCGCACAGCACGCCCAGTCGGTGCAGTTTGGTTTCCAGAACATTCGCCGACTCATCCGCGCCAGCGACGCCCAACACCCGGACGTGACCGCCCAGGGCCGCAATGTTGACTGCGACATTAGCCGCGCCGCCGGGTCGCTCTTCAACCTCTTCAACTTTAACAACCGGAACCGGCGCTTCCGGCGACACCCGGAACGTCGGGCCGTGCCAGTAGCGATCCAGCATGACGTCGCCGACGATGAGGACGCGGGCCTGTTCAAAACGGGGAATTTCAGGTTTCATGGGTGGCCTGTGAAATCCAGAGTTGGTTTTTTTAGGGATCAACGACGGTCGGTGCCATCTCACGGTTGAAGTTCCGCCGCGCCTCGGTGATCGCCGCTAACCGGTTTCGTCGTAAGACGTCAGCCAGCGCCAGTCCGGTCAACCCCTGCTCCACCAGTGGTCGCGCCTGAACATTCGCGGCAGCGGTATAAACCTGGCGCATCAGCGTTGCCTGCGGATAATCCCGGTCGTCCATCCCCAAGCGGCCCCGCGCATCCGCCTCGCACGCCAGCAAAAACTGCTCAAAGCGGTCTGGCTTGCGCAGCGCATCCAGCCCTTGCAGCGTATTGAGCAGCGTTCCGGGACGCAACTCCAGCGCCCGGTGACCGTGCGTATGGTAACGGGCGGTTAATACACCCAGATCCCGGTACGGATTGGGCACCCGCAAGCGTTGGCTGAAGGTGCGAACCAGCGCCGTGCCGCGTTCCTCATGGCCGAGATGGCGCGGCCATTCCTCTGGCGGCGTAGTGCCTTTGCCAAAATCGTGAACCAGGATGGCAAAGCGGGTGACCACATCGGCCTTCAGACGCACGGCCTGATCCAGCGCCAGCAGAGTATGGCGGCCGGTGTCGATTTCCGGATGATGGGCGGCGGGTTGCGGGATGCCAAAGAGTCGGTCCAGTTCCGGAAAAATGCGCGCCAGCGCCCCGCATTCGCGCAGGGTTTCAATAAATTGTCCCGGCTGTGGTTCTCCCAGGGCGCGGACGGTCTCCGCCCAAACCCGTTCCGCCACCAGATGATCGACCTCCCCACTGGCGACCATGTTCCGCATCAATTCCAGCGTCTCCGGAGCCACGCGGAAGCCCAGTGGCGCATAGCGGGCGCTGAAGCGGGCCACCCGCAGAATGCGCACCGGGTCTTCGGCAAAGGCCGGGGAGACATGGCGCAGCCAGCGCTGTTCCAGATCGCGGGTGCCCTGATACGGGTCAATCAGCCGCCCCGCGCTATCCTGGGCTATAGCGTTAATGGTCAGATCGCGGCGTAACAGGTCATTTTCCAGAGTCACGTCCGGCGCAGCGCAGACCTTGAAGCCGTGATAACCCGGCGCGGTTTTGCGCTCGGTGCGAGCAAGGGCGTATTCCTCATGGGTGTCCGGGTGCAGAAAGACCGGAAAATCCTTGCCCACGGGCCGGAAGCCCTGCGCCAGCAACTGGTCCGGGGTTGCGCCCACGACCACCCAGTCGCGTTCTGTCACTGGACGGCCCAGCAAGGCATCGCGCACCGCGCCGCCAACCAGATAAATATCCATGGGATCTGCGCTCATCGGTCAGGTTCCTCTATCAAACACTATCGCACGGGGTCGCCCGTGTACAATCTCCACTGGTCAATCAACAGTCAATCCCTTGCCAGCGAAACGCCCGCATGTTTTGGAAACTTTTCATCTTCACCGGTCTTGGACTTCTGCTGGCTGGCTGCGCCGATCTGGCCTATTACCGACAGGCGGCAGCGGGACAATGGGCGTTATGGCAGGCCAGCCAGCCCGTGCCTGATATCCTGCAAAATCCAGCGACTCCAACCGCCTTGCGGCAGCGCCTGGAAACGGCTCAGGCGATCCGCGCCTTCGCCAGCGCCGAACTCGCTTTGCCCGACCATGGCAGTTATCAGCATTATGCCGATCTTCAGCGGCCCTGGGTGGTGAAAAATGTCTTCGCCGCGCCGGAACTGAGCCTGGAGCCGCGCCAGTGGTGTTTCCTGATTGTCGGTTGTTTGAGCTATCGCGGTTATTTTGACCCGGCAGCGGCGCAGGAACTGGCCGAAGCGCTACGGGCGGACGGCGATGATGTGTATGTCGCCGATATTTCGGCCTATTCCACGCTGGGCTGGTTTGATGACCCACTGCTCAATACCTTCATTCACTGGCCGGAGGGCCGACTGGCGGAACTGCTGTTTCACGAACTGGCCCATCAGCGGCTCTATGTCGCCCATGACACTGCGTTCAACGAAGCGTATGCGACGGCGGTGGGCCGGTTGGGTGCGGAACGCTGGCTGGAGCGGCAGGGCACTGTGGCTGGACGTGCGGAGTACGCTGCTGATGTGCAACGGCGCGAGCAGTTTTTGCAGTTGACGACCGAAACCCGTGAGCAATTGGCGGCGCTCTATGCCGATTCTCGGAGCGCGGCGGAGAAGCGGGCCGGTAAGCAGCGCATTCTGGCAGAACTACAGGAACGCTATCAGGCGCTCAAGCAAAACTGGGGCGGCTATGCCGGTTATGACCGCTGGTTCGCCCAGGATTTGAATAATGCCAAACTGGCCGGCGTCAGTACCTATCACCGGCAGGTTCCTGCCTTTCTGGCGCTGTTTGAACAGGAAGGGCGGGATTTTGCCGCGTTCCACCGAGCTGCAGAAGCGATTGGTCAATTGCCGCCGGTGGAACGGGAAGCGCGATTACAAAGAGGGACTTCCCGCTGATTCGGTCAGTTCTTTGCCGGACATCACCTGAAAGCCTAAAGCCTGACGCGGGGAATTCAGTTGGCCAAACGGGCCAACATGGCCAACCATGCCTCTCCATCGGCGCAATCCAGCACGCCCTCCCCCAGTTCTTCCAGCACCGCCGATTCTTCAATGTTATCCAGCAACCCCCGGCTTTGCTCCGTCACCGCTGCGCCAAACCGTTTCTGCACCAACCGCAGCAGCAACTGCCGTTCCGAACATAACCCTTCTTGACGGCCTTCCTGACGGCCTTCCTGACGGCCCTTTTGCCGACCTTCCTGCACCCATTGTTCAGCAATGGTCATCATCAGTTCATCTCCTCCGCTTAAGGCCTGCGTGACAGCTTCACGCAGAGTGGTTTCATCTAACCGATCGGTCCCAGCGGTCTGCGCCAGATACCGCAACAGCGACCGGATAAAATCCAGTCCGCTCGATCCCGCTTCCAGTTCCCGCAGCAGTCGTAGAATCCCCGGCAACCGCTCACTCAACTCCGCCCGGAAAATGTACTTCAGCGTCAACAGCGTGACCTGCAAGATGACCGCCCCACACAACTCCGCATCCGGGTACGCCCGCAAATCGACTAAATGATATTCACACGTCGGCACATACCGCTGCAATTCCGGCACGGCCGCCACCGTCTCGGCAAACTGTCGTTTCACACCCCATGCGGCCTCACCATGGTAGAACACCACCGGGATGATCACCGGCAACAACCCTTTGTTCTTATCCTTCAGCCACGTCTCCCAGATCCGCACCCGGTAACGCAGCAAATCCAGGTTGATGCGCGATTCGACATAGCTCTTGTGTTCAAACAGCAGATGGACATAGCCTTTTTTGCCCCCATGCAGATTCACTGCATACAGTAAATCGGCGGGATGATAGGTGAGTTGCGGGTCCAGAAACGCATCCTTCTCGGCGCGGAGCGTCGTCCAGTCCAGCACGGCAGCGACTGCTGGAGGCAAATAACGTTGCAAAAACTCGGTGGCCACCTCGGTCCGCCCAAAGGTCGCCTTGAAAAATCGATCATGCGGGCTGTTCAAATCCGTGGCCATGGATGTCTCTTTTCAAGTGCTGGGCAAAGGTTCAGGGGTAGGTCACGATCCAGGAGGACCAGGGGAGTCATGGAGTGAGCGATTTGAGCGAGTATATGCAATATCGCCTAAGCCCAAGCTTGCTCGCTCATCATCGCCATTGCACAGTTTGGTCCGACCCCAACCCCTTCATCAGCGCCGCGCCCAGACTCATTTCCGTTCCATCCAACACCCGGTCGATCCAGTTAGTGTGTTTGGTGTAATCAAACAAGGTTTTTTCACCGATCACCTCCTCGGCGACATAGCGCGTACTGCCCAGCGCATCCACCAGTCCCAGCCCGACGCTCTGCTCACCGGTCCACATCAGGCCGCTGAACACGTCGGGATTGTCCTTCAATCGCTCCCCCCGACCCTGTTTGACCGCGGCCATAAACTGCTGATGAATCGCGTCCAGCATCCCCTGGAGATGCTGCACTTCCGCCGGATTCACCGGTTTGAACGGGTCGAGGAAATCCTTGTTGCTGCCCGCGGTATACGCCCGCCGCTCCACGCCCAGTTTCGCAATGGCCTCGGTAAAGCCGAAACTGTCCATCCGCACACCGATAGAACCGACGATGCTGGCCTTGTTGGCGTAGATATTCTGCGCCGCCGCCGCAATGTAGTAACCACCCGACGCACAAACATCACTGGTCACCGCGTGAATCGGGATTTTGGGATATTGCTGGCGCAACTTCTGAATCTCATCGTAAATCTCGCCAGCCTGCACCGGACTGCCGCCGGGACTGTTGATTTGCAGCACCACACCAACGGTATTCTCGTCCTTGAACGCTTTGCGCAACGCTTCAATCACATTCTTCGCACTGGCCTCGGTATTGCTGGAAATCAGCCCCTCCACCCGCACCAGCGCGGTGTGCCGTTTGGCGGACGCCGTACTTAAACTGTCTGGCCAAGCCAGCGCCAGTAATACAACCAGATAAATCAGGAACAGGAATTTAAAGAAAATTCCCCAGCGGCGCGTCCGCCGTTGTTCGGTCACGGCGGCGAGCGCCAGTTGGGTCAGAATATCTCGCGCCCAGCGATCATCACTGGACGGATAGGTATTGGCATTCGGTTCATTCACAGTAAACTCTCCATGGTTTCAGGGGCCATAAAACTCCCCTCGCCCACCGGGAGAGGGGTTGGGGGTGAGAGGGGTTCAAGGGCGACGGCGGACGGAACTCAACCCATCCAGCACCGCCTTCAGTTCGACATCCAGAGGCGCACTCACCGCAATTTCTCGCCCGCCGAGCGGTAAATTCAAACTGTGTGCGTGCAGGAACAGCCGGCGCAATCCGTACTGTTCGGCCATCAACCGGTTAAACGCCGCATCGCCGTATTTATCATCGCCCGCCAGCGGATGACCGACGTGGGCCGCGTGAACACGAATTTGATGAGTGCGTCCGGTAGCAATATTCGCCTCCAGCAACGAAGCCGGTTTGTGCAGGCTCACCGGCTGGAACCGGGTTAACGCTGGTTTACCATCCTCCAGCACTTCCACCATCCGCTCGCCGCCGCGCAACACATTCCGGCGCAACGGCTGATTCACTTCACGCGGACCGTGGTTCCAGTAACCGCGCACCAGCGCCAGATAGCGTTTATCGACCTGCCCGGCCTTGAACGCCGCCTGAATCTGCCGCAATGCGACCGGCGTCCGCGCCAGCGCCAGACAGCCGCTGGTCTCCCGATCCAGCCGGTGCGCCAGTTCCAGAAAGGACTCGGCCGGACGCAACGCCCGCAGCGCCTCAATCACGCCATAGTCCAGCCCGCTGCCCTTATGCACCGCCAGCCCGGACGGCTTGTTCAATACCAGCACATCCCGATCCTCGTACAGCACCGCCTCGCGCAACAAATCCGCCAGTCCCAACGACGGTTGAAACGGTCGCTCCTCCCGCTCGCCCAGTCGCACCGGGGGAATGCGCACCCGGTCGCCGGTGTGCAAGCGCTGATCGGGCTGAACCCGCCCGCCATTCACGCGTACTTGGCCGGTACGCACAATTCGATAAATCAAGCTCTTGGGCGCGCCTTTCAGCTCACGCAGCAGAAAATTATCAAGACGCTGATCTACATATTCTGGAGTGACTTCCAAATAGCGCACTCCAATAGAAGCTACAGGCATTGTTTGAAGCATATTCCTGGTACTGCTATAGTGATTAACGTTGTCGTCGATAGGCCCCAGGGGCCGGCGAAACTGGAACAATACACGATATCGGTTTTCAGACCTGCGCGCCATTTTGCCCGGCGAGCAGGTATTTTCAAAGGGTTTTCCCGCTGCTCAACCCCTTTCCACCAGAGCGGCGCTTGACCGCGCTCCCAGCCGACGGACAACGAACCTTTGGCGTATTGGGGACGGCCTGACCTTGCGGATTTCTATCCCCAGGCGGCGTCCAGTCCCGGCCACGTCTCGGCGACAACCGCGTTGTCCCCGGTGATGGTTGAGCGCAAGGACCACAAATTCATGAAACGTATGCTGATTAACGCCACGCAGCAGGAAGAGTTGCGCGTGGCGCTGGTCGATGGTCAGAAATTATTCGACCTCGACATCGAAACTCCCTCGCGGGAACAGAAGAAATCCAACATTTACAAGGGCCGCATCACCCGCATCGAACCGGGACTGGAAGCGGCCTTCGTCGAGTACGGCGCAGAACGGCACGGTTTCCTGCCGTTCAAGGAAATCAACCGCAGCAACTTCGATCCCCATGCTACCGAAGGTGGGCGTCCAAGTATTCGCGAAGCCATGCGCGAAGGCCAGGACATCGTGATTCAGGTGGAGAAGGAGGAACGCGGCAACAAGGGCGCGGCGCTGAC
The DNA here is from genome assembly GCA_030917925.1 of Pseudomonadota bacterium. Taxonomy (GTDB): domain Bacteria; phylum Pseudomonadota; class Gammaproteobacteria; order Competibacterales; family Competibacteraceae; genus UBA2383. The sequence goes on from JAUPTV010000251.1 coordinate 26,439, forward strand.
TACCTTCATCAGCCTGGCCGGCCGTTACCTGGTGCTGATGCCCAATAATCCCCGCGCTGGCGGCGTATCCCGGCGCATCGAAGGGGAAGACCGCCAGGAAATCCGCGAGATCATGAGCAGCCTCAACATTCCCGACGGGATGGGGCTGATCGTGCGCACCGCTGGCGTGGGCCGCTCGCAGGAAGAGTTGCAGTGGGATCTGGACTATCTGCTGAACCTGTGGCGGGCGATTGAGACTGCCTCCTCGCAAAAGCGAGCACCATTCCTGATCTACCAGGAAAGCAACATCATCATCCGCGCCCTGCGCGACTACCTGCGCGCCGATGTCGGGGAAATCGTCATCGACAGCCCGGCGGTCTACCGGCAAGCGCAGGAATTTGTGCAGCAGGTGATGCCGCATAACCTGGGCAAGCTCAAGCTCTACCAAGACAACATCCCCCTCTTCACCCGCTTTCAGATCGAATCGCAGATTGAAACTGCCTACCTGCGCGAGGTTAGTCTGCCCTCCGGCGGCGGGATCGTCATCGACTACACCGAGGCGATGGTGTCGGTCGATATCAACTCGGCACGCGCCACCAAGGGCAGCGACATTGAAGAAACCGCGCTGACCACCAATCTGGAGGCGGCGGATGAAATCGCCCGGCAGATGCGCCTGCGCGATTTGGGTGGGCTAATCGTCATTGATTTCATCGATATGGGCATCGCCCGCAACCAGCGCGAGGTCGAAAACCGGCTCCGCGATGCATTGAAAGTGGACCGCGCCCGGGTGCAGGTCGGGCGCATCTCCCGCTTCGGCCTGCTGGAAATGTCTCGCCAGCGGTTGCGCCCGTCGCTGGATGAAGCCAGCCATGTCATTTGCCCGCGTTGCAACGGTCAGGGCACGATTCGTAATGTGGAATCACTGGCTCTAAGCGTCCTGCGTCTGATCCAGGAAGAGGCGATGAAGGACAAGACTGGTCGGGTCGTCGTGCAATTGCCGGTCAAGGTCGCCACTTTCCTGCTTAACGAGAAGCGCGAAGCCATTCGCGTCATTGAACAGCGCCTGAAGGTCGGCGTCCTGCTGATTCCCAATGAATCACTGGACACGCCGCACTACAAGCTCAGTCGGTTGCGGGTTGAAGATCTGTCGGAAGCCCAACGGCTGTCCTATACCCTGGCCGAGGATTACGAGGAACAGTACGAGTCGCCGGTCAGCGCCGTGATCCGCGATCTGGGCGAGGAACCGGCCGTCAAGGGCGTCGCGCCCACCACCCCGGTCCCTCTGCCACCGCCAGCGCCCGCCGTCAAGCCCGAGGCGGATCACAGTTTCTTCCGCTGGCTCTGGGGCAACCTGTTCGGACAGCCACCGCAAGAACCGCAATCTCCCAAAGAAGAACGTCCAGCGCGGCCCGGCAACCGCCCCCCCAAACCTGAACGGCAACGCCGTGAGCGACCGGGGCGGCGACCTGAGGTAGAACCAGCGGTGGCAACGCCCACCGCCAAACCCACAGTGGCTCCAGTCGCTGCTGAAGCGGTTCCTGCCCTCCCGCCGACGCCAGTAGAAGCCGGGTTACCGGAATTGCCAACAGATATTGAACCAGTCGTAGCTCGTGCTGATGAGGCTCTGGAGGAAACTGCTGCTGCCGCTGAAACCGATGAGGACGGCAACAATCGTAACCGGCGTGGGCGGCGTGGGGGACGGCGGCGGCGGCGTGGCGATGCGGCCAATCAGCCTGAAACCACTGCGACAGATGCGGTTGCATCGATAGCATCCGAGGCTGAAACTGTTCGCAGTGAAGTACCTATTGAAGTACCTGGTGAAGTGCCCGCTGAAGTTGCCACGCCCACGCCTCCAACTCCTGCGACAGCGCCCGGTGCCGCAGTGCCACAGCGCCGGATTCGTAGTGGCCGCCCACGCCTGCCGCGTGAGATTCTAGCCGCTGCTGCTGCCGCTGAAGCCGCTGCTAAAGCATCAGCAACTGCGCCAGATGTTATCCAGGAAGTTGCGCCAGCGGTTGCGATGGAGTCGGCTGACGAATTACCCGTACCGCCGCCGCCCCGGCTGGAATACCCGGTCGTCGAGGACGAACGGGAGGTTGCGCCACTGCCAGTGGTGGCAACGCCCATTCCACCCATCGCTGAAACTGAAGGAGCCGCTGAAGCATGGACCGAGATTCCGGCTCCACCGACTGAAACGCTTGAATGGGTCGAACCGGCGCTTCATGAAGTGGAAATCTCTGCGCCCGGCGTCAGTGAATCCGAAGCTGTTGCTGTAGAACCCGTGGTCAGCGAGATACTCGTTGCGCCAGAAACGAAGATTGCTGAGCCAATGGTTCCAGAAGTCCCGGTTGAGGAGACGCCCGCTGTGCTGGAAGCGCCGGTTGTGGCACCAGATGTTGCGGAAGTCCCGGTTGAGGAAACGTCGGCTGTGCTGGAAGCGCCGGTTGTGGCACCAGATGTTGCGGAAGTCCCGGTTGTGGCACCAGATGTTGCGGAAGTCCCGGTTGAGGAAACGTCGGCTGAGTCAGAAGCAGCAGTCGTGGAACCGGCTGTTGGGGAAGTCCCCGCTGAAGCGATCGAGGTTGCCAAGGGGCACGTTCCCACTGACGAGTCGCCGGCTGCCGAAGAACCGCTGGCGGCACCACTGGAACCTACTTCTACAGCGCCGGATGCAGACGCTGAACAGCCACACTACCCGCCGCAATAACCACCCTCACCCCCTCTCCCGCCTGCGGGAGAGAGGCGTTGAACGTTACCACCGATGCTGCTGGCGAAGATGCGCTAACAAGCCCTGGGCCGCTTCTTCAACCAGATCCATGACTCGATCAAAGCCATCGGCTCCGCCGTAATAGGGATCGGGCACCTCCCGCTCCGGCAAATGCGGCGCAAAATCCAGAAAGAGCTGAACGCGGTTCGACAACGCGCTGTCCTCACACAGTTCCAGCAAATCCCTGAGATTGTCCCGATCCATCGCCAGCAAATAATCAAATTCGGCAAAATCCGCCACCGTCACCCGTCGGGCGCGCAGACCGCTTAAATCCAGACCCCGGCGCAGGGCCGTCGCCTGACTGCGCGTATCCGGCGGTGCGCCGATGTGGTAGGAATGCGTGCCGGCGGAATCGACGTGGACCTTTTCAGACAGCCCGGCCCCTTCCAGTACGCGCCGGAAGACTCCCTCCGCTACTGGCGACCGGCAGATGTTGCCCATACAGATAAACAGCACGCGAACTTCAGCCTCGGCGGCAGGCGCAACCTGGGTCTTTTTCAGGTCTTTTTTCAGAAATCTGGAGAACACCGATGGCCTCCGGTCAGGGATTGAAAGGATGGTAGAATAGCGCGTCAATCCGGTTATCGAAACCCATCGAACCCCATGCATCAACGACCCTGAACGCTGAAACCCCTCCTTTTCTGGCTGAACCTGGCTATCAGCGGTTGCTGGATATTTTACGCCGCATGGACTCCATCGCGGTCGCCTGTTCCGGGGGACTCGACAGCAGCCTGCTCCTGGTCGTCGCGCATCACATTAGGCAAACGGGTGCTGGCGGCGGCGGCGGCGTCAACATCGACAACGGTTACGGCGGCGTCAACATCGACAACGGTTACGGCGCCGCCTGCCTGGCCAGCATGATCAATCAGTTGTAGCGTTAATCAAACAATCCCGGAACCGACAGATAACGCTCGCCGGTATCGTAGCAGAACGTCAGAATCCGGCTGCCATCGGGGATTTCCGGCAATTTCTGCGCCACTGCCGCCAGCGATGCGCCGGAAGAAATGCCGATAAAAATGCCCTCCTCCTTGACGCAGCGCACTGCATATTTAAAAGCGTTCTCCTGGCTGACCGTGATAACCCCGTCCAGCAGATCGGTATTCAGCACGGCCGGCACAAAACCCGCGCCGATGCCCTGAATGGGATGCGGGCCGCGCTGACCCCCGCTCAATACCGGAGAAGCGGCCGGTTCCACCGCCAGCGCTTTCAGATGCGGGAATTTCTCCTTCAGCGCGATGGCGCAACCGGTAATATGGCCGCCGGTGCCGACGCCAGTGATCAGGTAATCCAATCCATCGGGGAAATCCGCCAGAATTTCCTGGGCAGTGGTACGGCGATGGATTTCGGGATTGGCCGCGTTCTCAAACTGCTGCGGCATCCAAGCATTAGGCGTGCTATCCAATAATTCCTGTGCCTTCTCAATCGCACCTGGCATCCCCTTTTCCTTCGGCGTCAGCACCAGTTCCGCTCCGAGCACCGCCAGATAGCGCCGCCGCTCCAGCGACATGGATTCGGGCATGGTCAGGATCAGTTTATAACCCTTGGCAGCGGCCACCATCGCCAGACCAATGCCGGTATTGCCCGAGGTGGGTTCGATAATAGTGACGCCCGGCTTGAGCACACCGCGCTGCTCGGCGTCCTCGATCATCGACAGCCCGATGCGGTCCTTGATGCTGCCGCCGGGATTCGCCCGTTCCAGCTTCATCCAGACCTCGACATTGCGCTCGGCAAACAGCCGATTGATGCGGACATGCGGGGTGTTGCCAATCGTTTCCAGAATCGTGTTTGCTCTCATCAGATTCTTCTCCATGCAGGGGTGAATGCGGCAGTCGCGCCGGTCTGCTAAACTGAACAAATAGCCAACCGATTATTGAATAACAATAGCAGACCCGACAGCCAATCATAAAGAATAATAAATACTTTTTTTATAATCTACAGCTATATAGACTCTGATCACTGCTTGTCTTGAAGGAAATCGCGAATGTCCGAATCCCGTTTTCGTGGTACTGAACGCTATGTGGCCACTGACGATCTGATGGTGGCGGTGAACGCCGCTGTCACCCTGGGTCGCCCCTTGCTGGTCAAGGGCGAGCCGGGCACCGGTAAAACCCAGTTAGCCGAAGAGGTCGCCAACGCCCTGCATCGGCCGTTCATTCAGTGGCATATCAAATCCACCATCAAAGCCCAGCAAGGCTTGTACGAGTATGACGCGGTATCCCGGCTGCGCGATTCCCAGCTCGGTGAAGCGCGGGTGCATGACATCAGCAATTACATCGTCAAGGGCAAACTGTGGGAAGCCTTTACCGCTGACGTCCAGCCCGTGCTGCTCATCGATGAGATCGATAAAGCCGATATCGAGTTTCCCAATGACCTGTTGCTGGAACTCGACCGCATGGAATTCTATGTCTACGAGACCCGGGAAACCATCAAGGCCCGCCAGCGCCCGATCATTATTATCACCAGTAATAATGAGAAAGAACTGCCCGATGCGTTCCTGCGCCGCTGTTTTTTCCACTACATCCGCTTTCCGGACAAGGAAACCATGGAGCGGATCGTGCACGTGCATTACCCGGATTTGAAGAAACGGCTACTGAGTGAAGCGCTGGAATCATTTTTTGAAATCCGCGAAGTGCCGGGGCTGAAGAAGCGGCCGTCGACGTCGGAATTGCTGGACTGGATCAAGCTGCTGGTGGCCGAGGATATCCCGCCCGAGGCGTTACGCGGCGACTCACGCAAAGCCATTCCACCCATGTATGGGGCCTTGCTGAAAAACGAGCAGGATGTGCATCTGTTCGAGCGCCTGTTGTTTATGAGCCGGCGTCAGGCAAAAAAAGAATAATTATATTCAACCTTACTTTTTTTTAAGAAAAATAAAATTCGGGCCTGCGCGAAGCCCTGGCTTGCGCTAGGGTTGCGAGGCAGCTTGGTATGAGCAATGCGGGTTGGCGTCAGCTTTCAGCCTTCAATCCAGTCCCAGCTTCTTTAACCGATAGCGCAGCGCCCGAAAGCTGATCCCCAGTTTTTCGGCAGCGGCAGTCTTGTTATAGCGGCTTGCTTCCAGCGCCCGCATGATCGCTGCTTTCTCCAGGCTCTCCAGATAGCCTTCCAGATCATTGACGACCGGCGCTGACGGATAGGGAACAGTCTTGGGTTCGCTATCCGTTGGCGAGATCAATGGTTCCATTGCCGGTTCACCGCCCGAAGTTTCGGGAACCGGAATCGACGACCGTAGACGGTTTTCAACAACCGGCAGCAACAAATCCTCAGCCTGGATAACCTGTCCTTCACAGAGGGTAAAAGCCCGCTCCAGGATATTTTCCAATTCCCGGATGTTCCCCGGAAACGGATAAGTCCGTAATACCGCCAACGCCGTCGGTGCCAGCCTGGGATGCGCCCCGCCCGACTCCTGGCTCAGCCGGTCGAGAATCGCCTCGGCCAGATCGGGAATATCCTCCGGGTGTTCGCACAGGCTCGGCAACCGCATCTGAATCACATTCAACCGGTAAAACAGATCCTGGCGGAACATCCCTTCCTGGACCAGGGCTGCCAGGTTTTTGTGGGTCGCGCTGAGAAGGCGCACATCCGTCGCCACCTCGACCTGAGCGCCCACCGGACGCACCGCCCGCTCCTGAATCGCCCGCAGCAATTTTACTTGCATCTGAACGGGGAGTTCCGCGACTTCATCCAGAAACAGCGTACCGCCTTGCGCGGCCTGAAACAGCCCACCCTTGTCCTGCGCCGCGCCAGTGAAACTGCCTTTTTTGTAGCCGAAGAATTCACTTTCCATCAAATGCTCGGGAATCGCCCCGCAGTTGACCGGAACAAACGGCTTATCGGCGCGGGGTCCGGACAGATGAATCAGTCGAGCTGCCAGTTCCTTGCCAGTCCCGGACTCGCCATGAATCAAAATGGGTGCCTGACTGCGCGCCAGTTTAGCAATCAACGCCCGGACCTCCGCCATAATCCCCGATTTGCCCAGCAACACCGGGCGATTGTCGCCGGGTCGGCCCTCGCTGCCCCGGTTCAGCCGCAACGCCGTCGCCACCATGTTCCGCAGCACCGCTAACTCAAACGGTTTGGGCACAAAATCAAAAGCGCCCAGCTTGAGCGCCTCCACCGCGCTCTCCACATTGCCATGCGCCGTAATCACCGCCACCGGCAAACTGGGATGGTGCTTTTGAATATGTGCAACCAGTTCCAGCCCACTGCCGTCCGGCAGTCGCAGATCGGTAATGCAGAAGCTAAACGGCTGGCGTTTGAGCAACAGGCGCGCCTCGCCCAGGTTCTCCACCGACAGGCAGGACACGCCCAGCGGCAACAGGGTCATTTCGATCAATTCACGGATGTCGGCCTCATCATCCACGATCAAAGCGTTGCAAGCGTCCATCAATCCATCTCCGATACAGGACTCGGGTGAACAAAGGTAATGCGAAAACAACTACCACTCTTGGCAACCGGCACATATTGCAACTGGGCCCGGTTGGCTTCACACAGTTCACGGGCCAGGTATAACCCCAGGCCCGTCCCCCTGGCGCGGGTCGTGAAAAAAGGCTCAAACAGGTGGGAAACATTCTCCGGCGGGATTCCGGGACCGGCATCGCGTACTTCCAGGAACGGTCGCTCATAACTGCTTTCCCGTCCAGCGTGGAGTTCAAGATACGCGGTTGCGCCAGACTGGACGCCATGCTGGCAGGCGTTAGCGCACAAATTCCAGAGTACCTGGCGCAGTTGATGAGGGTCGAAGAGGATCGCCAGATCAGCCGATTCCACCGACTGACGCCATTCGGGCGCTGGATGATCCAGACCACGCAGAAATTCCTCACGGAAAAGCTCCAGCCAGGGTGCCAATTCGAGCCGCTCCGGCTTCACCCGCTCGCGCCGCGCCAGATCAAGGACGTCGCTGATAATCCGGTTGGCGCGTTTGACGTTATCGTGAACAATCTGCGCCAACCGCTGATCGCTGGTGCTGGCGCTGGCGCTGGCCGATTCTTCGAGTAACTGGGCCGCATGGCTGATCGCGGTCAGCGGATTGCGGATTTCATGGGCAATACCCGCCGTCAGTCGCCCCAGAGCCGCCAGTTTGATTTGCTGTAGCTGCATCGCGGTCTGGTCAGAATCTTCAAGCAGGATCAGCACGTTGGCCGCCTGGCGACCGCTCAGCCGGGTGAACCTCGGGATCAATTCCGGACGGTGCTCGGCGGGTCGGAAGGGAAAAACTTCAACGCTTCCCTCACACAGCCAGCGTTTCAGACCATAGGCCAGCGGCGGCGAAACCTGTTCCAGGCCGCTTCCCGGAACCGCATCCAACGCCCCCAGCCATTCACGGGCGGTATCATTTATCAATTGAATTTGATGCATGGCGTCCACGACCACCACCCCGTTTTGCAGGTGGCGGATGATTCCCTGGTTCAACTCGGCTATTTCCAGCAACTCCCAGGTGCGCTGCCGGGCCAGCGCTTCACCGCGCCGGGCGCGCTCCGCCAAGGCATGGGTCAGGCCGGCGGCGGCGAACAGTACCGCACCCAGCACCCCCAGCCGCACCCAGTCATCGGTCGTATTATTCAGTTGCGTCCAGAAGCCTTCCCATCCTCCCGGACCGCGCTCCTGGCGAGCCAGCAGCTCGGCGTAATGCCAGCGATCGACCAGCCAGGAGCTGATCAACAGGAAAAATCCCATCGCGGCGGCCAATAATGCAGAAATCATCGGCAACAGAATGCCGTTGGCGGCAACCGCCGCGATCAGCAAACTGTTCAGACTACTGGATAGTCCCCCCGAAGCGTTGATAATAACGGTCAGTACGATCAGATCGACCAGCATCTGCCCATGGGCCTGAATGAAGAGTCGTGGCCATCGCCAGTAACTGCCGGCAATCGCGATGATCGCCAATATCAGATAGGCCAGCGCTGCGCCCAGAAACAGTCGCGGATCCTGCTTGCCGAACAACCGACTCTGTTCATCCAGCGCGAAGGCTGCCAGTAACAGCGAGGCCAGTACTAGGCGGTAGATATTGGTGGCCCGGAACACCAGCCACAGATGACGGCGGTCAGTGAACCGATCGATATAGAGGCCCGCCAGCGGATCGGACAAATTGATAAAGGTCGGCATATATGGCGTGAATTTCCCTGTGAGGTAACAATATATCTCATTTTTTCGATATATAATCGAAAACACCCGGCTTCTAACGTTCACTGGGTCATCTAATGGCCATTTTAAATCACTCCTGAACCTGGAGGGGCAATTTTTCCAGTCAGCCAATCATCGATAATCTTGCAATAGGGGTGTGAAGATTAGGGGATTTCGGAATACAATAATCGCTTCAACACAAGAGGGGGATGTACTCCACGTCAATCACCCCGCCCCAAAAGGCGAGGCTTGTGGTGGATAAAACCGCAAGCCTGGGTTGACCAGCCCAAGCCGTAACCAGTCGGCTACGTTGTGTATAGGTTAAAGACTCACCTTGGGACGCTTCCTCAACGCCAAGCTCTGAAAGTCCCGGTTGCAGACACGCTCAGGGTCAGCACGAAACGGATCGGGACGCGATGCCGGTACACAACAGGGGCGATGGGAGCGAGCCGCAAGGCTCCGTAACCAGGCTCTTACGAGCGGACAGTCGGGAAAGACCGGCATCTAACAACGGCTGACCGTTGCGTTGCACGGTTCGCTATCCCTCCCCGGCGTGAACGCCGGGGTCTCTCGCGGAGAATCTGATGAATCTGCACGAATACCAAGCAAAAGAACTGCTCCAGCAATTTGGTGTGGCGATTCCCAAGGGCATCAAGGTCACTTCCCAGCAGGAAGCAATTGAAGCCGCCAAGGAAATCAGCCCCAGTGGACCGTGGGTGGTCAAAGCCCAGGTCCATGCCGGCGGTCGCGGCAAGGCCGGCGGCGTCAAGTTCGTTCGCACCATTCAGGATGTTGAAGCGCAGGCCGGTCGGCTGCTCGGCTCGACCCTGCACACCCACCAAACCGGACCCGAGGGCGTCAAGGTTCACCAACTGCTGATCCAGGATGGCGTGGACATCGCCAAAGAATACTATCTGAGTTGCCTGGTGGATCGCAGCAAAAAGCGCGTCATTATCATCGGTTCTTCCGAAGGCGGTATGGATATTGAGGAAGTTGCCGCCAAGACCCCGGAAAAGATTCTGACCCTGGCCATTGATCCCATCGCCGGCTTCCAGGCTTATCAGGCCCGCGACCTGGGTTTCCGGATGGGCATGGGCAAGAAAGAAATCGATCAACTGGTCAAAGTAGTGGGCGGCGTTTATAACCTGTTCGTCCAGAAAGATTGCAGCATGGTCGAAATCAACCCGTTGATCGTGACCGCAGACGGCCAGGTGATGGCGCTGGACGCCAAGGTCAGTGTGGACGACAACGCGACCTATCGGCACAAGGACACCGCCGAAATGCGCGATCCCACCCAGGAAGACGAGCGTGAGCATATCGCCCACGAAATCGGCCTGAACTATGTGGCGCTGGATGGCAATATCGGCTGCATGGTCAACGGCGCTGGTTTGGCGATGGCGACCATGGATGTCTGCCAGTTGCATGGCGGCGAACCGGCCAACTTCCTCGATGTCGGCGGCGGCGCAACGGCCGAACGTGTGGCCCGCGCCTTCAAGCTGATTCTGTCCTCTTCCAAGGTCAAAGCGATTCTGGTCAATATCTTCGGCGGCATCGTTCGTTGCGACACTATCGCTGAAGGCATCATTGCGGCGGTCAAGGAAGTCGGTCTGACGTTACCGGTCGTCGTGCGCCTGCAGGGCACCAATGTGGAAGCCGGCCGCGAGATGCTGGCCCAGTCCGGCATGAACATTATGGCCGCTGACGATCTCACCGACGCCGCCAAGATGGCAGTGGCCGCCGCTGCGAAGTAATCGGGCGCGCCTTCGGTTTCCACGATTAGAGAGAATAAGACGACTATGAGCATTCTGATTAACAAAGACACCAAGGTGATCTGCCAGGGCTTTACCGGCTCGCAGGGCACGTTCCACGCCGAACAGGCGATTGCTTACGGCACCAACCTGGTTGGCGGCATCAGCCCCGGCAAGGGTGGCACGACCCATCTGGGCAAGCCGGTGTTCAACACGGTTTATGAAGCCGTCGCCGCCACCGGTGCCGACGCGACCATGATCTACGTTCCGGCTCCGTTCGCCGGCGATGCGATTTTGGAAGCGGCGGATGCCGGTATCAAGGTTATCGCCTGCATTACTGAAGGCATTCCAGTCATGGATATGCTGAAGGTCAAAGCGGTGCTGATGAGCAATTACCCGGACGTCTACCTGATCGGCCCGAACTGCCCCGGCGTGATCACCCCCGGCGCTTGCAAGATGGGCATCATGCCCGGCCATATTCACCTGCCCGGCAAGATCGGCATCGTCTCCCGCTCCGGCACCCTGACGTATGAAGCGGTCTATCAGACCACGCAAGCCGGTCTGGGTCAAAGCACCTGCGTCGGCATTGGCGGCGACCCGATTCATGGCATGAGCTTTGTTGATGTACTCAAGCTGTTCAAGGATGATCCGCAGACCGAAGGGATCGTGATGGTCGGCGAAATCGGCGGCTCTGCCGAAGAAGAAGGCGCTGAATTCATCAAGGCTTACATCACGAAGCCGGTGGTGGCTTACATCGCTGGCGTGACCGCGCCTCCTGGCAAGCGCATGGGCCATGCCGGTGCCATCATTATGGGCGGCAAAGGCACGGCGGCGGACAAGTTCGCGGCGCTGGAAGCGGCAGGCGCGACGATTGTGCGTTCTCCGGCGGACATCGGCGAAGCGATGAAGGGTTTCTTTAAATAATCACGGTTGTTGATTGATTCAGCGCGGGATGCAATAGCGATAAGGTATTGTGTCCCGCGTTTTTTTATGTGGCGGGTTTTAGCAGGGAGTCAGGGATCAACATGGTATCCTCGGTGATATTTCCCTGTTCGAGCCTATCGTTCCGGTAGAACCGAGTCAACTACCCCCGCCTGAAGGCGGGAGCTTGGAGACAAGCTCGGTTGACCAGCCTAAGCCCGCCTGACCGGGATGTCGAAAGGGGCTACGTTGTACGGAGGTTCAAGACTCACCTTGGG
>JAUPTV010000252.1 GCA_030917925.1 Pseudomonadota bacterium
AAGGGCGTCGCCTCGCCGGAACTGGTGATTCGCCTGGGCCGCGCCAACCTGTTGGGTTATTACGGTTCCGGTGGTCAGCGCCTGGACGTGATTGCCGCCGCTATCGCCCGCATCCATGCCGAATTGCAGCCCGGTCAGCCTTTTGGGGTGAATCTGCTGAATAACTTGTTGATGCCCGATCTGGAAGAGCGCACGGTTGATTTGTTGTTGCAACAGGCGGTGCGTGAAGTCGAAGCGGCCGCCTATATTAATATGAGTTCGGCGCTGGTCCGTTATCGGGTCAGCGGTTTGCGGCGCGGTCCAGACGGTGCGGTCATTGCGCCGAACCGGGTGATGGGCAAGGCGTCCCGCCCGGAAGTCGCCCAGTATTTTCTGGCTCCGCCGCCCGTGGAAATAGTGTCTGCGCTACGGTCGGCGGGCCGGATTACCGCGACTGAAGCGGAACTGGCGGCGCACATTCCCATGGCCGACGATCTGTGCGCCGAAGCCGATTCCGGGGGCCATACCGACCGGGCGGCGGCTTATGCGTTGATTCCGACCTTTCTGCGCTTGCGCGACCGGGCGCAGGCGCAATACCGTTATCCGCAACCGCCACACGTCGGCGGCGCGGGCGGTTTGGGCACGCCGGAGAGCATCGCTGCGGCGTTCATTCTCGGCTGCGACTTCGTGCTGACCGGCTCGATCAATCAATGCACGGTGGAAGCCGGAACCAGTGCTGAAGTGAAGGACCTGCTGGCGGCGGCGGACATCCAGGACACCGATATGTGCCCGGCGGGCGATATGTTCGAGATTGGGGCCAAGGTGCAGGTATTGAAAAAAGGCGTCTTGTTCCCGGCCCGTGCCAACAAGTTGTATGAGATTTATCGCCGTTACGAGGCGCTGGAACAACTCGATCCCGCCACCCGGCGAATGCTGGAAGAGAAATATTTTGGGCGCAGTTGCGAGGCGGTCTGGGCGGAAACCCGCGCCTATTACGCGCAAGTTGCGCCCGCTGAACTGGAACGCGCCGAACGCCAACCCAAGCAGAAACTGGCGATGATCCTGCGCTGGTATTTCGTGCGCAGCAACCGGCTGGCGCTGTCTGGCGATCCGGCGGGCCGGGTGGATTATCAAATTCACTGCGGTCCGGCGATGGGCGCTTGCAACCAGTGGCTGAAAGATACCCCACAGGCGGACTGGCGCAACCGCCATGTTGATGACCTTGCCGAACGGTTAATGCGCGAAGCCGCCCGCCTGTTGACTGCCCGCTTCGCAACCCTGCACGCTGCTTCTCAGGAGTCCTTCCCATGACCTACGAAACCCTGTGTCTTGACCGTATTGGCCCCCGTGTCGAAATTGTGCTGAACAATCCGGGGAAATTGAACGCGATGACCCGGACCTTCTTCCATGAAATCCGCCAGGCTTTTCAACAGATCAGCGCCGATGAGGAAGCGCGAGTGGTGCTGCTGTGGGCGGAAGGCCGGGTGTTCAGCGCCGGACTGAATTTGAATGAGGCGATGGATCTATTGCCATCGAGCGACATGAGTGAAATCCGGCGGCGGCAACGGTTGGGTGAGATCATCCGCGATTTCCAGGACTGCTTTACCCAGGTGCAACGCTGTCGGCAGCCGGTCATTGCCGCCGTGCAGGGCTGGTGTCTGGGCGGTGGTCTCGATCTGGCGACCGCCTGCGATATTCGTCTGGGTAGCGCTGACGCCCAGTTTGCGATTCACGAAACCCGCATGGCCATGGTGGCGGATTTGGGGACATTGCAGCGGATCACCGCGCTGGTGGGCAAGGGTATGGCTCGGGAACTGGCGTTTACCGGGGAACCGATCAATGCCGAACGGGCGCGGGATTGCGGGCTGATTAACGCAGTTTATCCCGACAAAGACCAACTGTTACAGGCAGCGCGAGAACTGGCGGACCGGATTGCCGCTAACTCATCACTGGCGGTGCAGGGCGTCAAGCAAGTGCTGGATTACAGCGATGCGCATGGCGAAGCGGAGGGGTTGGAATACGTCGCGCAGTGGAATACCTCGTTTTTCCTCAGTCAGGATCTGGATGAGGCGCTGCGGGCGTTTGCTGAAAAGCGAACGCCGCATTTCAGTGGGCATTAAGGTTGTCAGTGCCGGACGGGCGACTCGGCTATCGGGCAGCCCCACACTTCCAGCCAGGGGCGGTCAGCGTGCGACGGTCCGAGCCACATACTGAATTCCTGACAGTCTGCGGCTCTGCACAGTTGGTAATCGCCCGCTTCAGGTATTCGCGCCAGCCGTAGCGGTTGTTGCGGGGGCAGGGCGGGTCGGTAACGCCAGACGCCTTTGGCCCAAATCGCGTCTTCGGGAATTTCCATGCCCGCGCCGCTGCCCCGAATTCGCGCCTCGGTCAGCAGCAGTCCGTCAGCGGTCACCCGGTAATCTTCCTCCCAGCGAATCTTTTCCACCGTGTGCGTCCAGGCCAGGGTGAATTCGGCAATAGGCAACATCGCCCACGCGACACCGGCCAGTCCCAGACACAAGCCCGTCATGCGCTACGCGCCTTGATCGTGCGGATGCGCCAGGTATGGAGGCCAATGACCAGCAGCGCCAGCCCAAAGCCGAGTTCATCAGTGACCGGCAACGCCATAATCAGCGCCGCGCCCGCGCCAAAGGCCAGTAAGCGTTCCCATCCACTGAGCGGTTCACGCAGGCAGCCGATGGAGGCCGCGCCCCATAACCCAATCGCCAGGATGGCTTTGCCGACCACATAGACCACCGCCAGTGCACTATCGCCTTGCAGCATCAGCGCCGGGCTATAAACCGCGATGAACGGCACCACGAACCCGGCTATGGCGATGCGCACCGCCCAGACGCTAATTTTCAGGCCGCTCTCGCCAGCGATGGGCGCGGCAGCGAAACAGGCCAGCGCGACCGGCGGCGTCAAATCCGCCAGGATGCCGAAGTAGAAGACGAACATGTGGGACACCAGCAGCGGCACCCCCAATTCGAGCAGCGCGGGAGCAGCGATGGAACTGGTGATGATGTAGTTGGGAATGGTGGGAATGCCCATGCCCAGCACCAGACAGGTCAGCATGGTGAGCACCAGCGACAGAAACAGGCTGCTTTTGCCCAGATCGAGAATGTAGCCGGCGAAGGTCGTAGCGATGCCGGTCAGGGTGACGATGCCGATAATGACGCCGACCAGGGCGCAGGCGATGCCGACCGGTACGGCATGGCGTGCGCCTTCCACCAGTGCGTATAGACACAGGCGCAAGGTTTCGCGACCGCCCCGGACGAAAGCGCAACCGGCGATCAGCACGGCGATGACGCCGAAGATCACGGTGATGCCCAGTGGGAAAAATCCACCGCATAGAATGCCCAGCCCGATCCAGAAGGCGAGGCGCAGACCGAAGGCGGGTATCGGCAGGATCAATGCGGAACCGAGAATGACGATGGCGGTCAGCGCCAGTCCGACCGTGCCGGAGAACAGCGGGGTGCGCCCGGAAAACAACAGGCCGACCAGTACCACCAGCGGAATCAGCAGATAGGCGCGTTCCCGCACCGCCGCCCACGGGTCGGGGCATTGGTCTTTGGGTAGACCTTCCAGACCGGCGCGACGGGCTTCGAGATGCACCATCCAGAACACCGAACCGAAGTACAACAGCGCCGGAATCAGTGCCGCTTTCGCGACTTCGATATAGGGCACGTTGAGAGTTTCGGCCATGATGAACGCGACTGCGCCCATCACCGGCGGCATGATCTGGCTGCCCATGCTGGCGGTCGCTTCCACGCCCCCGGCGAAAGCGGGACTGTAGCCGAAGCGTTTCATCAGCGGGATGGTGAATTGGCCGGTGGTGACGACGTTGGCCACGCCGGAACCGGTAATGGTGCCCATCAGCGCCGAGGAGAATACCGAGACTTTGGCCGGACCGCCGAGTCGGTGGCCGAACAGGCCGAGGGCGAAATCGGTAAACAGCTTGATCATTCCGGCCTGTTCCAGGAAGGAGCCGAACAGGATGAACAAGAAGATGTAGGTGGCTGATACATAGGTCGGCGTGCCATACAGCCCTTCGGTGCCGAAAGACAACTGATTGACGATTTGATCTAGGCCATAGCCGCGATGCGCCAGATCGCCGGGCAGGTACTGGCCGAACAATCCGTAGGCAAGAAACAGCCCGCAGAGCAGCGGCAGCGCGGCTCCCATCACCCGGCGCGCCCCTTCAAACACCAGCGCGATGAGCAGCAACCCGATGATGCGGTCAGCGTCCGTCAATTCCCCGGATCGCTGGATCAGGTCCGCCTCAAAGACCCACTGATACAGGGCAGTGCTCGCCCCGGCCAGCGCCAGCAGCCAGGCCAGCGGCGACCAGGGTTGGCCTTGGCCTCGTCCCGGAACGCTGAGGAAAATCAGCATCAGCAGGAAACTGACATGCCCGGATCGCAGCACTTGCGTGGATACCGGATGGTAGGCAGCGGTGATGATCTGGAAGATCGAAAACAGCAGCGCAACGGTAAACAGGGCTTTGGGCCAGTGACCGGGATGGGCGGCCAGGCCGGGATGGGTGTCACTCATCGCCGTTGTTTTCCTTATAGGTGATAACCAGCTTGGAGGAATTCATCCATGATTTATCGTTCACAAGCCAATTGCTTAGGCAAGGCGCAACAAGTACCCTCCAGAGCGCCGGAAGTCCGGTTCTGCCGTAGGTCTGGCTTATGATCTTTAAGAATTTAATCCGGTACCTCTAGGCCCACGTAGCGCAGTAGTTCCAAGGACCCTTGGGCAAATTGATCCAAGAAGCGGTCGATCTCAATGCGGAGGGTTTCAAGATCATCCGC